>JBDQJC010000095.1:0-8860 GCA_040264055.1 Planctomycetota bacterium
GCGCAGGTGTTTGTCTGTGAGGGTGCGCTGTTCCTGCTCCATCAACCAACGTCTAGCAGCGCCTCGGATGGTTTCGGCCTTCACTGAGTCGAGATCAAGGTTGCCGATGCGCTTCTGGGCCTCGCGCTTGCTTGTTGTCCGCAACGAGCGCCGCAGCCAACGCCCGTCCTTCTTGAATCGGCAATACCAAGTGCCGTTCGTATGTTTCTCCAATTGCATGGTTCATGTCCATTTGATGGCCAAAATGAACGTAAACCATTGAAAACAAACGGCGAGCAGCGGAATCATAATCCGCGTGTCGGGGGTTCAAATCCCTCCTCCGCTACCAAGCAGACCCCGTACTGGCCGTGATGGCTGGTGCGGGGTTTTTCAATTGAGCTATGGGGCTCACCAGAAGCGGTGAGCTTGACCCAGTCTTGTCCCTGTTGCAGATAATCTAAGGAGTGAGCCGCTCTCTGTTTGCGAGTGCTTCTTGCACGCGAGAGAAAACCTCACGATCCTCGTTGCGCTTCTCGGGAGAACGCTTGGAAAGGCTCTTCAGCGGCATTGCCATACGTACGTTCCCCTTGAGTTCCGATCCATGTCGTTCCATCCAAGCCCAATAGAGATGAGTGACGGGGCAGTTCTTTTTGGGATGGAAGTCACAAGACGAGCAATGGTCTCCCATGCGATTGAGATAGGCCGCTCCCGAGATGTAGGGCTTCGTCGTCATGACTCCACGTGTTGCCCAAGTCGCCATCCCAAGCACATTGGGATCAACCACCCAGTCATACGCATCGGTGTATGCCACCCAAAACCAGTCACGTAGCTCGAGCGCGTCAACTTCGAGTAGAGTCGCAAGGTTCCCCAGGACCATCAATCTGGTGATGTGATGGCTGTACCCTTCGCGCCAAACCGTATCAACTGTGTGATCAAGGCAGCGTAGCCCAGAAGGTGCGTCGCCCCAGAATGTCTGCGGCAGACTCTCTCCAGAGGATTTCACCAGATTCTCAAACCCATTCGTTTCGCGATGGACATGCCTCACAAACTCCCTCCACCCTGCAACCTGGCGGAGGAACCCCTCGCGGCAAGCAAGTGGAGATTCGCTTGCCAAGACACTCTCGACGATCTGTTCCGGGAGCAGTCGATGGAGATTGAGTAGTGGCGCGATTCGTGTATGAAAAAGCCCCGTCGAGGCTTCTGTCATTGCGTCCTCGAATGGACCAAAATGCTGAAGACAGAAGCGCAACGCCCAAGACCAGGAGTTTTGGGCATCGGCAAGAGTTGCCGGTAAATAGTCGAGATCCAACTTGCCAGGGTGGTCGCCAAAATCGCTCTCGACGAGTGAGCCCACTTCACTCTTGATGGCATCGACCGGAAACTTCAACCTTTCCGGAGCCGGAAACTCTCCTTTCCATGGCTTGCGATTCTCGGCGTCGAAACTCCACTTTCCCCCGACTGGTTTCCCCGATTCCATCAACCAGCCACGGTCGCGCCTGACACGACGATAGAAACTGTCGAAGCGATAAGGAGGGGTAGGGCAGGACTCGTTGAACTGATCTGGTGTCGTCAACCAGCCGCCGTGCGAGACCAGTTCGAGTTTCTTGTCCTGAACTAAAGGAGCCAGTTCAAGTCGAAGCTCGCGCTCCGCTGGTTCAGGAACTCGCAGAACTTTCACGCCGCAGTCACTCAAGAAGCAACCCAAAGCTTCAGCATAACCAGCCTCGCCAATCAGATACTGAACGGCGACCCCACGCGCTGCCTGCTCGCAGGCAAAGTGACGCTGATTCGCCAGCACCAGGGCAAGTTTCTGCTTGTGATAAAGCCGCCGTCGAGCTTTTGACCGCGACTCAATCAGGACGAAGCCAAGTCGACTTGAATCAAGCTCTGCCCACGGAGGCAAGTCTTGGTGCAGTTGATCATACGGAACGAAAAACCAGTCACGCTCGAGCCAATCCTCTTTCGGAAATACGGTGCTACTTTTCTGCAAGTGAACAAGGTTTCCCCCGGCGCTACGCAGTGTTCTTGCAAACGCGGAACTCAAGTCACCTTCCTCAAGAGGAGCGCCGCCGCGTGAAAACGCCTAGGAGACTTCTCGGCGGCGCGAAAAACAGGGGCAGACTTGCTCGTGAGCTCAGGGTGCATTCTTCGTTGCGGCATGGATTCAGCCGGTCTCGCATTCAGTCTGACGCTTGGCCCTCTACTTCTGCAGCGCGACAGATGTTGCGCAGCATGCGGCGGAAGATCAACACGTGCAGAGGGTAGACCGCCCACCAATAGACCAAGCCGAACAGGCCGACGGGATCGTAGAGCGCGGTTTGGCGGATCGTGGCACCCGTTTCCGTCGGTAGGACCTCGAATTCAAGCCAAGCTCGGCCGGGCAATTTCATTTCAGCAGAGAGGCGCAGCAAGCGCCCCGGCTCGTAGGCCTCGACGCGCCAGAAGTCGAGTGCATCGCCGACTCGAAGTTCGTCCGGGTGAGGGCGACCACGCCGGACTCCGACGCCGCCCACCAAAAGGTCGAGGAATCCGCGCAGTTTCCAAAGCCAGTTAAAGCCATACCAGCCAGTTTCACCTCCGATGCGCTGAATCGGTGCGAAGGCGGCGTCCGATCCAACCGAGACCTCGCGTGCACGTTGATCGACCAACCGATTGCCAAAGCGCACGCCGACCCAGGAGCGCGCGTCGCCTCCGGAGGAAAAGGCATCAAACCAGCGGCTCTCGGTAATCTGACGCTCTTCATCGCGCAGCGCTTTCGCAATGCCCGCTGCCATGCCGCGCGGTCGGACTTGAAAGGCTTGGAGCGCAGCCTGGTCATGCACGATCGACGGATGCTTGATCGACTCGACCAGCTTGCGTCCGACCCGTGCATAGAGCGGTGTCACCAAACCAAGCCACAGGCTGGATAGCCGCGGAGTCAGGACTGGAACGCGAATCATCCAGCGTTTCAATCCGCGTTGTCGTGCGTACTCGCGCATCAAGTCGCCATAGGAGACCTGGTCAGCGCCACCAATTTCAAAGACGCGGCTCGCGGATAACTTGATCTCGCGTGCCTCAAGGAGGTAGGCAAGCAGGTCCTCGACTGCGATCGGTTGCGCGGCAACTTCAATCCACTTGGGGCAGATCATGATGGGCAAGCGTTCGACCAACGCGCGGACCATTTCAAAAGACAAGCTGCCCGAACCCAGCACGACCGAAGCCTGAAGCTCCAGCACCGGTACTTCCCCGGCACGCAGGATCGCTCCGACTTCATGTCGGCTGCGCAAATGCGGGGACAGGTCGTCGCCGTGCGCCAGCCCGCCCAAATACACGATGCGCTTCACGCCGGCCGCCGTCGCCGCGGCAGAAAAGTTCGTCGCCGCCGTTCGATCACGCGCTTCGAAGTCCTTTTCCGAGCCCATCGAGTGCACCAGGTAATAGGCGGTGTGCACCCCCGCGAGCGCGGGACCAAGCGTGTCGGCGTCGAGCAGATCACCGCGCACGACCTCCGTGGACTCGGCAACGCGAGCACGCAGTTCCTCCGGCCGGCGCGCAAGGCATCGCAGCGCAACACCGCGTTCTTCCAGGCGGCGGCGCAGCCGACCGCCAACGTAGCCGGTCGCGCCAGTGAGGAGGACTCGCTCAGACACCCCCTAGCTTAGGGCGTGTTGGGAACAATTCCCGTGGCAGCCAGGAAAGCTCGGAGAGTGCGGGGTAGAAATGCCCTTAGGCTGGGGCCCATGCGGATGGTGCTCCTACTTCTTGGATTGGCTGGGATTGCCTGCGGTTTCCGTCCGCGGGCCGCTGTTGACTCAAATAGCCGGTCCCTGGGAACTGAAGCGGAGTCCTTCCCAGCAGCTTCCTTTTCTCGAGGCGTCCAGGCACACGTCGCATCCAAGCAAGAGTGGCGCGATGTACGCAAGTGCGTGAGTTGCCACACCAACGGGTGGGGGCTTGCCGCCCAACCCGCTCTTGCGCCTGGGTCACACGAGGTCGCGGTGGGACGCGCCTTTGCGCAGGAATACCTGATGAAGTATCTGGAGGGGCGCGCCCAACCGAGTGGCCAGCACGGCAGTACCGAAGGCATGGTCGCCACGGCTGCCTTCCTTGCGATGAGCGATGCTCGCACCGGGCTTGGGCTCCATGCGGTCACCCGTCAAGGCCTGGACCACGCCTGGGAACTTCTCGACGACAGCGGAACCTGGGAGGACTGGCTGCAATGCAATTGGCCTCCCTTTGAATCGGATGCCGAGTTCGGTCCAAGCTTGATGCTCGTCGCGCTTGGCGAACTCAATGGGGTCACCCGGATTGCCAACCAAGACCGTTCGAACGCGAAGAAGCTCGTCGCTTACCTCAGAGCCAAGCCTCCCGTCAGTCTGCATGCCAAAGCGATGCGGCTCTGGGCATCCAAGTTCTGGCCAGACCTCTTGCGCGCCGAAGAAGCGGTCCAATGGCGCGGTGAGCTCCTCGAAGCTCAAGCTGCCGATGGTGGTTGGTCCATGGCCTCGCTTTCAGGGCCTGCTTGGAAGCGCGATGGCGGCAAAGAGCAGACCAAGACCAGCGAGGCGTATCCGACGGCCTTCGCGACCTATGTCCTTCAGAGAACCGAAGTCGCTGATTCTGCAATGCAGGGTGCAGAGGATATTTCCACGCCGATCGAGAAAGGACGGTTGTGGCTTCGGTCCAATCAACGCGAAAACGGAGAGTGGTTCACGCGATCGCCTCGACGCGATGGCAAGCATTACATCAGTCGTGCTGCAAGTGCGTTTGCACTGATGGCACTCGCCGAGGGAAGGGAACGCTAACTTGGGACAGCAGAGAATCGCCATCACGCGTGAGCTAAGCCGATCGATCGGAAACTGCCAGCTTACGCATCTCGATCGAGTTCCGATCCACTTGGAGCGCGCGCAGGCTCAGCATCGCGGCTATGTGCGCGCACTTCAGGCAGCGGATTGGGAAGTCATCTCTTTGCCGGAAGAGCTGGAGTTGCCCGACTCGGTTTTCGTCGAAGATACGGCGATCGTGCTCGATGGGCTGGCGATCATCACGCGCCCCGGCGCGGCATCGCGCCGTCCCGAAACCAAGGCGATGCAGAAGGAGTTGGCCAAGCTGCTTCCGGTCGCTTCGATTTCCGATTCTGCCCAGCTCGACGGAGGAGATGTCTTGGTCCTCGGCAAGCAGATCTTTGTCGGGATGTCGAGCCGGAGTACGCACGCTGCCGTCACCGAACTTGCCGAGCTGACGCGGCTGCTTGGTTATCGGGTCGAAGCTGTCTCGGTCGAGGCGTGTTTGCACCTGAAGTCTGCGGTGACTTGCTTGGACCCGGAGACCGTGCTGATCAACCCACACTGGGTCGCGCCGGAGGTCTTCGGCGCCTACCGACAGATCGAAGTCGATCCGACCGAGCCAGACGCGGCAAACTGCGTGGACCTTGGCTCAAAGATCTTGCACGGCGCGGCGTATCCAAGAACCAGGCAGCGGATCGAAGCGGCCGGCTTTGCAGTCGAGGCCTTGCCTCTCGACGAGTTGGCGAAGGCCGAAGGCGCAGCCAGCTGCTGCTCCTTGCTCATTCGCATCGACTGAGTCTCTAGGGGCGAAGTGCGTCAGTCCCCGGAATCGGCCCAAACAGACGATCTGAGCAGTCGAAAACCTCGGCATGACCGATGAGTTGCCGGAACTCCTCGTCGTCCGCAAAACTGCGCCAGCGCTCCAGCACCTTCATGTCTTGTGCGCGTCCTTCGAAGGCGGTGCCGTCAAAGCTACTTCCCCCGGCTTGCGTGGCGACTTGGCCGAGTCCCTCGTCGAGGAAGGGGACGCCCAGTTCGTCCGCAAGTTCGCGGCGGTATTCCTTCTCGGAGAACCAACGGTTGTAGTTCACAAAGACAGCTGGCTGAGGCACGTGTTTGGTCTCACCGAGAAACTCGCGTGCATACTCAAGCCATAGGTCCGTCAATGTGCGACGAGTCGGCCCCTTGACATCACGGAAGCCAATCTTCAGTCGGCTGGCCATCCAGTTAAATGGGTCACGCAGAATGAGAATGTTTCGGATTCTTGCGCTTCGACCGACATGTAAGTCGTGAAGTCGGTGGCTGCGCTTGGAAAAGACCCGAGAAATCGCGCAGTCTTCAAAATTCAACAAGAGTGCATCCTTGGGCGTGAACGCGCCACGCGAATCTTGACGCAATCGATCCTTGCCCGAGTCTCCGGAATAGAACTCAATCTCGGCAAGATCGCGCATCCGGTATTCTGCTCCGTGCCCCTTCCCTCGGACGCCCCCGAGCCAGTATTGGCGGAAAGGATTGACGGTCGGGCGTAGGTCATTCAAGTGCACGATTTCTCCAGCGAGCTGTCGCATTAACCAGTCGATCACTGCGTGGTGCCCCGATCGTCGCAAACTTACGATGCGAAACTCGCGTTGATTGATCACAGGTCGAATCGCACCTCGAGTTGCAAACGCCCGCATTTCGTCATACGGAAGTGCAAGTAGCTGCTCGCCAAGCCGCTCGATCGCTAAACCGGGACTTGTCACAACGCGCCGAAGGACATGCTGCATTTGCACGCTCGAAGTCTAGCCAAGGTTGGCAGCGGATATGCCGCCAAGCAGCCGGAATTTCGAGCGCGCTTTCAGCCTGCCCTGGCCGCTATCCTGGCTGCATGAAGCTGCCTCGCGCACCCTGGACCCTTCTCGCATTCGCTGCTGTATGGAGCTTTGTGGCGAGCCCGCCGGCATTTGCTCAAGAGCCCAGCGCGAGGCCTGCCGTGAAGGTCTACGTGCTGCTTGGGCAATCGAATATGGTCGGTTTTGGCCGGATTGACCCGGTGGAAACCCCCGGCACCCTTGCCCATCTCGCGGAGAAAAAGCACGCGTTGGTCGCCGGCATGCAGGACGCGTACGGGAATTGGATCGCGCGAGACGACGTCTGGCTCGTTCAAGTCACGGTCGGGCAGAAGCAACAATGGTTGCAACCGAGCGGCAAGCATTTCGGACCCGAGTTGGGATTTGGCCAGGTCCTCGGTGATTTCCACGACGAGCCGGTCGTGCTGATCAAAGCTTCGCAAGGAAACCGCAGCCTGGGCTGGGACATCCTTCCACCTGACAGCGAGCGCTTTGTCTACGAAGGGCGCACTTACGCGGGCTCGGGCGATACGACACCTTCCTGGGTCGAGGGCGAGGAAAAGAAACCGGTCAATTGGTACGCCGGCAAGCAGTACGACGACTTCTTGCGGGATACTAAGGAAGTCCTTGCCGACATGAAAAAGTTCTATCCACACGACCAGGGCCAAGGATTCGAGATCGCGGGTTTCGTTTGGTGGCAAGGACACAAGGATCAGAACCCCGCTCATGCCAGCCGCTACGAGCAGAACCTCGTGCACCTGATCAAGCAGCTGCGCAAAGACTTGAAGGCGCCGACGGCGAAGTTTGTGCTCGCGACCATCGCCTTCGAAGGTTGGAACCTGAAAGGGCCCGGCCTCACCGTGGCCGAGGCGCAACTTGCAGTCAGCGGCGAACGCGGCAAGTACCCAGAATTTGCCGGGAATGTGAAGACGGTCGAAGCGCGCGGCGCGTGGCGGGCCAAGGACATTTCGCCCACTGGGCAGGGTCATCACTACAACCACAACGCCGAAACTTACCTGTGGGTGGGGCGCGCCTTAGGTGAAGCCATGGTCGAGCTTTTGCGACCCCGGGCGAACGAAGATGCGACAAAAAAGCAGGGCTGAATCGCTGCTCACTGCTCGGCACTTGCATTGCGAGCCGCGTCGCGCGAGCCCATGCTAGGATTCGGACCCGCTTAGGACGCGCCATGGAACACGCACACTTCTCTCTTGTTGGTCGCGCAGCTGTGGTTACCGGCGGCGCGCGCGGAATCGGACTGGCGATCGCCCATCGGCTCGCAGCAGCGGGGGCCAAGGTCGCAATCGCTGACTTGGATCTCGCTGCCGCCGAGCAAGCAGTGGAAGAGTTGCGTGCGGCCGGGGCGACTGCGATCGCCTGCGCATTCGATGTCACCGATGCCGAGCAGGTCGATCAGATGACCCAGCGCGTCGTCAATGAGCTCGGCAGCTATGACATTTTGGTCTGCTCGGCCGGTATCGTCGGCCGCAACGCCTTCGCCTGGGAGACCTCCGCGGAAGAATGGCGTCAGGTCCTCGACGTGAATCTGACGGGGGTCTGGCTATGCAATCGCGCCGCGCTAGGCCCGATGCGCAAGTCCAACTACGGACGGATCATCAACATCGCTTCGATTGCCGGCAAGGAAGGCAATCCCAAACTCGGGCCGTACTCGGCATCCAAAGCGGGGGTGATTGGCATGACCAAGTCGCTTGCCAAGGAGGTCGCCGAAACGGGCATCCGCATCAGTTCGGTCGCTCCGGCGGTCATCCACACCCCGATGCTCGACCAAGTCAATCAAGAGACCATCGATTACATGGTTTCAAAAATCCCGGTAGGCCGAACCGGTCTGCCCGAAGAAGTGGCCGCCTTGGTGCATTACCTCGCCAGCGAGGAATCCAGTTTCACCACCGGCGCGTGCTTCGATATTTCTGGCGGTCGCGCGACTTACTAGGCGCTTGGCGACCCTTTCCCACGACGCAAGACAGGAATCCACAACATGAAACGCATCTCGATTGGCTCTTGGGCTTACACGATTGGTCCCTACGCGGACAAACCGGTTGATTTTGACACGGTCTGCACGAAGCTGGCGGCGCTTGGCTTTGACGGCATGGAACTTGGCGGCTTCCCGCCACACCCCAACCCGGATGACCTGCCAAGTAAGGAGCAGCGCCAAGAGATCGTCGCAAAGATGAAGTCGCATGGGCTCGCGTTTAGTGGGCTGGCTGCCAACTTGTGGGCCGAGCATCTGATTGATACCGACGATCCTGCTCCGTACATCGCCGAGTTCAC
>JBDQJC010000096.1:0-8636 GCA_040264055.1 Planctomycetota bacterium
CTTGAACCAGTCGCGTCGGGCACGAGCGACGAGCAGAGCCCCGCGCGTGGCGAGCGTGCTGATTCGATCCCCGCTGCGGCGCACCTCGCGCTCCAGGGTACGCATTTCCGATGCGGCTTCATCGAGTTGACGAGCTACCACGGTGAGGAACTCGCTGCGCTCAGCGGGGGAAAGCGCTTCTAGAAACAGAAGCCGCGTGCGAATGAGGTCGGGGCCTGGGCCCACCGCAAGTGGGGTCAGGCCAGCAGGACCTCTTCCTCGCCAAGTTCGGGGCAGGTGGACCGTCGATTGCTCCGATTGATGACATAACTGCGCAATGCGATGACACGGTCAACCGAACGGCAGACGTGTACTTCACGGTTTCGATTGCCGGGGCCATCCCTGCGGGGGCGACCCTGGAAGTAAGCGAAGGGGGCACGACCGTTGTGGTCGCTTCAGCGCCGGCCGATGCCGAAGTCGGCTTCGGCCCCCTCGTGGTTCCACTTGGAGTGGCTAGCTTCGATGTCTCACTGGTAAGCGCTGGCGAAGCGATCCTTTTGGAGAGCTTCGACGTCACGGTACACGATTCAATTGCCCCCGTACTCGCTGGCGTGCAAGCTGACTACACGCTCGAGTGCCAGGCACCTTCGACCGTGCTGTTCCGCAGCATGCTGGGAATCAGCGCGACCGATAATTGTGATACTGCTCCCGAGATCACATTCAGCCCAGCGGCTCTTGAGCTCGGGTCGCAAGCAGTGACAGTGACTGCACGCGATGCAACGGGTAACACTTCGTCGGCCACGACTGTCATCACGATGGAGGACACCATTGCTCCAGCCTTTACGGTCTTCCCGACCGAGACGATCGTGAAGGAGTGCACCGGTACGCCAGGCGCGAACGTGAGTTTCACGGTTGAAGCGGTGGACGCATGCGGCGTGGTCAACATGAGCTGTCAAGACCAAGATGGGAATCCAGTCGATCCGAACGGAACGACGTTCGCGATGGGCGAACATGTCGTGACTTGCACTGCAACCGATCTTGTAGGAAATGCGAGCTCGGTGGAGATTCGCGTTCGCGTGGAGGACAATACTGCACCAGTCATTACCGTTCCCGGTGACATCAGCGTTGCGAATGATCTAGGCGAGTGTGGTGCTGCAGTCGATTTCGTCGTAGCCGGCACGGACCTCTGTGATCCGAACCTTGATGTGGTGGTTTCTGTCGGTGGAGCTCCTGTTTCCTCAGGCGACTTCTTCCCCGTTGGCACCACGACTGTGACGGCCTCGGCTGTCGATAAGTCTGGAAATTCGGCAAGCAGTGCGTTCAACATCACCGTGCTCGACACGGAAGCGCCTGTACTCGTTGCGCCGAGTAGCTTGACTCTGGTTACCGACTGTGCCGGATCTGACATGTCAGTGGGCGCTTCGGATCTCTCGGTGAGTGTGACCGACAATTGCGACTTGGACCTGACGGTTGTTTGCACTCCTTCGACCTTGTCGCCGGGCACCACCTTCGTGACTTGCGAAGTCACGGATGCCGCGGGCAACATGAGTTCTACTGGATTCCCCGTCACGGTGATGAAAGGCGCTTTCGATTACGAGCTCCTCAATCCGCTCGATGGAACGGCTGACAACAAGATTCGCTCGGGCCGTACGGTCCCGGTCAAGCTCCGCGTGAGCTGTGACAACGTGTTCGATCCGACGGTGACGGCTACGGTCGATCTCGTTGAGGACATGGTAGGGGACACGATTGTCGCCAACGAGGTTGTCGATGACTCCGGTCTGTCGAACGACCAGGGATCCGTCATGCGCCTTGCTGGCGACATGTACATCTACAACCTCAAGACCAGTGATTGGAACCAGTCCAAGGGCGCACGCTTCCGCGTGACCCTCCGCGTCTCCAAGCCTGGTCACGTGGACACGTTCTGCCAGTTCGTGCTCGTCAACAAGTAGACCCTTTCGCAGAGCACGCCCCTCCCCATCATGGGAGGGGCGTGCCTTGCATCTCGACATTCAATTTTTGCAGCCATGAAACTCTCGCTCAACTTCGCTGTACCCGTAGCCCTTGTCGCCATGTTCTCGGTTTACTGGGTCCTTGGACCTGGTCGCGGAGGTAGTGAAGCGTCGTCGACTGATGGTCCGGGAATTCTGACCGCGGTGACCGACAATGGTCAGGACGGACTCGATCAAGCCGCCACGCCGGTTGGATCGGAAGAGTCGGAACGCCAGCGTCTCGGAGAGTTGGGCTCGCGCACCACGCAAAGGCCTATCCCGCCCGGGCCCGCTGCGCCTGGGAGAATGGGCTTGGAAGGTCCGCAGCCGGGATTCAACCCTCGCGATCCAAAGATGGCGAAGCAGAGACGGCAGCAGGAACGGCGGAATGCTCCTTTGCCGCTTCCGCCGGGTATTGGGAACTATGAGGTCCAGGTCTTTGGCCAAGAGTCGGGTGAAGCTCTGAACAATTTCACTTGTACCGTGCAACTCGTCGAAGGCGAGCGGCCCCCGGTGAAGTTCCATCGCGATACGACGGACGGAGTCGCCAAGATTCCGGTGCTACGCGACCAAGTCTTTGACTTGCACGTCGATGCTCCCGGCTACGAGACCACTGTGCTCAAGCAACTCGGCTTCGAGTTCAAGCAGCCCGAGCCACTGCAGGTGGTGCTGGTGCGCTCGGCAATGGCTGAATAGGCAGCCGCGGACACTTTTCGTCCAATTGTTCGAGTTTCGGCTCGACGTGCAAATGCTGCACCTTCATCGAGCTCTGACAACTCGCAGCATACGAGTTTGCTAGGCTGCGGGGGCCAAGCTGTGCGGCATGACAAATGGTACTTAGCAAGCGCGTCACCCTTGTTCTGCAGTTCTTCCTTCTGCTCGGGGCCGCGCTAGCTTTGTTGCAAGGGCGCTGGCTTCCTGCGCTAACGACAGCGGCGATTGCAGGCCTCACCTTTCTTCCGGTCATTCTCGGGCGTCGATTCCGAGCCACGATCCCGGCCGAGATGGAGCTGCTCGCCGTGGCTTTCCTCTACGCGTCGCTCTTCCTGGGCGAGGTCCACGGCTACTACGTGCGCTATTGGTGGTGGGACGCACTCTTGCACACCGGATCGGGTTTCTTGCTCGGCATCTTGGGCTTTCTGCTCGTTCATATCCTGAATGAGCACGAACGCGTCGAGTTACACATGAAGCCGTGCTTCGTTGCGTTCTTTGCCTTTCTGTTCGCGGTGGGGTTGGGTGCGATCTGGGAGATCTTCGAGTTCGCCATGGATCAGATCTTTGGCATGAATATGCAGAAGAGCGGACTCGTGGACACGATGTGGGATCTGATCGTCGACACGGTAGGAGCACTGGTGATCAGCATCCTGGGATGGCGCTCGCTGCGCGCCGGTCGGCGCGACTGGTTCCTCCAGCGCTGGATTCAGGACTTCGTGGTCAAGAACCCGGAGGTCTTCCGTTCGAAGGAGGAGCAGGAGCAAGAGGTGGAGAGCAAAGACGAAGCCCAAGGGCTTTGATCGAATGTATCGTATTGATACACTCGCAGCGTGACCTGCCGAGCCGCGGAATATTCACAATGCACAGTGCTTGTCGTCGACGATGACTATGAACTGCTCGCTTCCTTGCAACGGGCGCATCTGCGTGCGAGCCCTGCTTGGCAACTTGCGTGCGTGCTGGAATCCCAGGTCGCACTTGATGTCTCCGAAGCGGAGGGGGTTGCCTTGGCGGTCGTCGATCTGATCATGCCGGACCGCGACGGTATGGAAGTGATCCGCGACCTCAAACGGTCCAATCCGAATTTGCCGATCATCGCGATCTCCGGCAGTAGCGCAAGCCAAGACCATTCATTGCACGCGGCGGCCCTGGCCTTGGGTGCCGACCGCGTCCTTCTAAAGCCCTTCACTTTTGAACAACTGCGCGAAGCGATCGACCAGTTGCTTGCGGCTCATTGACGTGCCGTCAGTCGTGGTTTCGGAAGGTCAAATTCTTCCATGAGGGCCTGCATCAGGTCACGGATGTCTTGTTGTAATCTCGGCAGCTCAATGACAAAGCGTGGCCAAAGGCCATACGCGTTTCGAATTTGCATGTAAGCGTTCACAGCTTCGCCAAGGCGCACGGGATCGCGGTCCAGAAGGTCAAGGTCAAGCTGCAAGAACGCGGAGTGAATCTCGGAATCATTTAAGGAGGAACCGAGGCTGATGATGCTCGCGCCTGACTGGAGTTGATCCACGTCGACGAAGTCTTCGAGCGGAGGATAGTTCATGTCGACCACCTTTCCCGCGAGCGCTAATGCGCGGACTGCGATTTCACGGTCGTGCACATAATCGTCGAGGAGGTGAGCTTGCAAGGCTTGATAGTTGGTAATGCGTGCAGCAAGAGCGCGATTCTCCATGCGTTGCAACTGGCCCGAGACTCTCATTTGATCGATGGCCGAACGGTTCCAAGCGTACGGCCGATAAAACGGAGCCCGCATGTAGAAGTACAGGTTGAGGTTGTCGAGATCCTCAATCGGCCGCGAACGCACGTACTCGCCGAGTCCATTTACCCTTTCGCGCACGTTTTCCATTTCACGTTGGATGGGAATCAACATGAGAAGGTCGGCCTGCAGGTCGCTAAGCAGTGCGGCGGCGGACTCATGCAGCCGTTTCTTCGATTGACGTTCTTGATTTGCTGAATTCAGCTGAAGTGCAATGAGAATGCCAATCACAACCAAGATGAGTTCGCCGGCGGCGTACCGCAGGTATTGGCGAGTTTTTCCCTCACGGCTGAAACGAGCGCGGGCTCGACGGAGTGCGCGAATCATGACCTAGCCTAGCCAATTAGCCTGATTCCGGAGCAGGCTGGCGATTGCTAGGCTGGCGCATTCATGAGCATTGCCTTCGTCCTGCTTGCGAGCTTGGTTTTCGCGCCGCCCCAGGATGGGAAGGTCGAGCGACCGAACATCCTGATTCTGTTCGCCGACGACCTCGGTCGCTATGCCTCGGCCTATGCCGATTCCAAGACTCCGTCCGTTCATGACCTAATCGCGACGCCTGCTTTCGACCAGATTGCACGCGAAGGAGTGCTTGCGACCCAAGCTTTTGTCAGCGCTCCGTCCTGCACGCCATCTCGTGCGGCGATGGTTTCCGGCCGTCATTTCTTTCGCAATGGATCCAGTTCTCAGCTGCACTTTCGATGGAATGGAGAGGAGCCCGACCCTTGGATGCTGGTCGAAGGCTATGGCAAGTTGCTCGCGAAGGCGGACTACCACGTTGGTTTGACCTACAAGGATCACGTCAAGAACCAGCACTTTGGCCCGTCATTCCAATCTGCGGGTCGAAGCATCAATTCGTATTCGCAATTTGTTTCAAAGCAGAAGGACATTGAGCTGGCCAAGTCGCAGCTCGACGAGGAATGCCGTCAGAACTTTCGATCTTTCTTGAAGGGACGAGCGGAAGGGCAGCCATTTCTCTACTCGTTCCACCCGACGAATCCGCACCGCCAATGGGTACGCGGATCCGGCAAGGCGCTGTGGGGGATCGACCCGGATGCACTGCGCGGCAAACTGCCGCCGTTCTTGCCGGATGTTCCCGTGGTGCGAGAGGACTTTGCCGACTATCTCGGCGAGGGCATGGCATTCGATCGTTGTTGCGCGGTGTTGATCGATGAGCTGCGCAGCATGGGCGAACTGGATCAGACTTTGGTGATCATTTCGGGTGACCATGGCGCGCCCGGATTCCCGCGCGGCAAGACCAACTGCTACGACTTCGGTGCGCGGGTTTTGTTTGCAGCGCGTTGGCCATCGAGGATCAAGCCCGGGCAGGTCATTGACGTGCCGATCTCCCTTCTGGATATCGCGCCAACCGTTTTGGCTGCGGCGGGCCTGAGCGCAAGCGAGGACATGAATGGGCAGAATCTTCTGCCCTTCCTTGCCGAGGCAGATCACTCCGGGCTGCGAGGCTGGGCGTTGATCGGCCGGGAGGTTCACGTCGGTCAGGCGCGAAAGGGGCGCCTTCCCTACCCGACCCGCGCTATCCGCACCGCTGATTACCTCTATGTGATCAACTTTCGGCCTGAACGCACACCCAGCGGCGACCCAGGCTCGGCGGAAGACGCGAGGCTTTCTTTCGAGCACCTGGCCAAACAGACCTACGCCGCCTACGCCGACATCGACGCGAGTCCCACCAAGGCGTGGATGGTTCGCAACCAAGCCGACCCCGCGATTGCTTGGCACTGGGAACTCGGTTTTGGACCGCGGGCGGACGAGGAACTCTATGTTCTGTCAGACGACCCAAATCAAGTCCGCAATCGTGCAGCGGAGCCCGCTCTTGCAGCAGTGAAGGCCAAGCTGCGAGCCCGGATTATGGCTGAGCTAGAGCGCTGGCACGACCCGCGCTTGCTTGGCGATCAGTTTGACCGGCCTCCGTACTTGAGCCGGTAGCCTGCAGGGCCGGCAGGCGTGCAATCAAATAGACCGAGTCATACTTGCGCGCTCGTGGTGCGAAGGCGCTGGCCAAGAGATTGAGCCAAGCGCGTGCTCGGACGCGCGCTGGCGGCCCATCGGGGCGCAGAACCGCATCGATTCTTGCCTCTTCCTCCAACCAGTCGTCGCTCATCTGGCGGCCGAATCCTCGGAAGTCGCAAGCCTCGATTTCCAGCCCATCGACTTGGCAGGCTTTGCGCAGCGACTTCTCAGTAAAGAAATTCAAATGCCGCGGGATGTCTGTCCACGGCCAACAGCCTTCCTGCTGCGCGAAACCACGCGCGGCACAGTTCGGCGTCTCGAGCATGAGTAGTCCTCCCGGAGCAAGCAATGTGATGGCTTGGTCAATCGCTCGGGCAGGGTCGAGACAGTGTTCCAGAGAATGGCACAGCCGCACGCAGCTGAACTGTCGACCTGGGAGTACTGCGGAAGCGGTTTCGGCGGTCCCGTCATGGAGCTCATCAAGGAGTTTTTCTGCGACCGAACGCGCTTGTTCATCCGGCTCGACTCCGACCACTTTGAAGCCGGCTCGCCGGAATGGGACAAGAGCGGAGCCATTTCCGCAGCCAAGATCGCAAAGCGAATGCGGCCGACCGTAGGCCAAAAAGGAGAGCAGGAATTCAGGCGTGTCCGCCTGCTCCTTACTGGTTCGCCAAGCCAGATGCTGTCGCACGCGACTCATCCAACTCGGCCTATGCGCGCGGACGTCGAACTCGGAGTGCGTGTAATAGCCGTCAGGGTAAAACGCCCGAATCTCATCGGGCTCCGGTCGCGGCCAGACCTGACCGTAGTCGCAGCTTTCACACCAATAGACTTCGCGCGGGTCGGAGTTGTTTGGAGAGCGCCAGTCGCATGGCACGCGGAACCGAAACTCCATTTTGCAATGACACCAAGGGCACTTCGCGTTCTCGGATGAGAACGTGAGAAGTCCACGCCTCGCGCTTGCAACGGGGTCTTGCATGGCACTCTAGATTTAATCTGCGCGGGCCCTTATCCGTAAGGGCAAATTCGCCAGAATTGGGTCTTTCGATTGAGAGACGGATCCCTTTTAGGGGCGGGAAGCTCAGGGTGGCCGCGTCTTGCTCTTGGACCAGCAGAGCCATACTGCTTGGCATACTTGCCCATCCAGTCGAATTGACTTCGCACGAACCCTTGACTTGAACGCGTGATTCAGTCTGCGAGAGATGGTTAAGATCTCTCGCGATGTTCGATGCGATACCCTCCAAGCTGATGAAGCGCGTGTGCCCCTTCGTCATGATTGCCGTCGTGTGTTCGCAAATAGCTTGATGCCATGAACATTTGCTTGTTGACGAATCAAGACATCACGGAAGATCCCTTTCCTGATACGGACTGGCCATGCGACCCGCGACCCTACTTGCCCAAGGCGAACTGGCATGTCGAGGTCTTATTGAACAAGAAACAAGGGCCGATTCGCACCAAAGAGCTCATCGATGAGGGGCGCTTTGACTTGTTTTTCAACCTCTGCGACGGCGCCGAAGGGCAGGACGATCTCCCGGGCGTCGAAGTTGTGCAGGTTCTCGAGGCACACGGAGTGCCCTTTACTGGTGCCGGCTCCGACTTCTACGAGCCTTCGCGCGTGGAAATGAAAGACGCCTGCGCCCGAGCGGGCATCGCCTTCCCGAACTATGTTGTGGCGCGCACGGAGCGTGATGTAAAGCGAGCATTGCGTGAGCTACGGTTCCCGATGTTTGTCAAGCACTACAACAGCTATGCGAGTGTCGACTTGAGCCGTCACTCCAAAGTGCAGACCCCGGAAGGGCTGCGGCGCCAGTTCAACAAGATCAAATCGCGGCATGGCGCGGCGTTGATCGAGGAGTACATTGAAGGTCGCGAATGCACGGTACTTGTCGCCGAGAATCCGAAGGACCTGCTTAAGCCCATCACCTACACGCCGATTGAATATCGCTTCCCTGAAGGTGAGAGCTTCAAACACGAGAAGCTCAAATGGGAAGATTTTGAAGGGCTGGGGGCGTTTCCGGTCAAAGACAAAGCGCTCGCTACCCGTTTGCGTGACGAGGCTGCGCGCTTCTTTCTTGAGCTGGAGGGGTCAAGCTTTGGCAGATGCGATGTGCGGATCGCTGCAGACGGAACACCGTACATGCTGGAAATGAATGCAAATTGCGGGCTCTACTATCCAGAGAACGCAGCCGCGAGCGCGGACTTCTGCCTGCTCTTGGATCCTGCCGGGC
>JBDQJC010000097.1:0-8591 GCA_040264055.1 Planctomycetota bacterium
GGACATGATGTCGACGGGCTCGAAGTCGATTTGCTTCTTTTCCAGGTAGGCGACGGCCTTCTTCGAGGTCGTGCAGCCGCTCTTCACGTAGAGTTTGACAGCGCTCATCGATGATGATTCTCTGATTCGATTTGGAGGCCCAGCTGGGTGCGTATGAGCGAAGTTGGACGACTTCTACCGCACTTAAAGTGCCGCACAGCCCCAAACGGGCCGTGCATTTTAACAAATAAGGAACCCCTCGCTTCGATTCCGTCGCGAGTAAGAAAAAGAGTGCTTTTTGGCCGTTCTGGGCCACTTCCTTCTTAGCCCTTGGAGGGCTCAGAATCGCTCGAGCCTGCGTCTTCGTCTTCGGCAGTCAGTTCCTGGAGCAAACGAACCAGGCTACTTGCGAAGGTCGAGCGAGCGACGGTTCGTGCCCCCAAGGCCTCGGCCTCGCGAAGCAGATCTTCTCGGTCATAGGAGGCATAGGCGAGGACCGGTAGCGCCACATGGGCCCCTTTCTCGTCGCGCAGCTCTCGAACAATGTCCAAGGGCTGTACCGCTTCATTCTCGAGGTCGATGACGGCAGCGGTGCTGTTCACTGCCCGCAATTGGGCAGCGACGTCCCCTTGCCAATCCGGTGTAAATGGATCCTTGGCGAGGGCACGGAGAGTGCTGTCGACCTTCTCCCAGAAGAAGTCTTCTTCGACCAGGACATGGACGATCGGCAGCGGTTCGTTCTCTTGTTCGTCCAAAGCGTGCGCAGCGCGGGACAGGCCTCAACTCGTGTGCGAGCAGAGGTTCTTCTTTACAATCGGCATTCCCATGCCCGCTCACACCGCGAACCAGGAAAAATCCTGTCAGATGATCACTCCCGAATACCCGCCTGCCTGCCACTTCATCGGCGGGGAATGGACTGAGCCCGCCTCCGGACAAACCACCGGAAGCATCTACCCAGCCACCGAAGAAGCCCACACCCAGATCGCCTCGGGCGACGCAGAAGACGTCGATCGTGCCGTTCAGGCGGCTCACGGGGCCTTTCACAACCCGAAATGGCGCAATATGCCCCCCGCCAAGCGGGCTCGGGTGCTTTGGCGCATGGCCGAGCTCATCGACGAAAACCGGGAAAACTTGGCTCGTTGTGAGTCACTCGACACCGGCAAGACCTGGTTCGATTCTTCGAAGATTGAAATCCCGATGGTTGCCGAGATCTTCCGCTACTTTGCCGGATGGGTCACAAAAATCGAGGGTGGAGTGGTTCCACTTCCCGGCAACTCACTCGGAATGACTCTGCGCGAGCCAGTTGGTGTCTGCGGCATGATCACTCCGTGGAACTTTCCGATGCTGCTCGCGGCATGGAAAGTCGCACCGGCCTTGGCCTGTGGCAACACCATCGTGCTCAAGCCGAGTGAACAGACTTCCTTGACCTGCCTTTGGATGGCCAAGCTCGGAGACGAAGCCGGCTTGCCCGCGGGTGTCTTCAACGTGGTCACTGGCGGTGGACGTGCGGTCGGCACGCCCCTGGTGCAGCACCCGCTCGTCGACAAGATGAGCTTTACCGGTTCGACCGAAGTCGGACGCATGGTGCAGCGCGAATCCGCAGCCACTCTGAAGCGGGTCACCTTGGAACTTGGCGGCAAGTCTCCCAACATCGTCTTTGCAGATGCCGATTTCAAAGCGGCAACGCGCGGCGCCACTACCGGCATTTTCTACAACAAGGGCGAGGTCTGCGCGGCGGGTTCACGCGTGTTGGTGCAACGCGAGATTTACGAGCCATTCTTGGAAGCGCTGCAAGCCATCGCGGCCAAGACCACGGTCGGCGGCCCCTTCGATGAAGGGGTTCGCATGGGCCCGGTCTGCAATGCGGATCAATACAAGTCGGTCCTCGAATACATCGAGAAAGGCAAAGCAGAAGGCGCACGCTTGATTGCCGGCGGCAACTCGCTGCGTGACAGTGTTGGCGGCGGCAAGGGCTACTTCATTGAGCCCACCATCTTTGCCGACGTAGATCCGAAGGCAGCGATTGCTCAAGAAGAGATCTTTGGCCCGGTCATGTCGGTCATCCCCTTCGACACGCCCGAGCAAGCGCTCGAAATCGCACACGACACGCGCTACGGACTCGCTGCTGCGGTTTGGACCAAGGACCTCTCCAAGGCCATGGGCTTCGCGAAGCAACTGCGAGCCGGAACGGTCTGGATCAACACCTACAACCTCTACGATCCCGGCTTGCCCTTTGGAGGATTCAAAGAATCCGGCTTCGGACGCGATCTTGGTCGTGATGCTTTGGCCGCGTACACCGAGTCGAAATCGGTTTGGGTCAACCTCGACTAGGCACCACTCTGCGTGAATCGAGCCTTGCTTCGCTCTGAAGCAAGGTGCATAACGAGGCCGTCGCCAGACGGCCTCGTTTTTTCGTGGAACGCAGCCGAGACCTCGCCATTCTTGCTGCATGAACGAAGGCGCGCGGCGACTCGCAGGAATCTCAATCAACCGTGCTCGGTGAGCTTGAAGTGACGAATGGGGAGTTCGTCGACATGAATGACGGCCAGGATGTGAGTGAGTTTGAGAATCAGTTTCTCGAGATCCTCGGCTATCTCGACGAGTCGTGCGCGCTGCGCCTAGCTTGAAATCCAAGCAACAAGCGAGGGCAAACTTAAGCCATAGATTAGACCCCAGATCATCGCGCGGCGTGTCACCCCGGATCGCGTGCGCATGACTTCCCGGCCCATCAATTGCAGGTACACCACCACGAAGTGCAAGGTCGGCAGAAACTGCACAGCGAAGAACTGCTTCGTGCTGAGCTCGACCGGCGCAAACCTTGCCGTCAGATTCAAGCCCACCAGCAAACCCAACGTCACGCCAAGCACCGTGCGAAACATCACATCGAAGCTGAAACTGCCGGTGACACCCCGAGACGGCGTACGCGGAATCCGACGGTGCTCGGTTCGCATGCGCACAAAACCCAAGGGGCGTTGATCGCGCGGCGGCAGAACAGAGCGTGGCTTCTTCTTGGGCACGGTTGCTCTACACTACGGACAGAATGCGCAGTCTCGAGGCAATCCTTCAACAGTCGAAATCGGTTGCAGTCATTGGCTATTCCGCGAAGGAAGAGCGGCCGAGCCATTGGATTTCGAATTACTTGGCAGATCAGGGATACCGCGTGTATCGCGTCAATCCTGTTTTGGGTTCATCGAAAGAAGTGCCGATCTTCCGCAGTCTGAGCGAGCTACCCGAAACGGTGGACATTGTCGATGTGTTCCGTGCTCCCGAACATCTGCCCGCGATCGTCGCAGAAGTCATCGCACACGGGGCCAAGGTGGTCTGGATGCAACCGGGTGCCGAAAACGAAGACGCTGCGGAGCTCGCGCGCACAGCGAAGCTCGAAGCAGTGGTGGGCGTTTGCATTTACGCCAAGCACAAAGCGATGGCCAAGCTTACCGACAAATAGGCAAAGCCGCTTCACGCTGCGTCGTTGAAACTCGATGCACGCACAGGCGCAACGCTCCTCGCTCGCCTAGTTATCCTTGATCCTTGTCCCTGGTCCAGCGAACTCGAACGGGGCGAAGCACCCGATCGACGCGATTGCCAACAGTGTGCGCGGATCGTCGTCAACCTAAGCGCACTGGATCGAGAACCGCCGCCTTCAAGCTTCGCGACGCGCGAGGGTCGTCGCGCGCTTAGGCAAGGTCATGGCGATGCACATGAAAGAGGATACGGAGCCTTCGCTCGGCGAGACGAAGGACACCGAGCTGCCGCGGCAACTCGGTGCACTTAAGAAGGATTCGACCTCGATCACAGCATCAGGATCTATCCGACGATGTAAAGCTCGGTGTGGTTGGAATCGCTTACCGATCCGTCCGAGTTGAAGACTGCCATCTCGAGATAGAGCGTCAACCCTGCGGCAGACTGCGGAATCGTTGGGCTCGACCAAGCGACTTCGCCATCGGCATCGGTCTTGCCTCGATGGACCACCTTGTACTTCGGCCCCAGATCAAAGCTTGCACCAGCGTAGCTGAAGCCACTTCGCGTGAAGGAGCGCAAGATCACGTACGGCGCGTCAGCTTCGGCGTTGCAGGCAGTGATGTAGAGGCTTGACCCCCACCACACGGCCGACGGGTGGCGCATGTGAACCGAGTTCTTGCTGGTATCCCGCAGGCGGAAGCTGGCCACGTGACGCCCCCAGGTTCCGTGTTCCGGGGTCCCCTTGTCATCGCGAATCAAGACCTTGCTGCCATCGTCGGTGACTTGCGGATCCCAGCCGGCACCCGAAACATAGGGCCACCACCAGCGCGGGATGCCGATCAACTCGGTCAATCCTTCCGTGCGGTCGCGTAGGTAGGCGCCCGTTGCTTCACAATCGGTCATCCAGCGGCCGGCGTAGAAGCTGACATAGCGCCCGTCCGCCGAGATTCCGGCTTCGGTACATCCGGGCGAAGACGCGTGGTACGAACCCGTATAGACCGAGCCATCGGCGTTGTAGCTGATGAGTTCAGTGACTCCCAAGGTTCGATCCCGCAAGTAGATGTCCTGAGAAGTCGTGGTGTCATCGGCGTGTAGGTCGGTGGCACTGCTTTCAAACACGACATAGCGCCCGTCTGGAGTGATGCGTGAACGCGAGCTGTTTCCACCCGTTCCGCCAAGGCCCGCTGCCGTTTGGCTTGCGATCTCTATGTACCCGGTCGAGCGACGCCGGACAAAGACATCATCATTGGAGTCATTGTCATCGGGGTGGATCAGCCAACTATTACTCGTGAAGCTGACCAGGCTGCCGTCAGCAGACATGCTCGGTTCCCAACCGGTATCGCGTTGGTCACCCAGGTAATCAATGCTGACCAGCGTGGTCGTCTCGGCAAGCAAATCGCGATAGTAGACATCGCGATCTCCGTGGCCAAACTTGTCGTAAGGTGACAAGTTGGTTGCCAGGGTT
Source organism: Planctomycetota bacterium (assembly GCA_040264055.1). GTDB lineage: Bacteria > Planctomycetota > UBA1135 > UBA1135 > UBA1135. Next base: position 4,907 of record JBDQJC010000097.1, read on the forward strand.
ACCCATGCAACGTAGCGGCCATCGTCCGAAACATCGCAGCCTCGCGCAGCAAAGCTACCAAAGTTCTGCTGCACACCGAGCGTCGAGACGCTGACGAGCGTCACCGTACCGAGGGTGCGATCGACAAGGAAGACATCGGCTGCCCCATTGAGGTCGCCTGCAATCAGGTTCGTCGCGACGCTTTGGAACACAACGTAACGACCGTCCTCGGAAACTTCCGGGAAGCGACTATCGCCATTTGCAAGCACGCCCGAAGCAGACATCGAGATCATCTCGGTCGTTTCCAATTCGGTATCGCGCAAGAAGACATCCCAGTGGCCATTCGTGTCGCCGCTCACCATGTCCGTAGCCGGACTAGAGAAAACGACGTAGCGGCCATCGCCCGACATGGCGAGATCGATTTGGCCTAAAACGTGCGCACGATTGCGTAACAGGCGAATCCAAACAACATGGCAGGCAAACCCAGCCAACGGACAGGCTTCGGAGGTAGCTGTCGATTCTTGCGCGCGGCTTTGATTTGAGCTTGTCTGCTGAATGCCCAAACGATGCAAACAGGCACCGCAAGAAAGAGGCCAAACGAAAAGAATCCTCCAATGCCTAGAATTACAGCGAGGCCCGTGCCTCCGGCGTCGAGTGTTCGCTCAGTTTGCTCGCGAAAATCAAGCAACGCGAACGCCAAAGCCATACCGGCAGAAAAGCCCATGCCAAGGCGAAACACTTCATCAAAAATGGTCGAGCCACGGCGGATGAACTTGGGCGAACTCGCCCAGCCGCTACGACTTGGCAATGCCTTCGGTGAGCTTGGCAACTCATTGCCGTCTCTGCGCATCTCACGGCTCAAGCGATCTCGATGCTTGTCCTTCGCACGAGGAACTGTCCGGATAGACTCACCCTCTACGTCCAAACGTCGCTTGCGACGAAACTCTTTGATGGGATCCATTCGTGATTCCGTCTACGGGCGCAAGTCGACGCTCTCGGCACCGATCAGGAACAGGGTCACATAGGTCAGGACGAAAGCGAACAACGCCGTGCGACGTCCGATCCACTTAAACTCGGGGCGATCTTGCTTCTTGCGCCTGGCAAACTCTTCCTTTGCTCGAAAGTAAGCGTAGACCCAAGGAGCACAGAACACACCGATCATGAACCCGAGAGCGACGCCATCGCTGAACGGGTAGTGCGGCCACTTCGCGATGATTTCGATGCCACGGCCTCCGCCCCCGCGGGCGATCGATGCGAGTGCGGTGCCAAGTGAAACGCCGCCGACAAATCGAAACATCACATCGAAGGCGCGGCTTCCAGCCTTAATGTGACGACTGCCGAAGGCCTTGCCATGAATCGTGCTCAAGCTCGTGCGCACCTTCCCCACGGGTTCGTGGGGTGACTGGTCACGCGGAGCAGAAGGACTCATCTCATCCCTTCTAACGGGACAAGGCTGCGATCGGTTGCAAATCGAGCCAGAAACCTTCCAGAGGGCCGTCTAGCGGTGGCTCCAGTCGGTCTCGTCGTCGACATTCGATGGTGCAAGCCCGAGCGGCTCATCGACGTGCGAAACGCCCAAGCCGGTGACCGTGCGAATCGCATACTGAAAATAGGCGACCACTTGATTCGCCTCGAGAATCTCTCCATCGGTCAGACCGGCCTCGCGCATGCCGGTCATGTCTTGCTCGGTCAGCGCTCCCGGATCCCGCGTCAGTTTCAACGCATAGCGGAGTAGCTCGCGCTCCCGTGGCGCAAAGTCAGTCTCCCAGCTATCGCGTTCAAGCGTCGCGCGAATGGACTCGGATTGCGCATCGTCGCGCAGATGCCGAGCCAGCCCGGCAAAGTGGTGCTCGCGGCAATAGTCACAACCGTTCCAGTTGCTGACAAACACGCCCAAGAGTTCGAGAGTGGCCCGCCCCAGCGTATTGCGATTGTGGTGCAGCACCGCCTTGTATAACGCCAAGTGGCCCGCCAAAGAATGCGGCCGCAGGGAATGCACTTGCAGAATATTGTCGACTTCGCCACTTGGCCCCGCGACCTGGCGATACATCTCGCCCAGCCGGCCTTCGGCCTGGGACGGAGGAACGATGCGGATCCAACTCACCCGTCCAAGATAACGGAACGCTAGGCTAGAGAGTCATGCGCTTGTCACTGCCGTTCCTTCTTGCCCTGGGCTTGTCAGCATCGTGCGCCATGCCTGCCACGAGCACGTCCGCTTATGCGCCGAGCGAGGCCGACCGTGCCGCGATTACCGATGTGGTGCAACGCGCCTTTGATGCCATCGAGACCAATGACCAAGCGGCCTGGGCGGAAGTCCTGACCGAGCAAGGCATGTTCAGCTCGATCCGCGGCGACGCTGGCGCACGACGCATTGGCGTGCAAACCTACGCCGAGTCGGCGGCGGACACCGACCCACCGCCCAACCATTATCTTGAGCGCTGGTGGGATCCGATCATTCTGGTCGATGGCGACATCGCGATGGTCTGGACTCCCTATGACTTCTTGATCGATGGCAAGTTCAGCCACTCAGGGATCGATGCGATCGTCCTGTTGCGCAGCGATACCGGCTGGAAGATCGCCTCGATTGCATGGAACGTCGAGAAGGAACCACGCGAGGGTGCTCCCGCGATTGCCCAAGTCCTTGCTCCCACCGTGCCGACGGAAGTCTTCTTGGTCGTCGCCGTGCCCGGGCAACCCGCCGAGCTGCGTCTCAAAGAAGCCGACGCGCACCGCTTTCCACTTTCCTCGCGCGAGGAAGTTGCAGCGGTCATCGCCGAGCGCGGTGCGAAGAATGTGAGGCTCCGCCACGGCACGAATGTGCCCAAGGACGAACTCGCAGCCCTCAGCACTTTCTTAACCGAGCAAGGCGTGCAGACGATCGAGTACGTGCTCGCCTCGCCTCCACCCAGCAACCCGAAGCCGCGGGCCTAGCGCACGAAGTCGAGGGGCGGCATCGCGGGGATGACCCCCATGTCGGCGGCGCGCTTGAGGAACAGGCGCACGGATTCGCGGCCGTCGTCCCCGTAATCGAGGGTGCGCTCGTTGACGTACATGCCGATGAACTCGTCCGCTTGTTCAATCGTCAGATCGCGACCGAACTGCAAGGCGTACTCGACGGCTTCTTTGCGGTGCTCAAGGCCGTAGCGGATCGAATCTTGCAACAGCTTCGAGATGACCGAGATCATCTCGCCGTGATCGCGACGCACGGTGTTGCCACCGAGCGGCAAAGGCAATCCACCGGTTTCGCCACCCCACCAGACTCCCAGGTCGTCGAGCAAAACGAGGCCTAGCTCATGGAAGGTCAGCTGGCCCTCGTGGATCAGCACACCTGCGTCGAAGCGACCTTCGGCAACAGCGGCTGGGATCTGGTCGAACTCGACGATCTCGTAGTCGTATTCGCCGATCCGCATTTGGGTGGCCAGGTGGGCCGAGGTCCACTCGCCTGGGATCGCCAAGCGCTTGCCCTTGCCCTTCTGCAGCGCATCCAAGCCGAACTCCTCGCGTGCCACGATCCGTGGGCCGTAGCCTTCGCCCATCGAGGCGCCGTGGTTGAGCAGCGCGTACTTGTCGGCGACAAAGGCATAGCCGTGAATCGAGACCGCGGTGATGTCGTAATCGCCGGTCAGCGCGCGTCGATTCAGGGTCTCGATGTCTTCGAGCTTATGCTCGAAGTGCAGACCACCGGTGTCGAGCTTGTCGGCAGCCA
>JBDQJC010000098.1:0-8590 GCA_040264055.1 Planctomycetota bacterium
CCGAGAACATCGACCGCGATCCTCATATGCAGGTCCGAGCTTAGAACTCGTCCTTCTGGATGACCTCGCGGCCACCGTAATGACCGCAGTTATCGCAAACAGTATGCGAACGGCCAGGAGTGCCACAACGGCTGCAGTTGCGCAAGTTCACAGGGGCGGCCTTGCGGGCGCCTGCGCGACCTGTGCGGGCGCGGGATTTCGAGGTCTTTCTCTTCGGTACGGCCATGGTCGTCTCTCCGAAACACAGGATCGGAACATCCGATTCCCGCTGGAACAGCCGCTCAACAGGAGTCGAGAGGCAGAAACGGTCGGGTATTGTCGCAGTTTTGCGATCCGGGTCAAGCTTCGACGGGCAGATCAAGCAGAAGCTGCACTGAGTTCGGCCCGAAAGCTCTCGATGGCCCCCGGGAGGGCATCGCCTTGAGAGCCTTGGCCCTGTGCGAAATCGGGGCGTCCACCCCCACCGCCACGCACGTGCTTGCCGAAAGCTTTGGCCAACTTGCCCGCATTTCGGCCCAGATTTGGCTGACAAAGCACCACAAACGGAACTTTCGCGGAGTCGCCACCTGTCAGGATGACGATTTCGGGCAGATCAGCGAGCGTTCGAAGGCCATCGGAAAGCACCCGAAGGGCTTCTGCGTCGAGATCGCTGAGATGGGTCCAACCGAGGGTGGCATCGCCTTGAAGGCTGGATTGCACGGATGCGGCGTCGGGAGCGGCCACCGTCTTGGCCATTTTGGCTTCCTTGAGTTGCGCCTTGAGAGCTTGAACCCGTTCGAGGAGGCGATCGCCGGGAGCCTTGAGCTCTTTCTCAAGTTCTTGGAGGAGAGCCCGTTCGTGGCGAGCGATTTCGGTGGCAACCTGTCCGGCCACCGCTTCGATGCGTCGTACACCCGCAGCCAGAGCTCGTTCCGAGAGGATGCGAAAGCCGCCGATCGCGCCGACGTTGCCGACGTGGGTGCCGCCACAGAGTTCTGCCGAGAATCCTGGGACTTCAATGACGCGAACATCGTCACCGTACTTCTCGCCAAACAAGGCGGTGACTCCACGCTGCTTGGCCTGTTCGAGACTGGAGACGCTCGCTTCTACCGGGGTTGCATGCAAGATCTGATCATGAACCAAATCTTCAATCTGCTGCAATTGCTCGGGGCTCGCCGCCTCGGGGTGCGTGTAGTCAAATCGCAAGCGATCCGGTCCTACTGCGGAACCTGCTTGATTGACATGATCGCCCAGGACCTGCTTGAGCGCCGCGTGCAATAAGTGCGTCGCTGTGTGATGGCGCTCGGTTGCACGGCGAGCCTGCTGATCGACCTGGGCGACCAGCGTCATGCCCCGCTTCAGAGGTGCGGAACTGATTCCTTCGTGCAAGAAGAAGCCGTCTTCGCTGCGAGTCGATGCCACCGAAAACAGCGTCGCACCGCATGCATCGACGAGCTTGCCAGAATCCCCAATTTGGCCGCCTCCTTCTGCATAGAAGGGAGTGCGATCGAGGACGACGGTTGCGCGGTTCCCGGCATCCACCGATTCAACCGGCTTGCCATCCACGAGCACACATTGCACGCAGGCTTCCGATTGATCTTCGGAGTATCCCAAGAATTGGGTTGGGCTTGCGCCGGCCTGTTTGACGATGGAGCCAATGGAAGCCGCGAAGACATCTTCTGAAATGCCTGTGCCTGCGCGTGCGCGATCTCGTTGCGATTCCATTTCGGTGCGGAAGCCTTCGGAATCAAAGGCAAAACCGCGATCACGAGCAACGACTTCGGTGATGTCAACCGGGAAACCAAAGGTGTCATGCAACTCGAATGCCATCGTGCCCGGATAGAGTTTCGACGCGCCTGATTCTTCCAGTTCGTCAAGTTGCACATTTAAACGCTCGATGCCGCGTCGGTAGACCTCGCGGAAGCGTTGCTCTTCGCCCATGCAAAGTGCTTGAATCGTGTCGGCTTGTTCGTGCAGCTGCGGGTAAGCCTGGCCCATCGTTGCCTGAATCGAAGGCAGCAAGGAAGCCAAGAACGGCGACTCGAAGCCTAGGTCGATGCCATCGCGAATCGCGCGGCGGAGAATCTTGCGGACGACATAGCCACGGCCTTCGCGGCCTGGAGCGGCTCCATCAGCGATGCAAAAGAAGACCGCACGAGCATGGTCGGCGATGCGCCGCATGCGCACATCGTCTTCGTCAACCTGGCCGTAGCTGCGCCCTGAGCCGTCTTGCAGGGCCTGCAGAATCGGAGCAAAAATGTCGGTTTCGAAATTGTTGGCGACGCCTTGTGCCACCGCTGCGATCCTTTCGAGGCCGAGACCGACATCGATGTTCTTTTGCGGAAGCGGCTCGAGGACCCCACCGTCCTTGCGGTCGAACTGGGTAAAGACGAAGTTGCCGACTTCGAGAAAGCGGCCAGGAAGCTCCTCGAGGCCCGCGTTATCCGGCAAGGGTTGGCCGGGCTCTTGGTCGTAGTAAAGTTCGGAACACGGGCCGCAGACGCCATTCGGACCCTTGGAGGGAGCCGAGGACGGCCAGAAATTCTCTTTCTCGCCGAAGCGATAAATGCGCTCGGCGGGAATCCCGATGTCTTCATTCCAGATGCGGAAGGCTTCGCTGTCGTCGGTATAGACGGTGCAAACGAAACGATCGGGATCCCAGCCCAAGACCTCGGTGAAAAACTGCCATTCCCACGGCACAGTTTCGGCTTTGAAGTAATCGCCGAACGAGAAGTTGCCAAGCATCTCGAAGAAGGTGTGGTGCCGCGGAGTCGCGCCCACGTTCTCGAGATCGGGCACGCGCAAGCACTTCTGGGAAGTGGTCGCGCGCGTGAGATCCCGGCCGCGGCCCAGGAACTCATTCTTGAATTGGTTCATCCCTGCTCCGGTGAACAGCAAGGTTGGATCGCTGCTCGGAATCAGAGAGTCAGATGGCAGCCGCTTATGCCCCCTCTCCTCGAAAAAGGAGAGGAAGGCTTCGCGGATTTCAGCCCCGGTACGCGGGTGAGTCATGGATTCAGGGTGCCTCCGAGGGGCACCCCGGAGCTCACTTGCTCGCAACCTTGGCGGTCGCTTTCTTTTTGGTCGTCTTAGCCGTTTTCTTTGCGGCGGGTTCCGGCGCTTCCTTTTCGTCCTTGACGGCGGTGGCTTCCGGTGTGGTTACCGGGTTCAGCGCCTCGCGCACGAGGCCGGCAATCTCTTCGCAAAGTTCCGGATTCTCGCGCAAAAGGGTGCGCACGGCTTCCCGACCTTGGCCGAGACGGATGTCACCTTTCGTCGGATGCGCAAAGCTATACCAGGCGCCCGATTTGGTGATGAGATTGTACTCCAAGCCTTGGTCAATGACGTCTCCTTCGTAGGAGATGCCGACCCCGTACAAGATGTCGAACTCGGTCCGGCGGAACGGCGGAGCGACCTTGTTCTTGACGACCGTGGCTTTGGTGCGGTTGCCAACGATGGCATCACCATCTTTGAGGGCGCCGATGCGGCGCACATCAATGCGGATCGAGCTGTAGAACTTCAACGCCCGACCGCCAGGGGTGGTTTCCGGGTTGCCGAACATCACGCCGATCTTTTCGCGCAGTTGGTTGATGAAGATCACCACGCAGTCGGTCTTGCCGATTGCGGTGGTCAGGCGGCGTAAAGCCTGCGACATCATGCGGGCTTGCACGCCCACAAAGGTGTCACCGATTTCGCCCTTCAACTCGGCGTTGGGGACCAATGCCGCGACGGAGTCGATGACCACGACGTCGACCGCGCCCGACTTGACGAAGTGTTCACAGATGTCGAGCCCTTCCTCGCCGGAGGACGGCTGGGACAGCAGAAACTTGTCGCCGTCCATCGAGATGCCGAGCTTCTTGGCGTATTCCGGATCGAAGGCATGCTCGGCATCAATGAAGACGCCAAAGCCGCCGGCTTTCTGTGCCTGAGCGACCACGGACATGGCCAAGGTCGATTTACCGCTCGATTCGGGGCCGTAGAGCTCGACAACGCGGCCGCGTGGTAGCCCTTTGCCGCCGAGAGCGGAGTCCAGGCCGAGAGCGCCTGTGGGAATGCCGGCGATGGGACCAATGGTCTTCTTCGACATATCCATCACGGCCTCTTCACCGTGAGTCTTGTGGATTGCGTCGAGAGCAGCCTTGATCGCGGTGGCGCGACTAGCAGATGTAGTTGGTTTCTTGTTGCGGGTAGCCATGGGGATGTGCCTCCGTCGAAATCGAGTGTAGAGCGAGGCAGCGGTGCATTCCATCACCGCAACCGAATTCCCTTCCCCCGGTAGACGAGCAGCCCCGCCGCAGGTTACGCCTCAAACTGCACAAATTCGCGCAGCTCGGAATAGCGACGCTCGAGCTGCTCGCGCGCGGCTTTTTCCAAGCCCTCGGTCGAGAATCGCTCGACCGTCATGGAGGCGGCAACTGTCCCAAAAGCCATGGCTTTACGCAGATTCGCCGGGCTCATTTCGCCCATCTCAGCGAGCGAACCAAGGAAGCCGCCGGCAAAGGAATCGCCGGCCCCCGTTGGATCCACGACCTGGGTGGTCGGATAGGCCGGAAGCGCAAAATGGAAATCCTCCGCGAACAGGAAGGAACCGTGCTCGCCTTTCTTGACGACCGCGACCTTAGGGCCCATGCGTAGCAGAGCTTCTCCGGCACGAATCAGATTCGACTCCCCGGTCAAAGCGCGGGCTTCGGCGTCATTCAAGACGATGCCATCCAGGCGCGCGAGCAGAGCCAGAAGATTGTCTCGCTGGATATCGATCCACAGATTCATGGTGTCGGCGAAGACCACCTTGCCCTGCAGTTGCTCAAGCATTTCGAGCTGCGTATCCGGGCCCATATTGGCCAAGAAGACAAACTCGGCGCCCCGGTAGTTGTCCGGAACACGCGGCGGCTCCGCGAGCACATTGAGCTCAGTCAAGAGCGTTTCGGCCTCATTCATATCGCCTTGGTAGCGACCGCTCCAGCGGAAGGTCGGCTGATCGTCAAAGACTTGAATGCCACTGCGATCTGCGCCCCGGCTGTCGAGCGTCTTCCAGGCGCTGGCCGGGAAATCACTGCCGACATTGCCGGCGAGCTTGACTTCGGTGAACATCGACGCCGCAAGCGAGAAGTACACAGCAGATCCGCCGAGGACCTCTTCACGACGACCGAATGGAGTCTCGACAGTGTCAAGACCAAAGGAACCAACGACGACCAGACTCATGGATCTACTGAATGCTGTGGACTTCTTCTTTGGTTTGGCTGGATGCGACCCAGACCATGCCACCAATCAAGCCGAAGCCGAGTTGAGTGGTCAGGCGGAACAGAATCGAAACCGCCACCCCTAGCGTAAAGCTCGAACCGAACAAACGGAAGGCATGACCATAAAGAGTCTCGCCAAAGCCCCAACCTGCAGGAGCGAGCGGAATGGCCGAAATCGTCTGGACGACGGGGAAAATCACGAAATCATCCCGCAGACGCAACCCTGCGCCACAGGCCTCGCCGATCGCCCAGAACGACAGAATGCCGCAAACCTGCAAAGGCAGTGACATCAGATAGGCGGCGATCAAGCGGCGCGGGCTGTGGCGGTAGATCGCGAGGCCCGAATCGATCTTGCTGAGGGTCTTTCCCCCAGGTAGCTTCGGCAACCATCGTTCAATGCCGAGTCGGTCCCGCACGCGCTGCGAGAGATACGCCCCCGAGCCGACGATAGCAGCGGCAAGGAACAAGAAGACTCCTTGCGCGAGATACGGCGGGAAGGGTGCTTCCTCGCCGGCTGTGAGAATCCCGTAAGCGAGCACGATCGCCGCCAAGGTGATTAACGCAACCAAACCAATCAAGCGGTCGACCAAGACGGAAAGCGCAGCCTTCCAGCGGTCTTGTTCCAGGCCACGAGTAATCAGCGCGCCGCGCACGACATCGCCGCCGGTGACGCCCGGCATCACGTTGTTGAAAAAGTAGCCGACGAAGCACAAGCGCAGCGCATTTGCGACCGAGGTTCGAATGCCGGCCGCGAGCAGGAGGATGCGCCAGCGCACCGCGGCAAGGATCAAGAGCACACCCCACAAGCCCGCTCCCACCAGGAACCAGCTCGGTCGAATGCCCTGCACGATCAGCAGGAAACCGGGCCGTAGCGCCCAACCGGCCTCGAACGCGGCCGCAAGGTCGGCGGGTTGCAGCACCGCGTACGGAGCCGCTCCAAACAGGGCCGCCTGCTGTTCGGTGTTTTCGCCGCAATGAAAGGTCCATTCTTCGCCGCGCCAATCGCCTTCGACGCTGCCGTACAAAACGGCGCGTGGGGATTCGTCCTCTGTGGGTGGGCCAACCAGCCGATCACGAGGCTCGATCTGGTCAATGACATACCAGGCAAGGGCGATCGCAATGGCGATCTTCAGAATGGTCAACCCGATCGTCTTCAAGGCTGGGCGAGCGCGTTGCGGTAGGCGTATTGGCCAAGCAGCTCCAGCCTCTTTCGGCAAGCGGTGGAAACTTCTGAATCCTCGCTGTTTGCGCCGGCTTCCAGGAAAATCATCACACAAGCGACGCCGTAACGGAAGGCTCGTTCTTCATAGCGAGCGTTCAAAGGCATGCGATCCAAGCGCCGAGCAATTCCGGTCAGGGTGCGCACGATCACAACCGGGCTAGGCCCACGCATGCGAGCGAGCTGTCCCAGCGCCTCAGCGCGCCCATCAGCATCTTTGGCTTCGTCAGCATCTAAGAATGCTTGCGTTGCCCGGGCGTAGACTTCCGAGCTCACTACTTGCGGTGGCTCCAAACGGGCGCCGCCCCGCTCGATCCAAGCGCCGGCGAAGGAACTGAGAATCGCGGCGGCCTGAATCCTTGCCGGCGCATAATCGTCATGCAGCAACTCGATGGCGAGCCAGGCGCTCGCTTCGAGCGAGATCCCGACCTCGTCTGCCGGTGCCCCGGAAATGGCGCGCAAGATTCCCGCTTCGAGCTCGCGATGGTCCTCAATGACGTACAAACCGGGCCCACTTGCGCGGGAGGGCTGCTCGGCGAGATAGGACTCGGGGGCCACCGATAGCGATGCCGGCGAGCGCGGCGTCCAGCTGCTCGGGGCATGAATCGCGGCCAAATCCTCGATGGCGCGCGAGGCCGGCGCCACACAGGACGTCGACATGACCAGGGCTAGCCCCAGGGGCCAGGCTCGAAGGAGTGCGGATAGCGCGCGCATCGCCGTTGGCAGCATAGGAAAACGAGCCAGCCGAATCGAGGGTGCAGCTGGGACCGCTAGAATGCCGCCTGCCAGCGCGGACTCCTGCCTGGTTTTGCGGTTTGGATCCGATCATCCTGTTCTTCCTGCTCGGCGTGCTCTCAGGCGTTGCGCAGTCGGACTTGCGCCTCCCGCCTCAGGTCTATGAGCTGCTCAGCATTCTGTTGCTGCTCTCGATTGGTCTGAAGGGTGGCGTAGAACTCGCGGCACAGCCCTTCGCCGAGTTATTCCCGCAAATGCTTGCGGTGCTGGTGCTCGGCGTGGTTTTGCCCTTGTTGGCCTACCCGGTGCTGCGCTCGATGGGCCGATTCCGGCGCGTGGATGCAGCCTCGATTGCCGCACACTATGGTTCGGTCAGCGTCGGCACTTTTGCGGTCGCCCTGGCCTACCTGGGCTCACGAGGGATCCCATTCGAAGCGCACCTGCCGCTTTTCGTCGTGCTCTTGGAAATGCCGGCAATCTTGATTGGCATCGTGCTCGCGCGCGGAATCTCAAAAGAGACCCGATGGGGACAGGTGGCCCACGAGGTGCTGTTGGGCAAGAGCATGGTGCTCTTAATGGGCGGTTTGATCATCGGTTGGATTTCCGGTGCAGACGGCCTGGATCCACTCTCCCCCTTGTTCTTCGATCTGTTTAAGGGAGTCTTGGCCCTGTTTCTTCTCGAAATGGGCTTGGTGACGGCGTCTCAAATCGGCTCTTTGCGGCGACACGGGGTCTTCCTGGTCGCGTTTGGCATCGGCATGCCACTGGTTTCAGGCCTGATCGGCGCGGTGCTGGGTAGCGCATTGGACCTGTCCGTAGGTGGCACAGCGGTGCTCGCGACCTTGGCTGCAAGTGCTTCCTACATTGCGGTTCCGGCCGCGATGCGTATTTCGGTACCGGAAGCCAAGCCAACGCTTTCGCTCGCAGCTTCGCTCGGTGTGACCTTTCCCTTCAACGTAGTGGTCGGAATACCGATCTACCTTTACTACGCCGAATCCGTGCACAAAGTGCTCGGTTAATCGATCAGATGCTCAACTTCCTGCCCCGCAAACTGCTCACGATTGTGACCGAGTCCGCACTCGAGCCGCTATTGAAGCGTGACTTGGAACGCCTCGGAGCCGAGGGCTACACCATTGTCGACGCGCGTGGCAAGGGCCATCGGGGTTCACGCGATGGTAGTTGGGGCAATGCCAGTACCAACATTCGCGTCGAAGTCGTTTGCGACGCCGCGACCGCACAGGCGATCGCTGCGCATTGCAAAAAGGCCTATTCCGATAACTACGGAATGATCGTTTTCCTGCGCGACACGCAGGTCTTGCTTGAGCACGAAGGCGAGGACTAACCCGCCGAGTGCACTCGGGCGGCGGGTCGATCCGAATCGTGGTGGAGGCGGCGGGAATCGAACCCGCGTCCTGCA
>JBDQJC010000099.1:0-8586 GCA_040264055.1 Planctomycetota bacterium
ACGAAGACAGAAAACTAGGCCAAAAGGTCGTTTTCTTTCCTGGTTTCGCCCGGATAACCGAGTTTTATCGGTTTTCCGGGCGAAATCGTTTTTTTTTGTGCCGATGCAACCGTTGAACGTTGTCTTCTCCAACTTCATGGAGAAGATGTCTCGAGACACCCCCTCACCCAAATAAGGAGTCATGCATGGCTGCTCGCAAAAAAGCAACGAAGCGTAAAGTCGCGAAGAAGAAGGTGACCAAGAAGGCCACCAAGAAGAAGGCGACTAAACGCAAGGCCACGAAGAAGAAGGCCACCAAACGCAAAGTGACCAAGAAAAAGGCTACCAAGCGCAAGGCAACCAAGAAGAAGGCCACCAAGAAGAAGGCTGCGAAGAAGAAAGTGACCAAGAAGAAGGCCACTCGCAAGAAGGCAGCGAAGAAGAAAGCGACCAAGAAAAAGGCCGCGAAGAAGAAAGTAGCGAAGAAGAAGGCAACCAAGAAGAAGGCTGCCAAGAAGAAAGCTACGAAGAAGAAAGCCGCCAAGAAGAAGGTGACCAAGAAGAAGGCCACCAAGAAAAAGGCAGCGAAAAAGAAGGCCACCAAGAAAAAGGCCACCAAGAAGAAAGCGACCCGTCGGCGCTAAATCACCGGAAGGTGCTTTGCAACCGCCGGCCTAGCCGGCTCACCAGGCTCCGGGACTCCTGTTCCGGAGCTTGCTTCGTCTCCCCTGACTCGAACTCGAGTTCACTGCCCCCCTCTGAAACTCATCACCATGAACAAGCGCGAACTCATTGACTTCGTCTGCTCCAACCTTGAAACGACGAAGACTGGTGCCGAAGAAACCGTGAATACGGTTCTGCGCGGCATCCAGCACGGAATTGCCGAGGACGGCACCGTGTCGATTGCTGGATTTGGCACCTGGAGCCTGCGCGAGCGGGCCGCCCGGACTGGCCGCAATCCGCAAACTGGCGCGACGATCCAGATCGCCGCCAGCAAGACCGTCGGCTTCAAGCCCGCGCGGGCTTGGAAAGACGATCTGAACTAGGCAGGCCAAGCGGCCTGCGAGCGGCTCAATGAAGAGCTTGCTCGCCGATCAGACGACGACACTCTTGAGCCGATTGATTTCGGCTTCGATTGTGTCGTCGTCAATTTTCGTAAACAGGACTTCCGTCTCGCCCAGAGCGAGCCCGGCTGCGAGCGTGGCCGGCGCGTGTCCGGCGGTTTCGGGTCCCCAAGTGAGCGGACCAGCCACTTCTCCCAGCATGCCTCTTAGGCGCTCGGCTGCTTGAGGACAGAAAGGAGCAAGGCGCCGGGCGATCAACTCGAGGTAAGCGATGCAGCGCTCGACGACTGCCGCGCAGCGCGCGAGGTCGGTTGGGTCCTCTGACTTTGCGAGCTTCCAAGGAGCGTGCGAGTCGAAGAACTGATTCAGGGCATCACAGCCGTCCATCAGAGCGCGTCCGGCGGCGCGGAACTCAAACGCTGCGATATGCTCGCCCAGAGCGCCGAAGCGAGCGTCGGCGGTTTGTAGGTTCTCATCGCTGCTCATGCTGCCATCACTCGGCGGAACCTTGCCGTCGAAACGCTTGGCATTGAACTTCAGCACGCGGCTGGCAAAGTTGCCGAGCTTGTCGGCCAACAGCGCGTTGTTCACCATCTGAAACCCCTCCCAGGTGAACTCGCTATCGGAGGTCTCGGGCAGGCTATGGATCAGGTAGAAACGAGCTGCGTCGGCGGAGTACTGATCAAAGAAGGTCGCGTTGTCCAAGTACCAACCGGCGCTGGTGTTGAACTTCTTGCCCTGCAGGTTGTAGAACTCGTTCGCTGGCACTGCGGCCGGCAATTGAAAAGGCTTCCCGTCCCAAGCGTCGCCGAGGCCAAGCAGCATGCTCGGGAAGACCACGACATGGAAGGCGATGTTGTCTTTGCCGATGAAGTGGGTGAGTTGGGTGTCCGTACCCTGCCACCAGTCGGACCAAGCCTCTGGCGTGCCCTGCTGTTCCGCCCATTCCATGGTGGCCGAGACGTAGCCGATCGGCGCGTCGAACCAAACATAGAGCACCTTGCCCTCGGAGCCTTCGAGCTCTTCAGGTACCGGAATCCCCCAGGGCAGGTCGCGTGTGATCGGGCGTGCGTGCAGGTCGCGCAACATGGCTTGCACATAGCCGTCGACATTCGGCTTCCAGGGGCCAACCGGATGGCGTTCGTCTTTGCCCGAGTACCAATCTTGCAAGCCCTCGGCCTGCAGCTTGGGCAGGTCGATGTACCAATGCTTGGTTGCCCGTAGCTCAGGTACCGATCCATCCAGCGTGCAGATCGGGTTGGTCAGCTCGCGCGCTTCGATCCAATTGCCGCAACGCGGGCATTCGTCGCCGCGCGCTTCTTCAAAACTACATTCCGGGCAGGTTCCCTGGAGGTAGCGGTCCGGAAGGAAGCGATCGAGGGTCGGGGAATACCACTGCTCTTCGGTGCGGTCGAAGATGTAGCCGCGTTCGAGCAGCAGGCGGAAAAAGCGTCGGCTGGCTTCGGCGTGATGCGGGCAGCGCGCGGTGCCAGACCAATGGTCAAACGAGATCTGGAACTGGTCGAACAAGCCTTTGATCTCGTCGTGCCAGCGATCAACATATTCCCGGTAGCCCAAGCCAGCCTGTTCGGCCTTCAGAGTGATCGCCACACCGTGCTCATCGGTGCCGCAGACATACAGAACTTCCTCGCCCTGCAGGCGCAGGTAGCGAGCGTAAACGTCGGCCGGCAGATAGGCCCCGGCAACGTGGCCGAAGTGAATCGGGCCATTCGCGTACGGGAGTGCCGAAGTGATGAGATGCCGGGCCATGAGGCGGATAGAATACGCGTTCGTTCCGTCCCAGGAATCCTCATGGCCATGGCATCCGCATCTGTTCTTCCCCTCAAGGAACTCGATTTCTACCGCATCGACGATCTGCTCGACCCAGAAGAGCGCATGGTGCGCGATTCGGTTCGCAGCTTCATCGAAGAGCGGGTCATGCCGGTCGTTCCGCACCACTGGGAAGCGGGGACTTTTCCGAGCGAGCTGATTCCTGAATTCGGTGAGTTGGGCCTGCTTGGCCCGGCTGTCAGCGAGGAATACGGCGGTTCCGGCCTGAATTCGGTGGCCTACGGTCTGATCTGCCAGGAAATCGAGCGCTGTGACTCGGGCGTGCGCAGTTTTGCCAGCGTGCAAGGCTCGCTGGTCATGTATCCGATCGAAGCTTTCGGATCCGAGGAGCAAAAGCGCCATTGGCTGCCCAAGTTGGCTACCGGCGAAGCGATTGGCTGTTTCGGCCTGACCGAGCCCGACTTCGGCTCAAATCCGGGCGGCATGCGCACCCGTGCGCGTCGCGACGGAGATGACTGGATCATCCACGGTCAAAAAATGTGGATCACCAACGGCACGGTTGCTGATGTCTCGGTGGTCTGGGCCCGCGATGAAGACGGCAAGATCCAAGGCTTCCTGATCGAGAAAGATCGCGACGGGTTTTCGGCGCCCGAGACCAAGCACAAATGGTCGCTGCGTTGCTCGGTGACCAGCGAACTTGTCATGGACGAGGTACGCGTGCCCGAGGCCAACCGTCTGCCCAAGGTCGAAGGTCTGAAGTCAGCGCTGTCGTGTTTGACCAGTGCTCGGTACGGGATTGCATGGGGCGCCGTCGGCGCGGCCCAGGCCTGCTTCGACGAAGTCATTCGCTACTGCGCCGATCGCAAGATCTACGACAAGCCGCTGGGTGCCTTTCAGATCACCCAAACCAAGATTGCCAATATGGCAACCGAGATCACCAAAGCGCAGCTTCTGGTGTGGCGTCTAGGCCGTCTGAAGGATGCTGGCGAGATGCGTCCGCAGCACGTCTCGATGGCGAAGCGGAACAATGTCCGCATGGCGCTGGATGTGGCGCGTGAGTGCCGCACCTTGCTCGGCGCGAACGGAATCACGCTTGAGTACCAGGCGGGGCGGCATGCGTGCAACTTGGAGACGGTGCTGACCTATGAAGGCACCGAAGAGATTCATGGCCTGATTCTGGGGCATGAGTTCACCGGCGAAGCTGCTTACGGGGCATAGGGGTTTTGTGGGTATGGGTGCGTCGCGGGCCGTGTGGGTCGGCGGCGCTGCGCCGGCCCGGGCTTTACCCGGGCCGGCTTCGCAGGTTCGCGCCGCCGACCCACACGGCTCGCGAGACGAGGATGCCCCCAGTTCTATGCGGGAAGAATGGAGTGGCGTTGCATGACTCGATATCCAAAGAGTGTGCAATCCCCATTGAGTGTGCTGCTCGATACATGAGGAGCGATCAAGGCGATCATCCAAACCATTCGCCGCAGGCCATTCGTCGCACATATTCGCGGATAGTCACGCGCCGTGACCCCGGTGTCGTGCGTGCTGCCGGTCGTCGGCGCGACGCTGCGGAGCAGGGAGGCGAAGCCGACCGGCGCAGCGCCGCCGACCGACAGCACTCACGGCACACAAGCTCAAATCCACGCGTCAATCCACGCGTCGCCAGGGTATTCCTGAACGATTCGACCTCTCAGAGCGCGCGTATGTCAGCCCGAGGTCAGACGCATCGACCCGTCGCCTTCGAGGTCTTCAGCCTTGCGATCCGCTCGACGAAGCCTCAGCTTCAGCCGCATCATCTTCCACCTGGCTGATCGTCACGGTACAGCAAGTCATGGCGCCCGCGATGGTCGCAAAGAACGCAGCATCTTCGGCGTATCCAATCAGGTACAGGAAACCAAAGACAAGCAGCGCAATGACCGAAGCGACGCTAGTCGAAATCAGTAGTTGTTTTGCAGTCGGCATCAAATCACTTCCGAAGAGTCACAGTTCGATTCCGCAGACTCGCGGAACTGCATCGAAGCCACACCCGCCGAAGTCGAACCCGACACAGCCGCAGCAATCACCGCATGATCGCCATAGCCAAGTGCATGCAGCACAAGAACAACTGTCACCGCACAAAGACTCGCGACGACGCAGACTACCCACAGTTCTTTCCAGCTCGGCATGACTGCTCCACGCTACCCCACCGAAGGCAAACGGAGGGGTGCTGGTGGTCTTTTGCAGGGCGCTGGCTGATTGCCGACGCGAAGCTGCGCAGCGAGGCCGCGGGCGTAGCTCGCGGCCGGCGCAGCGTCGGCGATCAGCCAGCACCCTGCGCCAAACCCGCCAACACAGCCCTCAGATCACGACTTCGTCGCTTCGAGATACTGAAACTGCAAGTCCGAAATGAACTTATCCAGCGTCAGCTTCTCGGCGGCATCAAGATTGCCTTCCGATTTCTCGCGCAGCATCAACAGGTCATCAATGACTGCCTGCGCAGCGCCTGGATTCGGATCCTGCTTGGGCAAGCCGGGCACCTCGAGCAATCCCAGGGCATAGAAGCCCTGCATTGCGATCTTCTGCAGGAACAGACGGAAGTCGCCGCCTGGAATTTGGGTCTCGTCAGTTACGGGTTCGGTCATCGTCGGGGATGAAATCGTGGAGCAGTCAATTCTGCCTGCGCAGCGTGCAAGCCGGCGCAGGATGAAGGGGCTTAGTTGGCAGACGCGGAAGCGGGCTGGGAGACGTCTTCGCCGTCGCCCGCAGCGTCTTCTTGAAACGCGATCGCGGCGCCGACAAAGGCCTGGAACAGCGGATGCGGGGCCAGCGGCTTCGACTTGAACTCGGGGTGATACTGCACGCCGATGAAAAACGGCCGATCACGCAGCTCGACGACTTCCACCAAGGCGCGCGCTTCCCATTCGCCGGAACAGGTCAGGCCAGCCTTCTCGAGCTTGGCTTTGTAGTCGTTGTTGAATTCCCAGCGGTGGCGGTGGCGTTCCAGCACCATGTCGCGGCCGTAGATCTCGGCGCAACGCGTGTTCTCCACGACGCGGCAGGGGTAGGCGCCCAAACGCATCGTGCCGCCCTTGTCTTCGACGCCTTCTTGTTCGCGCATCAGGTCGATGACCGGTGCCGCGCAATCGGGAGCCACTTCGGAAGTGTGCGCGCCCTCGATGCCGGCGACATTGCGCGCGAACTCGATGACCATGGCCTGCATGCCGAAGCAGATGCCAAAGAAAGGCAAGTTGCGTTCACGTGCCCATTGAATGGCGCGAATCTTGCCTTCGAGGCCACGTTCGCCGAAGCCACCCGGGACGAGCAGGCCACTGACGCCAGCCAGCACGGCTTCGGGACCCTTTTCCGTGAGTTCCTCTGCCGAGATCTTGCGGAAGCGCACTTTGTGGCGATGCGCGGCACCACCGTGCAGCAGTGCTTCATAGATCGACTTATAGGCGTCGTGGAGCTCGATGTACTTGCCGACCACAGCGATTTCGACTTCGCCATCGGGGTTGGCGAAGCGTTGCTGCAGGTCTTCCCAATCGGAAAACTCGCCTTGCTCGGTTGATTCCAAGCCCAGGCAACGGACCACGGCTTCGTCCATGCCTTCGCGCAGCAGATCCAGAGGCACTTCGTAGATCGTGTGCGGGACATCCATCTCTTGGATGACGTTTTCGTTGGCGACATTGCAGAACATCGCGATCTTGCGACGCATTTCCATGGTCATCGGACGCTCACAACGACAAACCAAAATGTCGGGTTGAATGCCGATTTCGCGCATGCGGCGCACCGTCTCTTGAGTCGGCTTGGTCTTCATTTCGCCGGACGCCGAGAGATACGGCAGCAAAGTCAGGTGCACATAGCACACATTGCCTTTGCCCAGCTTTAGGCCAAACTGGCGGATCGCTTCCAAGAAGGGCAGCGATTCAATGTCGCCCGCGGTGCCGCCGATTTCAACGATGGCAACATCGATGCCACGTTGCGCGCCCTGACGAATGCCACGTTGAATTTGATCGGTGATATGCGGAATCACCTGCACCGTTTTGCCGAGGTAATCGCCTTTGCGTTCGCGGCGAATGACCTCGGAGTAAACCGAACCGGTGGTGAGGTTCGAGTAGCGACTAATCGGGGCGTGACTAAAGCGTTCGTAGTGACCTAGGTCGAGGTCGGCTTCCGCGCCGTCCTCAGTGACGTAGACCTCGCCATGCTCAAACGGGGACATCGTGCCGGGGTCGACGTTGATGTACGGATCCAGTTTTTGGATCGACACCTTGAGGCCGCGCTTCTCAAGCAGCACGGCAACCGCAGCGGTGGTAATGCCCTTGCCGAGGGAGGACACGACGCCGCCGGTCACAAAAATGAACTTAGTCATGGGGAGTCTGCTGGGTAGTCGAGATGGAGGGGGGGGCGACGCGCCGCAGGAATGCATCGTAATCTTCCCGGGTGTCGATCCCAGGGTAGGCCTGAGGACAATCGAGAACGCGGACCGAAACGCCTCGTTCGAGGAAGCGCAGCTGTTCGAGACCCTCAGCAAGTTCAAGCGGAGTGGGGCGCGCCGCGGCGAAACTCGCGAGCGCGGCACGGCGATAGCCATAAACCCCGACGTGGAGCAGGGGCTCTGCGCCTGGGACGCCTTCTCTGCGTGCATACGGAATGGCTGCACGTGAGAAATACAGCGCATCTCCGAGGCTATTGCGCACGACTTTCACTGCCGCGGGGTCGTCCAGCGCTCCGTCAGGCAGCGGCGCGGCAAGGGTTGCCACTTCGGCACCATGACGCAGGGAGTCGAGTACCCGGCGAATCGCGTCGACTTCGATCTCGGGTTCATCGCCCTGCACATTGACGAGGAAGCGCAATTCTTCGTGTGCTTGAGCTGCAGCCCAGACCCGATCGCTACCCGAAGCGAGCGCGGGGTCGGTCAGCACAGACTCAGCACCAACTGAGCGTGCGATCTGGGCAAGCTCGTCGCAGTCGACGGCGGCGATGACTCGCGCTTCTTGGCGGAGTTTCAGGCAGCGTTCCAGCGTATGGGCAAACAGCGCCTTGCCCGATTCAGCCAACAGCAGTTTTTCGGGGAGCCGCGAGGAGGCCCGACGAGCGGGCAGCAGGATCGCGGCATCGCCCTTGCTGTGCACTAGTTGCCCCGAGGATTGGAGCCACGCCGACGGATGTCCTCGGCGAACTGGCGTTGTTGGTCTTCGAATAGCGCGCGGCCATCCGGGTTATCGATGAGCTGCATGCTGAACGAGGCGTTAAACAAGGCGCGGAACGCCGAATTGCAGTTGATCGCGCGTTCAATGTCGCTGGCCGACTGTTCGGGGCTCATCGACATCGTGTATTTCTCCTCGCCCACTTCGACCATTAAGGTCGTGCGTGCGCCCGGGGTGCGGCGGAGGCCGACATCGGCATTTGCGAAGAAGCCGTAGTCCTCGAGGGCCATCATCAGCGCGCCCATATCGAGGTTAGGGACCACCTTCAGATCGGCGCTGCGCCGGGCTTGCGAGTAGTAGTCCGAGCGGTTGGTATGCGCTTCGTTGGCCAGGAAGAGGTCCAAGCCGGTGCGCATATCCTTCAAGGTGACGAGTGCGGGGCGCTCCTCAGGGACGATTGTGGGCGTCGAACTGCACGCCGAAAGGGCGAACAAGCTCGAAATGAGGAGGGGTAGAGCGAGGAAGCGCATTCCAGGGGTTGTATGCAGCGACGGCAACCCGACAATCTTCCCAGACGGGCCTCCGATCCGCAACCGATGGCTTCTAACTCGAAAGACTACGTCGATCACCCACGT
>JBDQJC010000100.1:0-8571 GCA_040264055.1 Planctomycetota bacterium
AAGCTTCGCTTGCTGAGGGCAAATCATGATTTGGATTCCGGTCATTCTTGGGGTTCTCGTGTTGGGTTTGATCCTGGTCTACAACGGCCTGGTGCGCGCCCGCAACGAGGTCGAAAACGGTTGGGCTCAGATTGATGTGCAGCTGCGTCGCCGGCACGATTTGATTCCCAATCTGGTCGCAACCGTGAAGGGTGCGCGCGACTTCGAGGCGGAGATCTTGACCCGACTCACAGAAACGCGCGCGCAAGCGATGGGACGCGTGGGGGGTGGTCCCACTGAGGCGGCCGCAGTGAGCTTGGCGGAATCCGCCTTGTCCTCGGCGCTCGGTGGGTTCTTTGCTGTCATGGAGAACTACCCGGACTTGAAGACCGGACAGAACTACCTTGCGTTGCAAGAAGAGCTGGCGAGTACCGAAAACCGCATTGCTTTCGCTCGCCAAGCATTCAATGATGCGGTTGCGCTGTACAACACGCGCCGGCAGAGTTTTCCAGGGGTCTTGATCGCGGGCGGGTTCCCGCGTCGCGAGTTCCTGCAGATCGAGGCTTCGATGCGCGATCTTCCCGACGCCAGCGTTTGATATGTGGGAGCAGATTCGCGCCAACCGCATTCGTAGCGCCTTTGTCGTCACGATTTTGGGCGTGCTGTTGGTTGCTGCAGGCGCCGCGGCGGGTGCAGTCTTTGCCGGTCCCGACGCTGCTTTCGTGGGCGCAGCGATTGCGGTTGTGATCTGGTTCGTCATGTGGATGACGTCGATATCGGCCGGCGACAAGGTCTTGCTCAGCATTGCCGGTGCCCGCGAGTTACCCGCCCGCGAGCTTCCGCAACTGCGCAATGTGGTCGAAGAAATGACGATTGCCGCGGGTTTAGATCAAACGCCGCGCATTTTCCTGATTGACGACCCGGCGCCCAATGCCTTTGCTGCGGGTCGTAAGCCAGAGCAGGCCTTGGTTGCGGTCACGACTGGCCTGCTTGGAATGTTGGATCGGGACGAGTTGCAAGGGGTGATCGCCCATGAGATCGGTCACATCAAGAATCGTGATGTGGCCCTGATGACCACCGCAGGGGTCATGCTCGGAGCGATTGTGCTTCTGGGCGAAGCGACCATGCGTGCGATGTGGTGGGGCGGCGGATATCGCTCGCGCTCTTCGAATCGAAATGGCAATGCCGCGGCCTTGATTGGCGTCTTGCTGTTGATCCTGGCGCCGATCGTCGCGCAGATGCTGTACTTCTCACTTTCGCGCCGCCGTGAGTATCTCGCTGACGCCAGCGGCGCGCGTTTTACGCGTTACCCCGAAGGCCTCGCGAGCGCGCTCGAGAAAATTGGTGGAGTGGCCAAGCCGCAAGCTGACCAGAGCCGCGTCACCGCACCGATGTACATCGTGCGGCCCTTGCGCCAAGGCGAGAAGTTGAGCGTGCGGGGCAGCTGGTTCGCGACGCATCCGCCGATTCAAGAGCGCGTCAAGATCTTGCGCGCCATGGGCGGCGGGGCGGGCTACGCCGACTACGAGCGAGCGTGCCAAAAAGTGACCGGCCGCGGCATGGTCGGCGCGCACACACTTGCAACCGAATCCGCACCGATCCCGGCGCAGTCGATGGGCTTGCTTGGGGCTGTCGGCACGAACCGTCCTCCAGCTGATGCGAGGCTCGACGCGAGCCCCGCCCCGGGCGATGCGCAATCAAGGGCTGAGCGTCCGCCCACCGCGCCGCGCCGCCTGCGCGAAGCAAGCGATGCATTCTTGCAAGCATCCGGTTACAGCAAGCAGACTTGCTCTCAATGTGCAGCGGTCATCAAAGTGCCTCCGTCATTGAAAGCAAAGCTGCGCAATTGTCCACGCTGCGCAAGCCCGCTCTAGAATAGACGGGTGAGCTTCGGCAACTGCTTTGCGCGCTACGGTCTCGCTGCTTTCGGCAGTGTTCTGCTGGTCGGTGCGCTGTGGCCGCGCTCGGGTGCGCAGGCGGACGAGCCAGTTTCCTGGCAAAACGAAATCCGCCCGCTCCTCGGTGAGAAGTGCCTGCTTTGTCATGGCCCCGACCCGTCCTCACGCGAGGCCGACCTGCGCTTGGACAGCCCGGCCGGTTATCTCGCCGACTTGGGTGGATACGCCGCTGTCGCGCCCGGCGACTTGGACGAAAGTGAGCTGATCTACCGAATCAGCACGGACGACATCGACGAACGCATGCCGCCGGAGGGGCATGGCGAACCGCTAACCGCCGAGGAAGTCGATTTGTTCCGCCGCTGGGTCGAGCAAGGTGCTCCTTTCGAAGCGCATTGGGCCTATGCGCCATTCCGCGAGGTTCGTCCTCCGGTCAAGCAAGCTCCGGCGGCCTCGCCGATTGACGCATTTGTCAGTGCCAAGCTCGAAGCGGAGGGCCTGCAACCGGCTCCCTTGGCCGACCCGGCCACGCAGCTTCGTCGTTTGCATCTCGATCTCACCGGTTTGCCGCCAAGCCCGGAAGAGCTTGCCAGCTTCCTCGCTGATCCGTCCGAGCAAGCCTACGCGCAACGCGTCGACGCCTTGTTGGCATCGCCCGATTTCGCGGTGCGTTGGGCGCGCCCTTGGCTCGATGCGGCGCGCTACGCCGATTCGCATGGCTTCACCATCGACGGCGGTCGCAGTGTTTGGCCGTGGCGTGATTGGGTCGTCGACGCCATCGATGCTGATTTGCCGTTTGACGAGTTCACGATCCAACAGCTCGCGGGCGACTTATTGCCCAACGCCACGCGCTCGCAACGCCTGGCCACCGGCTTCCATCGCAACACCCAGATCAATCAAGAGGGTGGCGCCAAGGACGAAGAGAATCGCGTTAACGCCGTCATCGATCGCACCAATACGACGGCCTCGGTTTGGATGGGGGCGACGATGGGCTGCGCGCAATGCCACACGCACAAGTACGACCCGATTTCCCACACCGAGTACTTTCAGGTTTACGCCTTCTTTAATCAAACCCGCGATTCGGGCGTCAGCTCGGACCCCAGCTTGTTGATCGCTCGCAGCGTGGAAGAAGAGAAGCAGGCGCAAGCCTGGGAAACAGAGCAACATCGTTTGCGAGCCGCGATTGTCGCCAGCCATCAATCTGCTGCCGAGGGATGGGAAACCTGGCAACCCCGCGCCTGGGGTTCGAACGGCCCGGAGCTTCGTCCTGAAGAGGATGGCTCTTACTCCGTGGTCGGACAAAACGCGGTCTTTAGTACCTACTTCTTGCAGGGCCGTCGCAGCGGCCAGGGCCTTCGCGCCCTGCGCCTAGAAGCTTTGCCTCGGGGTGGCCGCGGGCCCGGGCGAGGAAGTAACGGCAACTTCGTCTTGCAACAGATTCGTGTCTATGCTCGCCATGCGGCGGAAGTCGCTGAGGGCGATGCCAGCACGCCCGAAAACGCCGAGGACTCGGGTTGGGTGCGCTTGCCGCTCGTGGTGGCGGTCGCGGACATGGAGCAGAACACGAGCTCCGAAGGCGGCAATCACTACCCAATTTCCTCCACGATCAACGACGGTCCGGGATGGGCGATTAAGCCCGGCTTTGGTCAGCCGCACGTCGCGCAGTGGTACCTGGCCGAAGCGCTTCCGGCCGGCGATTGGGAGTTGCGTGTCGAACTGCAGCAAGAGCATGGCGGCAATCACACGCTTGGCGCCTTCCGATTCCTGCTCGATGATGAAGAGCGCGAGCAGCCCACGGAAAGCGGGATCGACCCGAGCTTGGTCGACGCCACCTGGCGTGCGGCCATCGATGCGCTTCGCGTGCATCAGAGCAAGCGGCCGCGCTTGCCGATGTCCTTGGTCATGGAAGCGCGGGAAGTCCCGCGTACCACCCATTTGTTCGGTCGCGGCTCCTTCCTCGATCCGCAGCAAATCGTCGAGCCGGGCTTTCCTGCCGCGATGAATCACTTCGCGCCCGAGGCGCAGCCGCGCACGCGCTTGGATCTGGCTCACTGGCTCATGGACGAGCGCAACGCCCTGGTCCACCGCGTCACCGTGAATCGATGGTGGCAACAGTTGTTCGGCCTGGGGTTGGTCGAAACCGAAGACGACTTTGGTTTGCGAGGCGGCCAGGCTTCGCATCCTGACTTGCTTGAGTGGTTGGCGCAGGACTACGTCGCGCACGGCTATTCACGCAAGCATGTGGTGAGGCAGATCGTGCGCTCGCATACCTATCGGCGGTCCAGTTCCACCGATGCCGCGACGCGCGCGGTGGATCCACGCAACCGATTGCTCGCGCGGCAGAGTCGCTTGCGCCTGGAAGGCGAGGCTTTGCGCGACGCAGCGCTGTCGGTTAGTGGTTTGCTGCATCCGCAGCGTGGTGGTCCGCCGGTGCAGCCTCCGCAACCCGATGGCGTGTTTGCCTTCACGCAATCGCGCAAGACTTGGAAGGCCGACGAAGGGGACGGGCGTTATCGCCGTTCGCTGTACACCCGGATTTGGCGATCCAGTCCCTTCCCGTTCTACACGACTTTCGATGCGCCTTCTGCGAGCAATAGCTGCACCAGGCGCGGTCGTTCGAATACTGCTTTGCAGGCTTTGACTCTCGCCAATGATCCGATGATCCTTGAGTTGGCAGCGGGACTGGGCGGACGGCTTTCCGGCCTGGAGCGTCCCTTCGAACAAGCCTTCCCCTTGGTGCTGTCGCGCACGGGGCTACCGAACGAGGTCGCGCGCTTGCGCGAACACTGGGAGAGCGTGGCAAGCGCGCGTGATGAGATGGCGGCCTGGACTTCGGTTGGCCGCGTTCTGCTCAACCTCGATGAGTTTCTGAACCGGCCATGATCGATCCACGCGAACTGCAACGCATCAGTCGTCGCGCCCTTCTGCGCCGCGGCCTCGGTCTGGGCTCGCTTGCGTTCTTGGATTTGCTGCGGCGCGATCAGGCTGGTTCTCGCCTGCTGCGTGGGGGACAAGACCCGCCGGGACCACACTTCGCTCCGAAGGCCAAACGGGTGATTTGGTTGTTCATGGCGGGCGCGCCAAGTCAGTTTGAACTGTTCGAGCCCAAAGCGACTCTGCAACGCTTGGACGGTCAGGTCTTGCCTCCGAGTCTGATCGCTGGAAAGCGCTTTGCTTTCCTCGATGGAGCGACCGCAAAGCTGCTCGGCACGCAGCGCAAGTTTGCCCAACATGGCGAGTCCGGCGCGACGGTTAGCGAACTGTTGCCGCATACCGCCAAGATTGTCGACGAGCTCTGCTTCCTGCGCGCCATGCAGGGAAAAGAGATCAATCACGGTCCGGCCAAGCTGTTCATGAATACCGGCTTTGGTCAATTTGGACGCCCCAGCGCTGGGGCATGGTCGGTCTACGGACTGGGTTCCGAAGCCAAGGACCTGCCCGGATTCGTGGTGCTGACCTCGGGGAATCGTGGCCCACGAGGCGGCGCGCCGTTGTGGGGGAATGGTTTCTTGCCTACGCAGTTCGCGGGAACGCCCTTCCGTGCCGCTGGCGATCCGGTGCTCAACCTGCGCAACCCCGAAGGCGTCGACGATGCCGAACAAGCGGACTTCTTTGACACCGTGGGCGACCTTAATCGAATCGCCTCACAGCAACACGAAGACCCCGAGACCGAGGCACGCATCGCGGCGTATGAGTTGGCTGCAAAGATGCAGACCAGCACGCCCGACTTGGTGGATCTATCCCAAGAACCCGAGTCGGTGCGTTCGCTTTACGGCGTGCAGGACAACCGCCCTAGCTTCGCCCGCAACTGCTTGCTCGCGCGTCGCCTGGTCGAGCGTGGCTCACGCTTCGTGCAGCTTTACCACGCTGATTGGGACCATCATGGTGACGGCGGCAACAATCTGGGCAAGCCACTGGAAGATCGCTGTCGCGAGGTCGACCAAGCGAGTGCGGCCTTGGTTCTCGACTTGAAGCAACGCGGACTGCTCGAGGACACGCTAGTCATCTGGGGCGGCGAGTTCGGACGGACCCCGCTCGGCGAGGTGCGCAACTTCATTGGTCGCGACCATCACATCGACGCTTTCACGATGTGGATGGCTGGTGGCGGCATCAAGGCGGGCAGTTCGTATGGGGAAACGGACGAGATTGGCTTTAGCCCAACAAGCGGTGCGACCTCGGTGCACGACTTCCACGCTACGATTCTGCACCTGCTTGGATTCGATCACTTGAAGTTGACCCATCGATCGCAGGGCCGCGACTTCCGCTTAACGGACGTCGAGGGGAAAGTGATTCATCAGGTGCTTGCTTAGGCTTGTTTCTTGATCGGGAGCTCGCGGCGGCGGGCTCGAGTGCACACGAGGCCAAGCCAGCCGCTCGTCCGCCACAGGCCGCAGCTACGCCGCCCATTGCCAGCCTCCCATCACCCACCCGAAGGCCAAATCGTTCGGCCCCGGCAGGACTACAATCACGGACATGAGCGAGCGGGTTCGGTTTGGGATTTTGGGTGCAGGTCGGATTGTCGTGAATTCGATCGTTCCAGCATTGCGACGCGTCGATGGCTGGGAATTAGCAGCGGTGGCGAGTCGCGACGTCGACCGTGCGGCCGCTTTGGGGCCGACCCGTGCCTACGCGGACTACGCAGAACTGATTGCGGATCCAGAAATCGACGTGATCTATGTGGCGACGCATAACGGGCTGCATGCCGAACAGGCGATTGCGGCGATGCGTGCGGGCAAGCATGTGTTGTGCGAGAAGCCGATGGGATGTACCGCCGCGCAGTGTGCCGAGATGGTCGCGGTCGCAAAGGAAACCGATCGACATCTGATTGAGGCATTCATGTACCAATACCACCCGCAGATTGGGCTGGTACGCAAGTGGCTGGAAGAAGGTCGAATCGGAGAGTTGCGCACCGTCGAGGCCTCATTTTCGTTTCCTCACAACTTCCCGAACGATGTGCGTTTGAATCCAGCATGGGGCGGGGGCGCGATTCTCGATGTCGGTTGTTATGTCGTTAGTTTTTGCCGTTTGTGGCTAGGCGACGACCCCTTGTCTTTGACGGGAAAGGGTTGGATTCATCCCGAGCACGGGGTGGACTTCTCGGCGCAAGGTATCTTGGACTACGGTGAGGGGCGTTACGGCGTCGTGAGCTGTGGCTTTGATGCTGGTTTACGCTGCTACGCCATGCTGGTTGGTACCGAAGGCACGATTCTGCTCGACCGTCCGTTCATTTCTTGGGACCAGCCGCCCAAGGCGACACTGCGTTCGGGCGACGACTTCGAGCAAGTGCGCGTCTTCCATAACGTGGACGTGTACGAGCTGCAGTTGCGCGAACTGCTCTCCATCGTGCGAGACGGCGCCGAACCTCGCATCGCGCTTGATCACGGATGGAAAAACCTCCGCCTCCTGGATACTTGGGCCGAGCAAATTCGCCAGGCTTAGGTTTGGCAGCCCAGACTGTTTGGGCCATCTCTCACAACCATGAAACGACTCCTGCTCCCGCTGCTACTCCTTCTCGCTGCTTGCCAAATGAGCCCGCGCAACGACGATCCGATTCTGGTCAGTGACTTCGGAAAAACATCCGACGGCACGATGGCGCGCGTCATTGAACTTGCGAACAGCGCAGGCTCTGTAGCGCGCATTTCGACTTTTGGCGCAACTTTGGTTTCCTGGCAGCACGAAGGCACCGACATGGTGCTTGGCTTCCACGACGCGGCGAGTTACGAGGCCGAAGACAATCCATTTTTCGGATGCACGACCGGTCGGGTTTGCAATCGCATCGCCGAGGGGAAGTTCTTGCTCAACGATCGCATGTATCGCTTGGCTATCAACAACGGCCCCAATCACCTGCATGGGGGACCGCGCGGTCTGCATCGGGTGCATTGGCGATTGGCTGCTTACGGTCGCTCGGACAATGGGAATGCGTGGGTGCGGTTGGCCTACATCAGCCCCGATGGCGAGGAGGGGTATCCAGGTGAGCTTGATTTGACGGTGCAGTACACGCTGACGACGAAGAATGTGCTGCGCATCGAGTACGAGGCGAGGTCGGACCAGAGGACGCCCATCAACTTGACTAACCACAGCTACTTCAACCTGGCGGGCGAAGGCACGATCCTCAATCACGAGTTGCAGATCGTCGCGAGTTCCTACACGCCGACCGATAGCACGATGATTCCGACCGGCGCGATCGAGCCGGTCAAAGGTGGTCCGCTGGATTTCCGTGAATCCAAAACGATCGGACACCACCTTGGCGAACTCGTCGACACGCCCGCGGCAGGCTACGACCACAACTTTGTGCTTGATCGTCCGGGGATCTTCCCTTTGCAACTTGCGGCGCGCTTGAGCGACCCCGAGTCAGGCCGGCGGCTGGAAGTGTGGACCAAGGACATCGGGCTGCAGCTCTACACCGGCAACTGGTTGGGTGAGGTTGTCGGACGAGACGGGGTGGTGTATCCGC
Source organism: Planctomycetota bacterium (assembly GCA_040264055.1). Classification (GTDB taxonomy): domain Bacteria; phylum Planctomycetota; class UBA1135; order UBA1135; family UBA1135. Next base: position 8,329 of record JBDQJC010000100.1, read on the forward strand.
AATATGGCGGCGTCTGCCTGGAGGATCAGCATTTCCCGGATGCCGTGAATCAGCCGGGTTTCCCTTCGGTGATTTTGGAGCCGGGCGAGACGTATGCGAAGGTGACCGAGTTTCGGTTGAAGAAGTAGCGGGTGGTGGAGGTGGGTGGCCCGCCCCCCCGGCGCCGCGCCCGGCGGCGTCGCCACCCACCGTAGCCGCCCCCGGGGGCGCCGGGCGGGCCACCCCCCACCAAAAACCGAAACA
>JBDQJC010000101.1:0-8375 GCA_040264055.1 Planctomycetota bacterium
GCGTGTTCTCGCAACTTCCCGAAGGCGAGGCGTCTGCCCGGCCATCTACCCGTGCCGTTGGTCAACAGATCGAATGGACTCTCGAAGTGAAGCTGCTCGCGGCGACGGAACAGGAGGGCGAAGAATGAGTTTGGACACCCTCTGGCAGCTGCATAAGCGCTTCTTGGTTGGAGTCGCCATCGGCCTGACGGCCTTCCTGATTGGATTGGCAATCATTGGAAGTACCGCCGGAAGTGATTTGGCCCGTCACAGCAGCACGATTAGCAAGCACAAGCGCTCGCTGACCTCTCCGGTTTACAACCGTTCGCAGCTCAATGCGCTCAACACGCGCTTGAACGAAATCGACGCGCGCATCGAAACGCTCGCCAAGGCAGCCTTGCCGCCCTTGCGCGAGGAATACGACTTGGCAGGCAAGACCTCGCCGACGCAGCACTACATCGAGTTGACCGGCAGCTTGCGCACCGAATTGATCGGCTGGGCCTTGCGTCGCGACGTCGAGATCGATGAAAACCTTGGTTTGCCGGCACAATCGCCGACGCAACCGCAAAAGATCGCACGCGTTTTGCGCGGACTGGATGTCGTCGAACGCGTCTGCCGCCTTGCAGTGCAAACCGGAGCGGTCGCGGTGGAAGGAATTGACATCGCTTCGCGCATTCCAACCTCGCGCGGTCGCAACTCCGCGCCACTCTTGGATCTGACCCCGGTCACCATGGAAGTGGTCTTCCGCGATGAAAGCCCGCGTGCTTTCTTGGACGCGGTGATTGACGCTGCCGATGGACTCGGCCCGCTGGGGCTGATTCGCTGGGAATTACTGCCTGAAGATGCGCGTCGCAAACAGCGTCGCGTGGTTCTTGAGTTTGCCGCAGGCGCTCTGCCGGAGGAAGTGCTGTGAAGCGCGAACAGATCCTGATGCTGGTCACCCTGTTGCTGGTGGCTTTCTTGAGCTGGCGGCTCCTGACCGACGAGCCTTTCTCGAAGGGTCCGCGGGCGGTTCGAGCGCTTTCGCTGGAACTCAATCCGCTTCATGAAGGCGATCCGGTTGTCGATCTGACGGTGACTGGTGAAGCGCGTGATGCGTTCAACAAGCCGCAGGCGGACTTCCCGCTTGAGCCACTCACGCTTCCGGCGCCTCCGCTTTCGGTCTTGCCGGACTTGTTGCCGCCGCCTTTGCCCGACAGCGGCGCCGATCAATGGAGTGCCAATCTGTATCGCTATGCCGACGCTCCGCGTGGCGGACTCGACAATCTGATCGATCCTTCGGAGGCGACGCTCGCGAGCGACGATTCGAGCGACGCCGATGGAGAGGACGAGGGTCTGCAAGATCCGGATGAATCGGGCGACTACTCTGCGATCTACGACTCCATCAAGATCGATGCGATCCGTACCGTCTACGGGTGGATCCTCGATGAGGATCGCTACACCAAGCAAGTCGGAGATCCGATTCGATTCCAAGAGGTTCGCGTCTCGACCGGCGAAGAGCGATTTGCCCCGCGCGAATTTGCCGGCGATGAGTATCAATCGTTTGCTTTTGCCAAGACTCTGCGCAACGAGATCGAACTGTCGGTGCGAGACATGCGGAAGGCTTCGGCTGGCCGCATCGTCGAATTGCAAACGCACATCGACTGGCTGTTGACCAGTGGCATGGTCGAACCGATTGCATTTGGCTACGCCGAAGAGCATGCCCGTCAGCTGATCTCCTTGGCCAAGGACGATCCAGAAAGCTGGCTCGCTCTCGGCCGAGTTTGGGAACGGACTTTCCGTTTCGATGAAGCATTCACTCTTTACGCCAGCTTGGCGGGGGAACCGCTTCCGTCGAGCGCACCAGACTTGGGTTTGCAGATCCAGAAGGGTCGCTTTGAGACTGCTGCCGCGATGCGCGTCGGCATGGCTCGCATTCTGCGCCGCATTGGCGTCGAAGGCGAAGCCGAAGCGGTGTTGCGCCGCGCGGACGACTTGCAGCCGGGCGACCCTGCGACTCTGCTGGAACTGGGAGTCCTGCTACTCGACTTGGGTCGCCCCGCCGAAGCACTCGAGCCTCTCGAGCGCGTCGCAGCGATGCCCTTGCAACGCTCGAGCGAGATCTCTTTGCGCGGCGGCCATGCATTAGGTCGCAGCTACTTGGCCCTGGGTCGATTCGCCGATGCCGCAAAGGCGTTCTCGGATAACGCACGCGCTGCGAGCAGCGATCCGCGCGGCGCGGTAGCTCGTCAGGGAGAGATTGCGGCGGCTTATCTCGACGGCCGATTCGGCGAAGCTCTGCTACTTGCCGAAGATGCCATCGAAGAGGACGGTGCGCTTCCGCAGTTGCTCTACCTCCGTGCGCTTGCCACCGGTGCCGATGCTGGTTCTGCCGCCGAGCTGGTGCGCGACCTGCGCGCTGCAGCTGAAGGTGCTCCGCTAGACGCCGCACCGGCTTTGGCCGCTTTGGCTTTCTACTACGATCAGCTCGGCATGAGCACCGAGGCCGACGAGACTTTGGCTCGTGCTCTTGGTCTGGACCCGGAGTTGGAATACGCCCGCTATCTCGAAGCGCGTTGGGCCGCTCGCGATGGCCAGCTCAATGAGGCTTCGTCGACCTTGCGCTCTTTGGTGGCTTCGAATCCACGCTGTTCTGCGGCCTTGGTGGAACTCGGGTGGCTGCTGCATCAGCAGTCGGCCTACGAAGCGGCCGAAGTCGCGTTTCGACGCGCAGAATCCGCCCGCCCAAGGAATGCTGGAGACCAACGCGCTTGGGCCGACCTGGCACTGCGCCGGGCACTCAACCAGGTCGAACTCGGAGCATGGGACCGCGCAGCCGACCTGTTCCGTGAGGCGCTGAATCTGCAGCCGACGCTCTATGCCGCGCAAAACGGCTTGGCGCTGGTGGCTTACGCGGAGGGCGACTTGATGCAATCCGTTGCCGACTTCAGCTACTTGCAGGACAACCTGCGCTCGCTGCCGGACGATCCTCAATACGCCTACGCCGCAACCTGGCAAGAGCGCATCCAAAAGCACGCCAAGCTGCGTCTTTGGGTCGATCCCTTTGACGGCAACCGCTTGCGGCCCGGCTGGGATGTGCAAACCCGAGCACGCGAGGGCGTGGGCCCTGCCTTGCGCGATGGTCGATTGCTCATCGAGGGCAATCACCAGGATGCCGGCATGACCCGAGCCAGTCGCGAAGTGGTGGCTTTGCACTTTGAGTCCTTCGCCGGTGATCTCGAGATTGGCGAGTCGCACCGCGGCGACGCCGGTCTATTCATGGCGATCGAAACGCGCCAGGGCCGCCCTACCTGGGAGTTCAAGGTCTTCCGTGACCGCGACGGCTTCCTGGTCTATCAGTGGAAGCAGGGTGCAAAAGAAGATCGCCAGCAGCTCAGCCAGCGCATTGCCGCGGGTGTGCCAGCGCGCATCTCCTTTGAACTCGACCGCGAGGCGGCAACGCCGATCCTAAGCGTGAGCGTCAACGAGCAAGTGATCTACCAAGAACCGGCTTCGGTGTTGAAGTCCGCAGCGGGCTCATTGGTTTATGGCGTTTACGCGGAAACTTCGAATGCTCTGCCGGTGCACACCTCGCTCGATAATGTCTCTGTGATCTACACCAAGCCGTGAGCAAACTGCCTCCAATTTCCACCGCACGATCGGGCTTCACTTTGCTCGAGCTGATGGTGGTCATCGTCATCGTTGGCATCCTGATGGGGGCGCTGCTGACCAGTGGCGGCTCGTTGTTCCGCAACTCGAAAGTCAAAGAGACCAGCGTGCGTATGGACACGCTCGCGACCATGGTGGGTTCCTTCCGTCAGATTGAAGGGATGTTCCCCAATGATCGCTTGCCCACCGGGGTGAACAACGGTGCCATGAACTCCAACTCGGAAGCGCTGTTCCTTGAACTGTTTGCCGAGAAGTATTCAGGCCAGCGGCCAGATCAAGATTGGTTGGTCAACACCGATGGCGACACCACTTCGAAGTCGTTGACGATTCTTCCGGCACGCGAGCTGTTCGAGATTTGCGATGCCTGGAATAACCCCATCGTCTACTTTGAGTCCTTGCACTACGGAACCGTCGCGCAAGTCATGGCGGGAACCGACGACATGCTCGAAGAGCAGACCGTCGAAGCGGTGAAGAATGAGCGCACCGGTGCCTACCAACAACCCAATGGTTTCCAGCTGATCTCCGCGGGCGAAGACGGCACCTTCGGCACGGAAGACGACATCGTCAGGCCGTGATCATTCGCCCTCCGCGCGCCGCAGGATTCACCCTGGCTGAACTCATGCTGGTCATGATTTTGGTCGGCATCTTGCTCGGCATCGGCATGGCGAGCGTGGATCGCGTCGATCCTGGCGCACGCGGTTTGCAGACCTCGGTCGAAGCCTTTGTGCAGTCGACCCGCGACCGGGCCCGCTCGAGCGGACAACCGGTCGCCCTCGAGCATCAGCTTGCCGAAGAAGGGCGCAAGGCGCGCTTGGTGCGCTATGTTTTCCGTCGCCGGCTCGAAGCAAACTTTGAACCGGCCTACGCGGAAGCCGAAAATGTTCAAGTCGTGGCCCCGGCAGCACTCGGTAAGTCCGGGCGCATCGGAGCGGGCCTGGATCTGGTGCAAGGCGGTGGTGCCACGGTGGAGGGACGCGGCGGCAGCTTCAACTCTCCGAATGGACTGCAGCTCGAGTTGGACTTCCGCGCCGATGAATTGGAGTCGAGCAAGCTGCTGGAATGGAAGGACCTGGCATCCATCGAGCTGTTACGCAACGGCGGCCTGAAGTTCACTGCGGTCTATGGCGACGGCACGACCTGGAATCAGCAGGAGCTCATGAGTGAGCCGGGTGTCGTGCTCAAGGGCAGATGGCACCATCTGCGCGCGATCGCGATTGATGGGCGCATGGCGATCCTGATCGACGGGAAGCCCGTCGGCGAGAAAGAAGCCACGGGCATGCTTTCTTCAACGAAGCGGCCCCCGTATTTGGGCGATCCCGATGGGCGCTTTGTCGGCGCCATGGACGAGTTCGTCGTTTGGGGCCGGGCGATGGAAGCCGGGCCAAGCTTAAGCTCCGAGCAAGACATGGTGTTGGGCGCATTGCGCGTGGTCTTTGATCGATTTGGCCGACTTGACCCCGAGGTGCACGAAGAGCCCGTCGAAGTGCGGATTTCCAACCGTGGCAATGAAGTCGGCGCCTTCCGCATTGGCATCTTCACCGAGGAGGTCGCACCGTGATCGGAACCATTTCGAATTGGGATCGCAGTCAGCGCGGAGCGGCTTTGCTGATCGTGTTGATGTCTCTGGCATTGCTGTTTTCGCTGGGCGTGCCCTTCCTTTTCACCGGCCAAAAGCGAGCCGAAGCCGCGCGCGAGAGCTTTGATCGCTCGCGCGCCCGAGTCGGCGTCTCATCGGCTGGCGAGCATGTGCGCTGGATGCTTGCCGATACGCACCCGGCTCTCGATTCCACTCCTTGGTGGGATGCCCAAGCGGAGTGGCAATCGGACGGCCTCGCGCCGCTGCCCCAGGCTCTCGGAGGAGCTTGGGCAAGTAGCAACGAGTCATGGGGCGTGGAAACGGAGTCGGCACAGTCGCTGGTTTCTTTGGCAACGGCTTCGCCATTGCTTCTGCAGAACTTGCTGCACCCCTGCTTCCTGACGGAAGACGCGAGCTTTGAAGACTCGAGTTTGTCCGTCACTTCGACCGAGGGATTCCCCGATGCCGGCTTCGTGCTGATGGGGGCGAGTTGGGTCGAGTACCAAAGCAAGACAGCGAATACCTTTGACGAGATCTCCGCGGCTCCTGAACAGCCCGATGACCTCAGCGCAACGCGCTACCGCGAGGGCCAAGCGGTCCTCGACCAGCGCATTTTGAACTTGGTGCTTGCGAGGATGCGCTTTGGGGAACAGCGCGCGCCCGAGTTTTTTGACGATGTCTTCAGCTTTGATTTCGGCGACCCGAACACGCCGTTGCTTCCGGAAGCAGACCGACGCCAGCTCGCCGATTTGTGCTGGCTATCGACCGGCGCTTTCGGCGAAGCGCATATGCAGCCAGCGGTTTGGGCCAGTGGTCCGCCACCCGAGCGAAACCCGAATTATTTGCCGCTGCAAGACGCGACCGCTTTTTCGACCGGCACGATGGTGCGCATCGAAAACCGCTTGATCGGCCTTTCGATTGATAGCGTGGTGCTTTCCGGCGGCCGGGGCGGAATCATGATTCCGCAAGCGCTGCCTGCCGATCTCGACGGCTGGACCACGCGCGCGATCCCGTTCCGCCGCGATCCGGTCGACATCAATTCGTGCCGCCGCGAGATTCTCGAGGCCTTGGTGTTGGGGCTGCGATTCAACGGCGGTCCGAACATCATCACGACCGAACCGCCTTCGGGATTCAGCCGTCGGCACTACGTCTCGCGATCCAAAGCCCAAAGGTTCGCCGATATGGTGATTCGCGCGCGCCCGATTGAAGGTCCAGACGACCTATGGGCGCGTGTACTGCAGCCCGCCGAGCGCCGAGGAGAATTGAGCCACGCCGATGTTTGGTCCATTCACCTCAACGGACTCGACCCGAATCACGGCAATCTCGCGGCCAGCACGACGGGCTTCGCCTATCGCAGTGGCGATCGATTTGTGCAACGCGTCAGTGCTGCGCACCGTTCACGCCTCGGCCGAACCTTGTCGCGCGCTTCGGCGGTGCAGGATGTGCAGGTTGCGCCGAGCGGCCCCTTGCTGCAGGTCTGGGAGACGCAGCAGGATTTTGAAGAGGCCGGGCGTTATGCGCGGGGTCTCCACAAGGTGGTCAGCCTTCCGAATGCGCGCGGGCGATTGGGCGGACATGCTGACGGACAGAACCCGGATGGCCTGACTCTGCGCGTCGGTTCTTACGGGCCGACTCCCTTCGCGCCCGAGTCGGATGACCCCGAACTCTCGGCCTTGCTGCCGATGCCTGCCGAAGATCACTGGCAGGGCTACAACGGCCGCGTCGAACACTTCCCGGCCGAGCCTTCGCCCTTGGGTTGGCATGTCGGCGAACAAGGGCCGCGGCCGGACACGCTAGAAAACTTCAACATCGCGATCGATGGAGAAACCGGCGGCAATGACGATGTGCCGCTGACCATGCAGGGGTGGTTCCGGATGCCGGAGTTCGGTGCCAGCGATGGGGTGCTGTTTGAAATCGGCGGCGACTACGTCGATCGCCAGCGCATCGTTGCGGCCTTCGAAGAGGGCTCTTTGTTTGTGCGCGCCTTCGACAACGCTGGAGATGACCCCGGCGACGAAGACAACCTGGAGCAGGCGCTCACGATTGAAATCGATCCGGCGGAATACCCGCTCGAGAATCGTTGGTTCCACGTCGGCATGTTGCTGCGCTCGGTGCGCGCTGGCGGCGTGCAAGCCATCATCGATGGAGTGCCGCGCGGAGAAACGCACGGCTTCACGACTTTGACCGGCGCGCTCTCGGGTTTTGCGCCGGGCGATTCGGACCCGAGCATTGCGGTGGAAAGCACCGAAGGATTCCCGTCGCGCGGGGTCATCCAAATCGGCGAGGAAGTCATCGAGTACAGCTCGAAGACCGAGAACAGTTTCGTGACTTCCCGAGTCGAAGGTCCAGACGGATTCATCGGCGGTCGGGCAGCGCGGCAACCAAGCGATAGCTCGGTCAACCTACTGGACACGGTTCACCCGGAAGGCGCGGGCGTCGAGTTGTATGGCTACTCGGCTCTGGCGACCAGCGACATTCCTCCTGGCGGCGCAACCTTGACCGGCGCGGTGGGCCCATGGTCGGTCGCGCAAGTGATCGAAGGGGAAGAAGAGGTTTCGGTGTTCTTCACTCCGCCTGGCGTGAGTTTCCGAGTGGGCTACGGAGTCACCGGCTCCTACACCGGCACGATTGAACTCGCGCCCGCGGAAGCAACGGACAACTATTACGCCGAGTGCTTCCAAGAGACGGGCGGCTACGCATTGATGATGCAGCGCCGTGTCAATGCAATCGACGATGGCGGGCACAACATCGGCGGCTTCGAGATCATTCGCTACTCCGGGCGCCAGGGCACGACGCTGACGATCTCCGAACGACAGGTCTCGACGCCGCTCAGTCAGCCGCTTTACGACGACGATAATCGCGCGGGAACCGGCGTCAGCTTTGTGACGGAATGGGAGGAATGGGTGACCAGCGATGGCGGCGACTTGTGGCGCGACGATCCTGCGTGGCGAGTTTTCATCATGCCGATCTCGATCGCAGGCGATTCGGTGACCGATTTTCGCTACCTGATTCCGAACGAGAACAACTCGGAGTTCGTGCAGATCACCAATGAATCGGATGCCGGACTCACCGAATGGGTGCGCTACGACTCGATTCTGGACGGGTACTTCCTGCGCGACGATCCGGCGGCCATGATCAACGCGGTCAATCAGCCGTTGTTTGATAACAACTA
>JBDQJC010000102.1:0-7545 GCA_040264055.1 Planctomycetota bacterium
CTAGTCAACAAGTCTCATGAAGGTCCGAGCCAGCGTTCGTCGCATTTGCGATTCGTGCAAAGTGATCCGTCGCCACGGAAAGGTGCGTGTCATCTGCAGTCGCGACCCCCGTCATAAGCAAGTCCAGGGCTAAGCGTCCTCTCGACTCGATCTTCAGAAATAGCAAGATGCCGCGACTCCTCGGTGTAGACATTCCCAACGACAAGCACTTGGTCTATTCATTGACCTATGTGTTTGGCATTGGACCCTCGCGCTCCAAGCAAGTTTGTGAAGCGCTTTCGCTCGACCCGCTCATGGCGGCAAAGGAGCTGACCGACGAGCAGCTCGGCGCGATCACCAGCTACTTTGAAGAACACTACGAGGTCGAGGGTGACCTCCGTCGGCGGACGATGATGAACATCAACCGCCTCCGCGACATTGGCTGCTACCGCGGCCTCCGTCACCGCCGCGGCCTCCCGGTTCGCGGTCAGGGCACGAAGAACAACTCTCGTACCCGCAAAGGCCCGAAGAAGACCGTGGCCGGCAAGAAATCCATCAAGTCGATGAAGTAAGCGATGAGTGCCGCCAAAACCAAGCGCCGCGCGAAGAAGGTCGGATCGAAAGGCATCGCCTACGTGAAGTCCACCTTCAACAACACCCTGGTCACGCTTTGCGATCCGCAAGGCAATGTGATCGCCTGGGGCTCCCCTGGAGCCGTCGGGTACAAGGGTTCGCGCAAGTCCACTCCCTTTGCAGCTCAGCAAGCCGGCATTCGTGCGGGCGAAACTGCCTACAAGATGGGGCTCCGCGAAATCGTCGTCCGGGTCAAGGGCCCTGGATCGGGTCGTGAAAGCGCCGTCCGTGGTCTGTCCCAGGCCGGTCTTCGAGTCTCCATGATTGAAGACATCACCCCGCTGCCGCACAACGGCTGCCGTCCTTCGAAGAAGCGTCGCGTCTGATATGGCACGTTACACCGGAAATGTCTGCCGCCTTTGCCGTCGCGAAGGCCACAAGTTGTTCCTCAAGGGCCGTCGTTGCGAAAGCGAGAAGTGCTCGGTCGACCGCCGCAACGTGCCTCCGGGCTCGAACCTGCGCTCGCGTCCGCGCCGTCTTTCCGACTACGGTGTCCACCTGCGCGAGAAGCAAAAGGTCAAGCGCATCTATGGCGTTCTCGAACGCCAGTTCTTGCGTTACTTCAAGCTCGCCGAGCGCATGAAGGGCAACACCGGCGAAAACCTGCTGTCGATTCTCGAGCGCCGTCTCGACAATGTCGTCGATGCAGCCGGTTTTGCGACCTCGCGCCCACACGCGCGGCAGTTGATCAACCACGGTCACTTCACGGTCAATGGCCGCAAAGTTGACATCGCGAGCTACATGGTTCGCCCGGGGGATGTGGTTGCCCCAGTCCAAAAGGACCGCTCGAAGAAGATCGTCGCCGATTTCCTTGAGCTTAATAACGACAAGTCGGTCCCCAATTGGATCGCCTTGGACAAGGATGCCACTAAGGTCACCGTCAACTCGCTGCCTACCCGCGAAGACGTTCGATTCCAGGACATCCAAGAGCAGTTCATCGTCGAGCTCTGCTCGAAGTAACCCCTAAGCCCAAGTACACAGCATGCGTATCCGCTGGCGCGAATTCGAACTGCCCTCTGGCGTCACCCACGATCGGGCGACCGCAACCAAGTCTTTCGGCAAGTTCTTCATCGAGCCCTTCGAGCAAGGCTTCGGTCATACGATCGGAAACGGTCTGCGCCGGGTGCTGCTCGGAGCAATCGAAGGGGCTGCTGTCACCGCCGTGGAAATCGGCGACGCCGAACACGAGTTCAAGGCCGTGCCGGGCGTCATTGAAGATGTCGTCGACCTGGTCTTGGCCTTTAAGTCACTGCGCGTGCAGATGACGAACGACGAGGCTTCGACTCTGACCATTGACAAGCAAGGCCCTTGTGAAGTCACTGCGGCGGACATTCAAGTCCCAACCGGAGTCACGCTTCTCAACCCGGACTTGCATATCGCGACCGTGACGGAAAGCCGCCCCTTCCAGGTGCAGCTGACGGTGCGTCGTGGTCGTGGGTACGTCGCTTCCGACGAGACCGGCGAGCCGACCGATCAGATCGGCCTCATCCCGCTGGATGCCGCTTACAGCCCTGTGCTGCGGGTGCGCTACAGCGTCGAGGCGACCCGTGTTGGTAAGTTCACCAACTACGATCGCTTGGTGCTCGAAATCTGGACCGACGGCACCGTCGCTCCGGAGATGGCCTTGGTCGAAGCGGCCAAGATCTACCGGAAGCACCTCAACCCCTTCGTTCAGTTCGCGAACGCGCTTCACGGCGTGCCGGTTTCGGACGAAGTCAAGGCGATCGATGCCGCCGCTGAGCGTCGTCGTGATCGCCTCCACAGCCTCCTCGCCGAGCCAATCGAGCGACTTGACCTCTCCACTCGTGCGCGCAACTGCCTCGACGGAGCTGGTGTCGCCACGCTGGGCCAGTTGGTTGTCCTCAACGGGGACGATCTCCTGCAGATCAAGAACCTCGGCCAGACCGTGCTCACTGAAATCGAGAAGAAGCTGAGCGAACTCGATCTGAGCGTCGGCATGACCCTCGAGACGACCTAGGACCAGAGCCATGCGTCACCGCGTTAAGACCAAGAAACTGTCCCGCACGGCCTCGCACCGCAAGGCGATGGCTCGAAACCTCGTCTCGTCTTTGATCGAGCACGAGCGTATCGAGACCACTCTCACCAAAGCGAAGGCACATCGTCCGTTCGCCGAGAAGCTTGTGACCCTTGCCAAAGAGAAGAACCTAGCGAACTATCGCCGGGCGCTTGCTCTGCTTGGAAACGATAAGGCAGCAGTTGCCAAGCTCTTTGATGTGCTCGGTCCACGCTTCAAGGAGCGTCCGGGTGGTTACACCCGCATCTTGAAGCTCGAGCAGCCGCGTTTGGGCGACAAGGCTCCGCGCGCATTCTTTGAGTTTGTCGTGCGTAGCTCAGAAGACGCCGAGTTGGGTTTGGACGACTAGTCCCGAGTGCGGCACGCAAAAACGGGCTGCAACCACAGGGTTGCAGCCCGTTTTCTGTTTCTACGATCGAACTAGCCCGAGTTCGATGCGGTCGTTGCCGCCTTGCGTTTCCATGCCGGCTCCTCGGCGCGTTCGACTTGGCGCTCGGCTGCCGCGGCAATCGCTCGACCCTCGGGCCCGAGCAAGCGGTTGAGTTCGTCGAAGAGTTCAGAAGTGAGCTTGACCCGCCAGCTAGGGCCAGCTCGCATACCAACCCGGCGTCCATCTTCGGCGGTGTACAAGAAACGGACGGGTGCGTTGCCTGCATGCGCGCGCAGGATCTCTTGCAGCATCTCGATGGGGGGCTCGCCGCTGGGCAGCAGAACATCCAAGCTGCCGCTCAAGCGCACTTCGCTGCGTTCCCCAAGCGCCTCGATCATGTCGATCTTGAGGGTTGCTTCCTCGCCCTCCAAGTCGACCGTGCCGTGGAACAGGCCGATGAAGTCTTCTTCGACGCAATCGCGACACTTCTCGAGAGTGCTCGGCCAAACGATGGCCGCGGTCGATCCATACAAGTCTTCGACGCGCATCCAGCCCATCTTCTTGCTTGGGTCTTTGCGTGTCGGCCGCACCTGGACGTGGGTTGCGATCCCGGCCAGGGTGACCTTGGCCGCGTCGCCGACATCTTTAAGGTTGCGCGAATCCCAAGGAGTGACCCCGCGAAGGATCTCGCGGTACGGGTCGAGCGGATGCTTGGTCAAGTACAAACCAAGCGCGTCCTTCTCGAGGTTCATCGTAAAGCGCAGCTCTTCGTCGTTCAGCTCGCGCAGACTCTCGGCGCCATTTGGACTGGAAGTGCTGACCGACGCCGGGGCAGCCGGCGCCGCGGCGAACAGCAGGCCCTGTCCGCGTTCCCGGTCTTTGGCGATGGACTGAGCCTGAGCGAGCGCGGTGGGCAGTTCATCGAGTTGATCCAGCCGCTGCTGGGATAAGCTTTCGAGCGCGCCTGCCTTGACCAGGCTTTCGATTGTGGTCTTGTTGACGCCGCCGATCACGCAGTCGATGTAGAACTCGTCTGCGCTCGGGAAGCGGTAGTCATGCTCGCCGCGTTCCGCACGCGCTTTCGCGACGGCCTCAGCGGCACCCGTGCCGACTCCGCGAATGGCTTCCAGGCCAAAGCGGATTTGGCCCGCATCGGTCACAGCGAAGCGCACTTCACTTTCCTGAATGCATGGAGGCAGGACCTCGAGCCCGTGGCCCTTGGCGTCTTCGATCAGGGTCGCCAGCTTGTCGGTGTCCGACGCCTCATAGGTGAAGTTGGCCGCGAAGAATTCCTCGGGGTAATGCGCCTTCATCCAGGCCGCCTGATAGGTGACCAGGGCGTAGGCCGCCGAGTGGGACTTGTTGAAGCCGTATTCAGCGAACTTCGCCATCATGTCCCAGATGTCCTGGCCGACCTGCTGCGGGACTTCCCGTTCGAGCGAGCCAGCGAGGAACTTCGGCTCAAACTTGCCCATCAGCTTGGCGTCCTTCTTGCCCATCGCTTTGCGGAGGGCATCAGCTTCGGGGAGCGAGAATCCACCCATGCGCTGGGCCACGCGCATGATCTGTTCCTGGTAAATCAGCACCCCGTAGGTCTCGCGCAGAATCTCTTCCAGCAGAGGGTGGGGGAAGCTGACCTTTTCTTTGCCGTGCTTGCGGCGCGCATAAACATCGTGCAGTCCCGAGCCCAGGGGCCCGGGGCGATAGAGCGCCAAAACCGCGATAATGTCTTCGTATTCCGACGGCTTCAGATTCGCGAGCAGTCGCCGCATGCCACCGGATTCCAACTGGAAGACTCCTTCGGTATCGCCGGCTTGCAGAAGCTCATAGGTGGGTGGGTCGTCAAGCGGCAAGGCCTCGAGATCGACTTCAATCTGATGCCGCTTCTTTACCAGTCGCACGGCCTCGGCCAAGATCGACAAGGTTCGCAGACCTAAGAAGTCCATCTTCAGCAGCCCGTACTCCTCGGAGTACTTCATGTCCCACTGCGTGGTAATGATGTCGTCTTGTCGGGCGAGTGGAACGATCTCGAGCAGCGGTTCATCGCCAATGATGACGCCGGCAGCGTGCACAGAGGTGTGCCGCGCCATGCCTTCGATCTTGACGGCCAAGTCGACCCACTTGCGATTGCGTTCGCTTGAGTCGCGCAGCTCTTGCAGCTCGGGGTCGCCATCGAAGGCTTCGCGCAACTTGACGCCCGGGCCTTCGGGCACCTTCTTCACCAACTGATCGACTTCGCTAAGCGGGACATCCATGACCCGAGCGATGTCGCGCAAAGCCGCGCGCGCCTTCATTTTTCCGAAGGTAATGATCTGGCAAACGCGGTCGTCGCCGTACTTCTTTCGCGTGTACTGGATCATCTCTTCACGGCGATCCTTGCAGAAGTCAATATCGATATCGGGCATCGATACACGACCTGGGTTCAAGAATCGCTCGAAAATCAAGTCGTACTTGAGCGGGTCGAGGCGCGTGATCTCGAGCACATAGGCGACAATCGACCCGGCGGCCGAACCGCGGCCTGGTCCGACGGGGATGCCGACGCGACGCGCATGGGCAATCAAGTCCCAAGTAATCAGGAAGTAGGTGATAAAGCCCATTTCGCCGATCACGCGCATCTCGTATTCCAGCCTTTCGCGCGCTTCGGCAGGGTTTCCCGGGTAGTAGCGCGCGAAGCCTTCTTCGCAAAGTTGGCGGAAGTACTCGTCGGTTCCCAGTGCGTCGGGCGGCTCAAAGTGCGGCAAGCGATACTTGCCAAACTCAAATTTGACGTCGATCTGATCGGCGACCGTCATCGTGTTGCGCAAGGCCTGCGGCAAGTCACTGAAGATGCGATTCATCTGCTCGCGGGAGCGGAAGAACAGCGTGTCAGTGTCCATGCGCCAGCGATCCGGGTTGTCAATCTTGGCCCCGGTGGCAATGCAAAGCAGCGCGTCTTGCGCATGACAGTCTTCATGCCGCAAATAGTGCACATCGTTCGTCGCAACCAGCGGTGCGTCCACTTGATCGACCAACTTGACCATGCCCTCGGTGACCCGATCTTGGATCTCCATGCCGTTACGCATGATCTCGAGGTAGAAGTGATCTTTGCCGAAGATGTCCTGCAGACGGCCCGCTTCGGAGAGAGCAAGCGCTTCATCGCCCGCGCGCAAGGCCCGGTTTACGGGGCCAGACAAACAGCCTGACAAACATGTGATTCCCTCCGCGTGTTCGGCCAGCAGCTCCATGTCGATGCGTGGTCGAAAGTGCAGACCCTCGAGGTAGCCATAGGAAGACAGTTTGTGCAGATTCTTCCAACCTTCAGCATTGCGGGCGAGCAGCGTCAGGTGCGAATACGGATTGTCTTTGCGGCTGTGCGGAAGCTTGCGCGACTTCTGCGCGATGTACATCTCGCAGCCAAGGATCGGTTTGACGCTTGCCTTGGTGCAAGCCTTATAGAACTCCATCGCACCATAGAGATTGCCATGGTCGGTAATCGCTAGCGCTTCATGGCCATCGTCCACCGCAGCCTTGACGAGGTCGGGGATACGGTTCGCACCGTCCAGGAGTGAATACTCCGTATGAACGTGGAGATGGACGAACGGCTCCATCCAACCAATCTAGCGTCAAGCCAGCGGGAGTTCTCCACAGTCACAGAGCCAGGAGCTTGGTTTTCGCTTGACGGAGACCGCGGGCACGGGTGTAATCCTCCCCCCTGAACGATGCACCCGTAGCTCAGCTGGATAGAGTACTTGGCTACGAACCAAGGGGTCGGAGGTTCGAATCCTTCCGGGTGCGCCATTCAGCCTCGGCCTGCGGCCCTCACGGCATGTACCGATGAGCTTGCTCTTCCCGCTCGGCCCCCCGGACGATCCCAAGGAACGCGATCGTCGCATCATGCAGATCGCATTGCGCGAGGCGGATGCTGCGGGCGCGCAAGACGAAGTGCCGGTGGGTGCCGTCGTCGTGCTGGGTAACCGCATTCTGGGCCGGTCGGGCAATCAGGTCGAGCAGCTCCGTGATGCGACCGCACACGCCGAAATGCTGGCGCTCAGCCAAGCCTTCGAAGCGGTCGGCAACAAACGGCTGGTCGACGCCGAGTTGTTTTGCACGCTCGAACCCTGCGTGATGTGCGCCGGCGCGATCATGCACGCTCGCATTGCTCGCGTGGTTTACGGTGCCGCGGACGAGAAGTTCGGTGGGGTGTGCTCTTTGTGTTGCAGTTTTGAGCTGCCTGGAGTGACCCACAAAGTCCAGGCAGAAGGCGGGTTAGAAGCCGAGCTATCGGCGGCCATGCTGCGTGCGTTTTTCCAGCAAAAGAGACGCCAGCAGGCGCGCCAAAAGGGCGGCTCAACCCAGGCCTAGGGCCCGCTGGCGGCCCGTTTGGCGATCCTAGCAAAGGCGATTTCGGCCCTTTGCGTCTCGCGCAAGCAGCGGTACCATACGCGGCCAATCGGAGAGGTGCCAGAGCGGCTGAATGGGCTGGTTTCGAAAACCAGTGTGGTTGAAAGGCCACCGAGGGTTCAAATCCCTCCCTCTCCGCCATCTATTC
>JBDQJC010000103.1:0-7490 GCA_040264055.1 Planctomycetota bacterium
AGACCTTCTTGGCTCGCTCGAGGATGTCCTTATTCAACTTAAGTTTCGGGCCTCCGAACATGGCTTTCTCCTGGGTTCGTATTGTCTGAGGGGCTCGCTAGAACAGCGGTTTGCCGTCCATGTCTGCGGGCGGGGCCACGCTGAACGCTTTGTACAGCGTGGCAGTGATGTCTTCGAGGGCGGGATCGCTCTTGGAGAGCTTCGCGCCACTTCGCACGATGATCGTGCCTTTGACTAGCTCTGGATCCATCAAGTGGGAACCAGACCAGCGACTGTCGTTGTCGACGATAATTCCGTCGCCGGTGATCTCACCGACGGCAGTTTCATCGGACGCGCCATAGCCGATGTTAAAGCCGAGTTGCAGGTCAGGGGCAACCCCGACCATCGGCCCCGTGAAGACCTCGGTAGCCTTCTTGATCGATGTCAGAACTTGGGTTCCGTCTTCATCGCGCAACGAGTTGAGCTTGTCGCGCATCTCATCGAGTAGCGCGTCAGCCTCGGCATCGGTCACGATGCCTTGGGCTTCGCGGCCAACACGATTCAGAATAATGCCGTTAAAGCCAACCACATAGGCTTTGGATTTCGACCAATCGATGATCGAACTTTCCCAATCGACCTCGCCGTCCGCGCCTTGGCCGCTGGCAGAAATCATGCCAGTCGACTCGCCTTCTTTGAGAACCAAGTAGCCCTCTTGCACCAGCCAGTCGTTGATGTGCATCTTGCGGCGGAAGGGCGCGAAGCCGTGGTCCGACATGATGATCAGCTCGACTGGCCCCTTGCCGTCGGCTTCCATCGCTTCAATGCGCTTGATCAGATCGCCCAGCATGCCATCGACCTGCGCATAAACGCGGTCAAGTTGTTGGTCGTAGCCGGGGAAGTTCGGGTCGGCGACTTGGCCTGGAACCGATTCTTGGTGCGGGTGCGCTGGGTCTTGGGCCCACCACAACATGTGGGAGCGCAAGTCCAGCGAGCCGGTGTAGAAGAACAGACAGCCGCCGTTGTCCTGCAGTTGATCGCAGGCATACTGCATCATCTTGCCGCGCTCTTCGAAGACCGTATCGGACTGCGAAACGAACTCGGCAGTATTCAACAGGTCGGCTTTGTAAGCCTTGTAGGCATCCGGGAAGCCCTGCGTGTAATACGGGCCGATGGCATCGGCCAGCTCCACCGCAGCTTCCGCTGGGGTGCTGACTTCAAAGACTGGGTTCCATGGGTCGACCTGCACCGGAGAGGCGTACAGCTCGAAGGGAGCATCGCCTTTCAGCAGGAAGCGGGTGTAGCCGGAGAGAACTACAAAGCCGCCCATCACCTCAAACTCGACGGGAACCCAATCGGTCCACTCGCCGACGCCCGCGATTCCGAAATGGTCCCCCACTTCAATCGTCACTTGCGGCTCGGCTCCGGTGTAGTCGAGGTAGGCATCGAAAGGCGTGAAGACCACTTGCTCGCTGGCCATCTGGGCATTCAGCTCGCCAATCTTGTTGCCCAGCTCAGCCACTTTCGCCGAGTCGCCTGCGGCTTCGGCTGCCGTGCGTTGCTTGCCGAGCGCGGCAATCTCTTCGGTGAGGATGCGCACCACGCTCTTTGCAGCATCAGGTGGCCCGTACATCTGCAAGGGCACTTTGACGACCGCCCGGCCATCGCTTGCTGCATCGAGCGCCAAGCGATTCACCCGCACCTTGCGGATGTAGTAGGAATCGCTGTCCTTGTCTTGGCGGCCGTCGGCTTCGGTCCACAAGAATGCCTTGCCACTCGCAGCTCCAGCCAAATCGGGCGTTCCCATATCCGGGAAGGTCACCGCGGTGGTTTCCGGCATCGGGTAGTTGGCCGGCATCCGGTGGACAAAAACCGGGACATCAGCCTCTGCCATCACTTCCCAGAAAGCCGGGAACTGTCGAGTGCTGAGTTGCTCCCCTCCCATGAGAGGAAGGTCGTAACCCATCAGGCTGATCTGGAAGTCGACCGGCTCATTCTTCGACATGGAGCTGAGCACACCGTAGTTGGTGCGATCCACATGAATGAAGTCGTAGAGTCCGTGCTTGCCGGGATTGGTGCCGGTAATGAAGTTCGACCAAGACACCGGCGATTGCGGCGGCCAGGAGGTCTGCAGCGGCTGGAAGGTGCCGGACTCGACCAACTGGGCGAAGTTCGGCAACAGGCCGCGATCGATGCGCTCTTGCAGCATCTCGGGATCGAGTCCATCGACGCCGAAAACGATCACCCGCGTTTCGCTGCTCGGCTCACTCGAACCGCAGCCAGCAAGTACAGCCGTGCCCAAAGCCAAGATCAAGAAGCGACGCATATCAGGCGACCTCCTTACTGGAATCGTCGGCGACCGGAGCTTTCTTGGCTTCGTCCTTTGGCTTGCGATCGGGCTTGCGATCGCCGAACAAAGGCTGACCTTGCAAGTACGGCGGCAGATCCACGCCAAACAAACGCAGTGCCGTCGGCGCCATGTCCATCAGGTCGGGCGTGTCGGTGTTGATCTCGCGATCACAGAACATCACGCCCGGCACTTCGCGCGGATCAATGCAGTGGTCGCCCGACCAAGACTTCGTATTGTCGCTGAAGGTCTCGGCTGGAACGGAACCCGTCGCGCAATCCCAAGAGTTGCGGTAGCCGCGCACATAACCCGCGAACAAGTCGGGAGCTTCGAAGACGTACGGCCCGGTAAAGATGTCTTCGGCGTCGAAGACCTCGCGGAAGATCGTCTTGCCGGTCTTTGGATCTTCAAGCGCCATCAGGCCCTCTTGAATCTCGCGCTTAACCTGCTCCAACTCTTCGCCTTCGGCAACGATGCCATCGCGTTCGCGCGCCTTGCGGTTGATGAACAAGCCCGTCAAACCAAGCGAGAAAGCTTTGGTGCGCGACCAATCGACATCTTGCAGCCAATCGCGGCTAGTTTGCTTGCCGGTCGCTTCGTCGACCGGAGCATCTTCCTTCAGGAAAAGGAAGCCGTTATCGCGAAGCCAGGCGTTCAGATTGACGCCGCGTTGGAACTGGCAGAAACCGTGGTCACTGATGATGAACAAGACATCGCGCTTCGGATCAAGCTTGGCTTGCACCTCGGCGATCAGGTCATCAGCCTTGCCGTAAATCTCGGCGATCTTGTCCTTGCCCCACTCCGTGTCTTTGCCCTCGTTGGCCGGGTGTTCCGGATCAAGGTAACGGTGGAACATGTGCGAGACGCGGTCGGTGCCATCGAAGACACAGACGACCGAACCCTTGCGGGTGGTTTGCAGCGCATCAAACAGCTGCAGACGACGCTCTTCCCAGATGTTCAGCGCTTGCTTATAGAACGCTTCTTCGTCGATGACGCGCTCGTTGAGCGCCCAGGTGTCTTCGGCGAGGCCGAGCGTGGCAAAAGGGCCATGCTTCTTGGCCAAGTAAATCGAGTACACCGTCGGGTGCGCGATCGGCATGATCGGGTTCGACGGGTCGATCTGGATCGGCGTCATGTAAAGGCCGAACTCAGGATCGGTGCCCATGCAATAGAAGCGCGCGATTCCCGCTGCTTTGGCTCCACCATGCTTGGACTTGAACTCGAGCGTGATCCACTCGCTGTACTCTTTGACAGCCAGATCAATCACCTGTTCTGCGCCCTTCAAGCCAATGTGCAGGCGCAGCTTCTTGTTTTCCTCGAGGATCTCGACTTTCATCGGGATCCGCATCGGTTCGGGCTTCGCCGCACCCGGGTCAGCCGGTCCGGTGATCGAGCAGCGCACGATCTTGCCCTGACGGCCGACCATGTTGACGTCACCGCCCGCCTCGGGGCCGGTCAGGCCAGCGTCGGTGGTCCAGAAGCTGAACGATCCTTGGGTGCCCTTCAGGTCGGGCACGCACATGCCAGACAGGCACGCGCCGTGGAACTTCTCGGGCGGAAACGTAATCGGCACACGAATGATGTTCGAGAAGATCTTCTTCTCGCCCAGAATCGTCCACCAAGGCTTGCCTTTACGCAGCAAGCGAATGCCCGCAGTCGGGCGTTTAAACATCTCGAGCTTGCCGATCTTCAGCAGCGCCTTTTCACCCTGAGTGATCTCGGTCGACGAGAGCACCGGAAGGTAGGTGCAAGGGTCGCGCGTAATGAAGTCGAAGATGTTGTGGCGCGAAGCGTCGACGCCCGTCGAAAAGCTCGACCAGGCAACTGGTGACATCGAGGGCCAACTGGTTTGCAAGGGCGAGAAGTGTCCTTTCTCACCGATGGCTTTCATGTTGGGCATGCGGCCCTCATCCATGAAGCGCTGCGCGAGCAGAGGGTCCATTCCATCGAAGCCGATGATGACCATGCGTTTGGTCGCGCCCTTGATCCGACCTTTGCCAGACAACAGACGCAACAGAACCTTGATCGGGTAAGCCAGAACGATGGCAACCGCCAAGAACAGCGCGCCGATCAGTACCAGACCGCCTGAAAGGAAGGCCACACCAGCACCGGGGCCGATGTATGCGGCGGCCGGTTGGGCCGCAGCGAACGCGGCCAACAGCGTGAGAAAGACGAGCAGGCGGGCAGGTCGGCGGGTCATCACGATCCGAGACTTCAAGGTGAATCAAACGGGGGCCCGCGGAGGGCCCCCGAACCGGGAAAGGATTCTCACCCTTTACCGGTCGTAATACTAGGCGTTTGCCGCAGCAGTTGCAGGAATCAGACCCTGCGACTCAAGGTAGCTCACAATCAGCTTGAGCGACTCTTCTGGAGCCTGCTGTTCCGAGTTGACCTTGATTTCCGGGTTTTCCGGAGCTTCGTACGGGTCAGAGACACCGGTGAAGTTCTTGATCTCACCCGAGATCGCCTTGGCGTACAAGCCTTTGACGTCGCGGCGCGTCAGCTCTTCAACCGAGCACTCAGCGTAGACCTCAACGAAGTCGCCGATCATGTTGCGGCACTGGCTGCGAACTTCCTCGTAAGGAGAAATCGCGGCAGTCATGACGATGACGCCATTGCGCGATAGCAGCTTGGCAACGTAGCCGATGCGGCGGATGTTGGTATCACGGTCTTCCTTCGAGAAGCCGAGGCCCTTCGAGAGGTTCTCGCGAACTTCGTCGCCGTCGAGAATCTCGACCTTGCAGCCGCGCTTACGCAGCTCAGGCTCGAGCATACGGCTGAGGGTGGACTTGCCCGAGCCAGAGAGGCCCGTGAACCAGAGACAGAAACCTTTGTGGTCGCTCATTTTTGTAGGGATGCTAGTAGCGTTCCGGGGGGGATTACTTGAGCTTTCCTTCGAGGAAAGGGACTTCAAAGCACTTATCGTGCATGATCGGACCGTGGCCGAAGTAACCGGCCTCGCCAAACAGTTCACCGTGGTCTGCGGTGACGATGACCCAAGTGTCCTTGGGCAGAATGTCGTAGAAGCGCGGGAACACTTCCTGATCGAGATAGCGCACGGTGTCAATCTGACGGTTGCGGCACTTTTCGATCATGTCCATGTCCATGAAGTCACCTGACTCTTTGTCCGAGATCAGGACTCCTTCATCGTCAATCTGCTTGTCAAGCTTGCGGAAGATTCCGTTCACGCCCGAGATGTGTGGCAGATCGTTCTTGTCTTCATCAGGCAAGCCGTAGGGATAGTGCGTCTCGCCCACGTTCATCAGATAGAACTGTGGGGTATTGCCCTTGATGCCCTTCGACTCGCGCTTGGTGTGCGCTTCGATCTCGTCCAGCATCAGATTCATGTCGTTGTGTTTCGGCATGAGTTTGAAGCTGTCGAAATCGCGGTTGATCCCGGTGGCGGGGTTGAGCACCGGCAAGGAAACGAGACCATGAGTCTCGTAGCCCTTGTTCTTCAGGTACTTTGGCAGCCACAGGTGCGGGATCATCGCCTCGAAGCCGGCCTCGTCCACGCCCAAACGGTCGGTGAACTTGTAGAGGTCGTGCTTGTAGTACTCCGAGGCGTAAACCTCGGCCGGGCTGGTGTGCGGCACCAATCCCGTCAGCAAGTTGTAATGCGAGGGAGCCGTCCATGACGCGTAGCTAAAGCGACGCTCGACGTTGTCGAGCCCCCCGCACAACTGCGCGATATTCTCTGGCTTGGCCGCCATGAATGAGTCATAGCGGCAAGAGTCCAGGGTGATCACGAACAGGTGATTCAGTTCGCGTTTCTTTCCGAACAGGCCAAACATGTCTAGCTCCCTTGCTTTGTTGGTGGATCAGGCGTTCGCCGTTTCTTTGGCGGCGTAGGCAGCGATCAGAATGTCAGCAACTTCCGGACGCGTGAACTCGACCGGCGGACGTTCGCCGTTGACAAGCATTTCGCGCACTTTGGTGCCGCTGAGGAAGATCTTGTCTTCGTTTGCAGCGGGGCTGGACTTGGTCGAAGCCATGCCACCGGTGAGCTTGCAGTAGAAAGCGTGCTCGAAGAGCAAGGTGGTGATGCCAATCTCGCCTTCTTCGAAACGATCGAAGATCGTTTGCGCGTCGAAAGTGCCGTAGTAGCTACCCACACCAGCGTGGTCTCGACCAATGATGATGTGCGTGCAGCCGTAGTTCTGACGGCAGAGCGCGTGCAGGATGGCTTCGCGCGGGCCGCCGTAGCGCATGGCTTGCGGGTAAACACCGAGCATGGTGCGGTCGAGCGGGTAGTACTTCGACAGCAGTGCGTGGTAGCACTCCATCCGGGTGTCGGAAGGAATGTCATCGGACTTGGTGTCGCCAACCAGCGGGTGCACGAGCAGGCCGTCGGTTTGCTCGAGAGCCACCTTAGTCAGGTATTCGTGAGCGCGGTGGATCGGGTTACGCGTTTGGAAAGCCACGATGGTCTTCCAACCCTTCTCTTCGAAGGCTGCCCGGGTTTGAGTCGGGGTGAGGCGGAAGTCGTTGTGCTTCGGGTGCTGCGGCAGGTTGGCAACCGTGATGGTGCCGCCGACGTAGGTGTCTCCGATCGAAGCCAAGTAGCCCCAAGCCGGATGCGTCTCGTCTGCTTTGCCGCCAGTGCCGCTGTAGCACTTGTCGAGTTCGTTCTTCTTGTCCGGGTTCCAGACGTCGGTGACTTCCATGGTGCCGTAGACGGCGCCATCTTCACCCATCAGAGCGATCATGCTGCCCACGGTTGGGGCTGCGCTGCCTTCCTTGGTTGCGAGGACCACAGGCAACGGCCATGCGGTGCCATTGGAAAGACGCATGTCTGCGACAACATTGTCGTAGTCCGCTTGACCCATGAAGCCTTCAAGAGGGCTCATGGCGCCAGTGGCGATCATTTCGAGGTCGCTGGCCTCGCGAGAGTTCAGCGTGAATTTCGGAAGGTCTGCAGCTTGAGCGAGCAGCGCATCGCGCTCCGCGCCGTCCACCGTGCGATTGACCAGGGTTCCACCGTGAGGGGCGATCATGTCAGGCTCTTGGGTCTTGTCGTTTGAGGAAAGTAGGAAGTTGCTTCGCGGGCGAGTGCTTTACAGATAGCCGAGGTTTTTCAGCTTCTGCTTGACGACTTCGAGCTCATCGGGAGAGAAGTCGCCAGTCTCGGACTTTGTCTCGACCTCACCCATCAAGTCACGCAGCA
>JBDQJC010000104.1:0-7459 GCA_040264055.1 Planctomycetota bacterium
CGTTTGGGCGGGCCGTCGCCGATGAGCGAAATGGTCGGGGCGAGAGGATTTGAACCTCCGACCTCTGCGTCCCGAACGCAGCGCTCTACCAGGCTGAGCCACGCCCCGATCCGAAGGCCGGACATTATGGGAACGCGTCCGAGGATTGGCAAGCGCTCCGGGACCCTCCCAGCTTAGCGACCGAGGTCAACAAATTGCCCAGAATTCTCGTCGGCAAGCCGGCGCATCCAGGTCTTTTTGAAGTCACCAATCGCAACCGCGTGAATCGCAATTCGACGAAATTCGTTGAAAGCTCGGACCGCATCGAGGATTTCGTCGGTGTCCACCAGGGCCCCGACCGTGGGCAATCCATCCGAGAAAAAAAACATTGTGTCGCCGTTGCCATCGATCTCGATCGAGTCGTCACGGGTCACCGCAAGCGCGACCTTCTCGTCTTGCACGCCTAAGCCGGCCATGAGTGCGGCATAGGTATTGGTGCGACCGGCGGCCACATTGGCCGAACCCGACAGACCTGCCGAAGCACGCTCTTGCGCGGCCGAACCACCGATCGGCTTCAACTTCTTGACGAATTCCGTCGCTGACCTCTTGTTCAATGCATTCGCGGGAACCAAGTCCTTGCGCCATGAATCAACATTGCTCGCAAAGGCGTGCACATTGAAGAAGACATTGTCGCCCAGCCCCTCAATCGCGGCTGTCAGCTCCTTCTTCAGAATGTCCATCTTGGTGAATCGCGAATGCCCTGCTTCGCGGAACTTATCCCGCTCGAGCACCGAGTCCTCCATCGAACCCGAGACATCGATGACAAAGACCACCTCTCGGCTTGGCGTCGCAATGCCGGCAAAGGCCGCAGAACCCTCTTTGGGCACGTATAACGCTGCGGTCTTGGCGCGTGCTTCTCGGCGTTCGGCCAACTTCTCTTCCGAGGGAATCTCAAATCGCTCTTCGGCATTGACCCACCAGCGCTGCCACTGCTCGGCGTCCGCACCAAACTGCAGGTCGGTAATCTCGAGCAAAGTTGGATAAATGTGCTGCAGCACTAGCCCTTGGCCGTTCATCCAAGTATCAATCAAGGCCGGAATCGCGTCCTTATGCCGAATCACGCGCAAAGCTAGGCACCCCGCAACCTGCACGCTGGTATCCGGATCTTGCAGAGATGCAATCAAGGGTGGCAGACAAAGCGAAACCTGCTCCTTGCCCATCTGCACGATCGACTCAATCGAGGCGACGCGGACCAGAGGGTTGGGATCGCTTCCGGCAAGTTCGACGATGACCGGCAAGGACTCAGCATCCTGCATATTGCCGACCGCCCGCACAGCCCAAAGCCGGACTCCATCTTCCTTATGAGCCAGATGCGGACGCAAGAGTGGCAGGAACTCCTGCCACTTACCCTTCGCAGCGCAGCGCAGAATCGGACCGAGCTGCTCGGCAGGCTTGCCCTTTTCGACAATCGCCTGCAGCGGCATGCGCGCTTCCGGGGAAGGCAGCTGGCCAATCACCTCGGCGGCCGCAGCTGCAACCGCGGGCTCTTTGTCCTTCAGAACCTTGAGTAGCTCGATCGCGACGCCTGGATCATCGATCTTCTCGAGGGAACGCACGAACTCGACCCGCTCGACGGTTTCCTTGGCCTTCTTGAAGTAGCGCTTGAAGTCCTTGACCGTGGGATCTGTCTGTGCGGATGCCGGCGCGGCAAGAATCGAGAGCGAAGCAAGAACGGCGAGAGAAATCCAGCGCATCAATCACTAGGATAACGCCAGATGCAGCTCAGTCTGTCTTCCCATCTGCTTGTCTACGGGCTTTGTGCACCGGAGGAACTTGCCGCCGCGCAGGCCGCGGGGGTCGAGCAGGTCGAGCTGTGGCTTGCCGAGCCCCATCTACCCTGGCGCAACCCGACGGCGTGTGAAGCTCTGCGTGTGCATCTGGCCGAGCTCGGTCTGCGCGCCGGCAGCGTGCACCTGCCGTTCTACCCCTCAGTGCCCGCGCTGCTGGAGCAGGGCGAGAAATGGTCTCTGATCGACCCCGATCCTGCTCGGCGTGCGGAAGCACTCGCCGGCACCCGCGAAGGCATGATCGCCGCAGCGGCTCTGGGCGCCGAGCACGCGGTCTTACACCTGGGTTGGCAACGCGATGCTTGGGGAGAGCAAGAACACGCTTGGGCGCGCGAGGCAGTGCATGACCTGCTTTCCGAGCCCCCCGCAGCCGGCGTCTGCCTGTGCTTAGAGAACATCATCTCGTCGGGCACGCGGGTGAAGTCGCTGCTGGAACTGCTGGAGGATGTCGACCCCGATGGCCAGGCAGGGATCTGCTTAGATTTGGGCCATGCCCATGTCGATGGCGGTGTGCTCGCCGAACTTGAGGCGGCGGCTCCGCGGCTGCGCCACCTGCACCTGCACGACAACGACGGCAGTCAAGACGCGCACCTCGCGCCCGGTCTCGGCAGCATCCCCTGGCCAGACGTGCTCGCCCGACTTGCGGCCTGCGGCTTTGATGGCGCCGGCGCACTCGAAGTGCGTGACTCCAGTCGAGGCGCCCGCCCCGCCGCCGAGGTTCTCGCCGAAACTCTTGCCGCGAGCGCGGCGATTTTTCCCCAGATCAAGCTGCCGGACTCGGCCGCAATGGCGCCAACCCGCTCCACCACGCATCCATGCAAGTGACCCCCACCACGCAGCGCGCCTGGTTGCGCGGTCAATACGAGGCGGTCGAGCTGACGCCAGCAGCCAGCGCTCGTCGCTATGCCCGCAGTCAGCACCCGGATACGCGTGGCTGGTTACGCGTTTGCTCGCCGACTCCGGCGCCCAGCGCGATCACCGATTTCTTGCTCGAAATTGGCGTGCGGGTGCCGCGACTCGGCCCGGCGATCGATGGCGTCTACTTGGTCGAAGATCTCGGCGATGTACACCTTTCGCATCGACCCGAGCCCGAGAACTACGCGGCGCTGCTCGCGGTGCATCGACGCTACTTCCTCGCGGATTTGCCGGCCGGACATCCGAATCGCGCACTCGCATTGGATGTCCTGCTGTTCCGGCGCGAGTTGCGCATGTTCGCCGATGCTGCACTCGCCCCTCGCTCGGCACAAGCGCTGCCCTGGCACCTTGAGCCAAACAGCCAGCAACGCATCCGTGCCGCCTTGCACGCTTTGGCCGCGCTGGCCGCCGAGGGCCCGCAGGTCCTCGCACACCGTGATTTGCATTGCCGCAATGTGCTCCTCTACCAAGGAGAGATCGCGTTGATCGACCATCAGGACATGCGGCGCGGCCCTCTGTTCTACGACCTGGCTTCATTGCAGACGGACGCCTACCTGGACCTGTCTGCTCCTGTCATGGACCTGTTGGATGGTGAAATGCGCCGCCTCGGCGAAGCTGCCGGGCTGGATCCAACCCAAAGCCAGCGGCAATGGCGACGCACCGCGCTGCAACGGGTGATGAAAGCGCTCGGCACGTTTGCCAAGTTGCAGTCAGAAGGTCGCAACGACTATGCGATTGCCGAACGGCGTGCCCAAGCGCACGCACGCAATCTGTTTCTCGCCATGCAAGCCGAGGATCCCATCGCAGCGCGCAGCCTCGCCGCGCTCGGGGCTCTGCCCTTCCTCCAAGCATGAAGTCCGCTCTCTTGCTCGCCGCCGGCAAAGCCACCCGCCTCGGTGCGCTGCGCGATCGCTACGCCAAGGCCTGCGTGCCGGTCAACGGCACCACTCCGCTCCGTCAGCTCATGGAACAGCTCGCCGCAGCCGGCGTGCGGCGATTCGTCGTCAACCTGCATTGGCAAGCAGCCCAGGTGCGCGCCGCGGCGGCGGCGGCCGCGCAGACGGTCGACGCCGAGGTCTTGTTCCTGGAAGAACCGCAGCTCTTGGGCACCGGAGGCAGTCTGTTGGCCTGCGTGCGCCAGTTCGACCTCTTCCCCGATTTGATTGCCAACGCCAAGCTGTTTACCGATTTGGACTGGCGGGACCTGCTCGCCTCGCCCGAAGGGAGTTTGGTCGTGCACCCACCCAGCGAGCTGGCGCAGTTCGGCGGACTGCTTACCGAGGCTCGCGATGACGGCCTGCGACTATGCGGGCTTTGGCCCAAGAGTCGAGCACAAGCCGGGCAGCATCCGGATCCCCCCCAGCGCGCCTGGGTCTATACCGGCATCTGTCGCCCGAGCCGGGCTTGGCTGCCCCTGCTCGAGCGTGCCTCGACCCAAACTCAAGCCGAAGGCATCCCGCTTTGCCTCGCACGAGCCGGCTTCCTTGCCTTCGCTGCCGCAGGCAAATCCGTGCCGATCTATGCGCACCACGGTGTCTGGTGTGAAATCAGTACCCCCGAACGGGTCCGCCAGGCCGCGACGATTGTGCAAGGCCTGCTGGCCTAGACCAGACTGGCGGCCGCATCACGCAGGATGCGATTGCCGCCGCGCCGCGCCGTCACGCCGCGTTCATCCAGGAACTCCAATAGCGGCATAAGAAACTTGCGGGTGGTCCCAAAGCGATCGCGCAAAGCAGGAATATCCATGCCCTTCGCTTGCAACTGGCGAACCACGGTGTTGCGCAGGTCGTCGACCACTTCGTGCGCGAAGATCATCGTGCCTTCAACACGCACGACTTCGCCTTGGTCTTCCAATAGCTCGGCGAGGGCCTCCAGTCGCTCTGGCTCGGCGAAGCCTTCTTGGGCCAAGTCTTCCCAACTGCTCGGCATCAAGCCTTCGCTCTTAAGACGGGTCAACCAACGCTCGGCATCGCTTAACCAGTCATGCCCAATCTCGACGCCACAGATTCCCCAATGCAGACCGGGGCGGCGTTCCAAGCCAAGGATCTGCAACTCCTCGGGGCTCAAGCGCTGCAGCGATGCAAATCGATCTTTGCCCAAGCGTTCGCGCAAGCGCGTGATGGGGATGCGCAAGCGATGCGCGTGCTTGCCTCGCCAATGGCCAAGAATGCCTTGGATCTCGCGTGCGAGTTCGCCTGCCCGCCCCATGCCCAAGAATCGACCGGGTGACATTTCTCGCACTGCTCCGGCTTCGGCCGCCGCTTGTAGGATTTCGCGGGTTGCGTCACGACGCCAACCCAAACGAGCCGCCATCGCCGGCACGTCCATTTCCCCCGCACCCGGTTGATCGAGTACCCGTGCGACGAGCTCGTTCGGCTCGTCAAGCGCTTCGCGCATCGACAGCAAGGCCTCGCGCTCGGCAGCGTCGCGTTTGCGCAAGCGGCGCTTGCCAAAACTGAGGAAGCGACCTGCACCCAGGTTCGATGCGGGACTCGGGCGTCGCAAAAGCAAACGCTGGCCGGGCACCAAGGCAATCTCTTCTTCGAGCTCGAGATCGACCAGAACTTCCGAGCCAGGGTCCAGCGATGCGGCTTCTGGCGGCAGCCAGATCCGCGCGCTCACAGCAGCCGTTCCGGACAAAACCAGAACCGGCGAGCCATGCTTCGGCAATCGCAACTTCGGCAGCGGAGCAAAGCTGGCCCGCAATAGATTGCCGGAAAGCAGGCTGCCGGGCGCGGCGAGCACCGCCCCGCGTGGCACATCGTCCGGCTCGACCTCCGGCAAGTTCAATGCGGTGCGCAACCCGGGTGCGCCGTGATCGGCACGGCGCCCGTGCACATGCACGCGACGCACCCGACTGGTCTTGCCACCCGGCTGCACTTCAATCGTGTCGCCCTCTCCGACGCTACCTGCTGCGCATACTCCGGTCGCCACAGTTCCCGCGCCGTGAAGGGCGAAGGAACGCTGGACCGGGAGGCGGAAGGCCGAAGGGTCGGCGCGCTCTTCGCTACGTGCGGTCTTGGCCAGAGCGCGCACCGCGTCACGCAATTCCGCGAGCCCCGTGCCGGCGTGCGAGCTAACCGGCAGGCAGACCACGCCCTCCCAGCTTGTGCCCTCGACCAGTTCCTCGACATCCGCTCGCACGAGCTCGAGGGTTTCCTCGTCCGCCAAGTCGGCTTTGGTCAAGACCACCAGGCCGTGCTGCAATCCAAGCAGCTGTAGCACTTCAAAGTGCTCACGGGTTTGCGGCATCACGCCGTCGTCACATGCCACCACCAACATCGCCGCGCCCATGCCGGTCGCACCGGCGACCATCTTGCGTACCAAACGCTCGTGACCGGGCACATCGACAAAACCGACTTCAAAGCCATCGGGCCATGCCAGTTCTGCGTAGCCGAGGTCGATCGTGATCCCGCGTTCCTTTTCTTCGCGCCAGCGGTCCGGATGATTCCCGCACAGCGCTTCAATCAGAGCGCTCTTGCCGTGGTCGATGTGGCCAGCGGTGCCAACGACAACGGGGACGGGACGGGGGTCTGCCATGGAAGCGGCCCAGGATAGAATGGCGACATGGCCTCGGTTTCGGCTTCCTCGTCCGCTTCAGGGGCAAATGACGCGCTGCGTTTAGCGCCGGTGTGCGCATCGGTGCAAGCCACCCCCTGCGCGGAGCGGCCGGTTCGGAGTTTGGGCCGAGAATTGTTGGCGCGTTACGGGCGTCGCTTGCGTCGCGTGATGATGGATTTAGGCCTCACTTGCCCGAATCGCGATGGCGAAAAGGGCTATGGCGGTTGCATCTATTGCGATCTCTCCGGCTCGGGTACCGGCGCATCCAAAATCGGCTCGGACATGCAAGCACAATGGCAAGCCGGGCTCGCACGAGCGCGCAAGGTCAACCCCGAGGGCCCGGCGGCGATCCTGTATTTCCAGTCGTATTCGAACACCTATCCCGACCTGGCTCCTTTGGGAGCCGCACTCGCCGAGATGAAGACTTGGTCGAAGCAAGCGCCAATTCTCGCGATTGGCACGCGTCCGGATTGTTTCAGCGTTGAGGCGGCAGATTTGATTGCTGCGCAAGCTGCCGACTTCGATGAAGTCTGGGTCGAGTTCGGACTCGAGACTGCCGACGACGCAGTGCAGAGGCGCATTGGCCGACATGACACGCTAGCCAACTTCCACACCGCTTGTCAGCGTGCCGGCGAACGCGGCATCACACGCATCGCGCATTGCATCGCCGGTTTGCCGGGTGAGAAACCCGATGGCTTATTGCGACAGGTCGAGGAGTGCCGCCGCGCCGGGGTCGAGGGCATCAAGTTCCACCAACTTATGGTGCTGCGCAAGACCAAGTTGGCCCACGAGTGGATCAACGGAGACATCGAGTTGCTTGCCGCCGAGCAGTACATCGAGATGGTTGCCGATGCGCTGGAGCTGCTGCCACCGGAAGTCGTCGTGCACCGCCTGGTCGCCGAGGCACCCTCAGAGGAACATCTTGCCCCGCTCGATTGGCCAGGCCGCGCCAAGGTGCATTCTGAAATTGAGAATGAATTGCGGCGCCGTGGCAGCTGGCAAGGCAGTCGGTTGGCATAAAAAAGAGACGCGATGACCGAAGTCACCGCGTCTTGATGGTGAGGGCACCAGGACTCGAACCTGGGACTTATTGGTTAAAAGCCAACTACTCTACCAACTGAGTTATGCCCCCTGCGGTGCGCGCTACGCACCGAGAG
>JBDQJC010000105.1:0-7431 GCA_040264055.1 Planctomycetota bacterium
AATCTTGCAACAGCTTCGAGATGACCGAGATCATCTCGCCGTGATCGCGACGCACGGTGTTGCCACCGAGCGGCAATGGCAATCCACCGGTCTCGCTACCCCACCAGACTCCAAGGTCGTCGAGCAAGACGAGGCCTAGCTCCTGGAAAGTCAGCTGGCCCTCGTGGATCAGCACACCTGCATCGAAGCGACCTTCGGCAACAGCGGCTGGGATCTGGTCGAACTCGACGATCTCGTAGTCGTATTCGCCGATCCGCATTTGGGTGGCCAGGTGGGCCGAGGTCCACTCGCCTGGAATCGCCAAGCGCTTGCCCTTGCCCTTCTGCAGCGCATCCAAGCCGAACTCTTCGCGGGCGACGATGCGTGGGCCGTAGCCCTCGCCCATCGAGGCGCCGTGGTTCAACAGCGCGTACTTGTCTGCGACAAAGGCATAGCCATGAATCGAGACCGCTGTGATGTCGTAATCGCCGGTCAACGCGCGTCGATTCAGGGTCTCGATGTCTTCGAGCTTATGCTCGAAGTGCAGACCACCGGTGTCGAGCTTGTCGGCAGCCAGCGCGTAGTGCATGAATGCGTCGTCCGGGTCGGGGCTATGACCGAGGAGGAGCGTCTTGTTGGCGGTTTCCGGCGAGGACATGGTGGAACATTGTAGGACAGAGAACTACAACGGTCGCGGATGACTGCTCGCCCCCGCCGTGACCCTCGTGACCGCATGGCCCCGGCTCGCCTGGCCGGAAAAGAGCTCGTCAACGGCAGCGAGGTCCTGGCGGTGTTCCGGGTCGAGCCGCTGGAAGGCGAGGTCGCCGAGTTTGAGGCCGGCCAATTCACTCGATTGGGCTGGGAATACGAGGGCGAGTTTGAGCAACGCACCTATTCGATCGCCTCGGCTCCCGAGCAGCGTGACGCGATGGAGTTCTACATCGTCGATACGCGCCTGGGGCTCGGCACCAGCCATCTGTTCTCCTTCCCGATTGGCACTCCGATGTGGATTGCCCCGCCGGTCGGCAAATTCACCTTTTCCCGCCACTACGAGCCGCACCTCGCGCTGGTCGGATCTGGCACCGGCGTCGCGCCTTACGTCGGCATGGTGCGCCATCTGGTCGACGAGGCGAAAGCTGGACGGCGCACACCCCAATCCGTTTCGGTTTGGCATGGGGTGCGTTCCTCGATTGAGCTGGGCTACCGCGAGGAGTTTGAGGCCCTCGTTGAAGAAGCCCCCTTTCCCTTCTTCTATCTGCCCTGCGTCAGCCGCCATCACGACGAGCCCGACTTTGACTCCGAGCGCGTCAACGCCGGCCGCGTCAACGAGATCTTGGCGCTGACTCTTGGGCTTCCGGTTTCGGACGACCCACGAGGCATTCATTTCGCAAAAAATGTCGACCCAGACGCGCTGCGCGCCTCCTTGCCAGACGACGACAGCCTGATCTTGCTGTGCGGCAATCCAGCCATGATTGACGCATTCGAGCAGGTCGCCGCCGGATCTTCGTGGGCGGATCGCACCGTTTACGAACGCTGGTGGTGATTGCGCTAGGATGTTTGGCCGAACCAGACACACATGCGTTCCCCCCTCCTCCCTTTGCTCCTTCTTCTGGCCGCGCCTGCGTGCCACGCCTTGCATGGCGACTCTGATTGGGATGTGCTGTTCGACGGCACGGACACGACTGGCTGGGCAATGGCCGGCCCTGGCGGCTTCAAGCTCGACGATGGCGCCATGACCGCGCATGGCGGCATGGGCTTGTTCTGGTTCACGGAAAAGAGCTACGCCGACTTCGAGCTGAAATTTGAGTTCAAGGTTGCGGACAAGACCAATAACTCGGGCGTCTTCGTGCGCTTCCCGAACCCGGGCAATGATCCCTGGGTCGCGGTCAACGAAGGCTATGAATTCCAGATCTGCGATTCCGGCGGCGAGAAGCATGACACCGGATCGGCCTACAGTTTCCAGGGTGTCACGCACATCCCGACCAAGGAAGCTGGCCAGTGGAATAAGTACCAGATCACCGCGATCGGCCAGCAGTACACGGTCCGGATCAACGGCGAAGTCGTGAATGAGTTCACCGGCGAACGCGGCACCGAAGGCTACATCGGCTTGCAGAATCACGACGATGGTTCGCCGGTCGCCTTCCGCAAAGTGCGCGTGCGCGAGCTGTAAATGAATCACGTCGTGCTCGCCCCGAAAGCTGCGGCCGTCAAGCCGCGCTTGTCGGTGATGATGTTCTTGCAGTACGCGATTTGGGGGGCTTGGCTGCCGCTTCTGTGGCCTTTCCTTTCCAATGTGCGCGGCATGACGGGCGAACAGATCGGCCATATGTTCGCCGTCGGCGCTGTTGGTGCGATCGTTTCGCCTTTCATCGCAGGGCAGATTGCCGACCGCTACTTCAATACCGAAAAGTTCCTCGGGATCAGCCACATCCTGGGTGGTGTGTTGGTTTGGCAACTTGCGACGATCGACACCTACACCGGCTTTCTGGTGTTCTCGCTGCTGTATTCCCTGATCTACTCGCCAACGCTGTCATTGACCAACAGTTTGGCCTTCCATCACCTGGAAGACCGCGATCGCGACTTTGGCAAAGTCCGCATCTGGGGAACCGTGGGGTGGATTGTGGTTGGCATCACAATTGGCCAATGGCTGTTGCGCATGCACACGCCGGCAGAAGAACTTGCCGAAGGTCTCGTCATCAACGCCGAAGCGATCGCCGCGGCGCAGTACGAGGGAATGGCCGACGCCTTCCGCTTGTCAGCGCTGCTCGGTGTGCTGATGGGCATTTTCTGCTTCACCCTGCCGAAGACGCCGCCGGCCCGCAATCAGGAACAGAACGCTGCCTTCGAGGCGATTGGCGAGGTTCGCAAGCAACCCTTGTTGACTCTGTTCCTACTCGCAGTTCCGGTCAGCTGCATTCACCAGTTCTACTTTGTGCACACTGCGGGCTACCTGGGCAAGTTCCAAAGTGGCGCAGCTGACTGGCTGAACTCCATCTTTGGAGTGGGCGGAGCCGGCCTGATGACGATCGGGCAGATGTCCGAATTGCTCGTGCTCGCGGTAATTCCGCTGGTCGCCAAGTCCGTTTCGCGGAAGGGCCTCCTGAGCATTGGCCTAGCCGCCTATGCCCTGCGCATGCTGATGTTCATGAATGGCGAAGCTTGGGGAACCTGGGCCGTCATCTTTGGGATCGCATTGCACGGATTGTGCTTTGGCTGTTTCATCTTCGTCGCCTTCATGATCGTCGATGAAGAGACCACCAGCGATGTCCGCGCCCGCGCGCAATCGTTGTTCAACCTCGTGATCATCGGCATCGGCATCATCGTCGGCTCTGTGGTTGCGGGCGAAGTGGCCGAATGGGCGCGCACCGTTCCGGTCATCGATGCCGTGAATGGGCTACCGGTCATCGGCGAAGACGGCCTCCCCAAACTCGACATCGACTACACTCGTTTGTTCAGCGTGCCCATGTGGGCAAGTGTGGCCTGCCTCGCTGCTCTGCTGTTCTTCTACCCCTACCGCTCGCCGCGCCGCGGCGACCATGAGATTGCCTGAGATGAGCTCGAACCGACGCAACTTCCTTAAGACTTCCGCTGGCCTCGCTGCGGCCGCTTCGGCGGGCCGCACCATGTCCGCGCGCTCCTATAGCCGGATCATCGGCGCCAATGACCGCATCATGATGGGCATCATTGGCACGGGTGGCATGGGCATGGGTCACCTGAACGCATTCTGCGATCTGAAAGGCGGCGCGAAAGTGGGCTACGACCTGATCGCCGTCGCCGATGTCTGCCAACCGAAGATTGACCGCGCGGTCAAGGTCGCGAGCGAGAAGCAAGCGGGTGTCGAGGTCAAGGGCTATCGCAACTACGGCGAAATCCTCGCGCGCTCGGACATCGATTGTGTGCTGATTGCCACTCCCGAACACCAGCACCACATCAACGCGATGGACGCGATTTCGGCCGGCAAAGATGTCTACCTCGAGAAGCCGATGACGCTGCGTTACGAGCACGCGCTCGAGCTGCGCAAGGTGGTTAAAGCCAGCGACCGCGTGTTCTGCGTCGGCACACAAAAGATGGCTCTATCGAAGTTCCGCGACGCCCGCCAGCTGATCGGCGAAGGCGGCATCGGCAAGCCCGTTTGGTCACAGACCAGTTACTGCCGCAACTCGAATACCGGCGAGTGGAACTACTACGGCATCGATCCAAACTGGAAGCCCGGCGAAAACCTCGACTGGGAAGCTTGGCTCGGTTGGATGGGCCCCCGCGAATGGGACCCGAAGGTCTACGCACGCTGGCGCCGCTATCGCGACTTCTCGACCGGCATCGTTGGTGACCTGCTGGTCCACCAAATGACTCCAGTCATGTTTGCGCTCGATTCCGATTGGCCGACCCGCGTCACCGCACACGGACACCACCACATTGACACGGAAATGGAGAACCATGACCAAGTCAACATGTCGGTGCAGTTTGCCGACGGCCACACCATGATCGTGGCGGGCTCGACCTGTAACGAGATCGGCCTCGAGACCATGATTCGCGGCCACGAAGGCACGCTGTATCTGAATGGCACCAACTGTGTCATGAAGCCCGAGCGCCTTTATGTCGACGAACGCGAGCCACTCGATATTCCGGCCCGTCAAGTCAGCGACCAGAACATGCTGCGCATGGACTGGATGGAAGCCGTCAGCGAGCGCCGCGAGCCGTTTAGCTCGGTCGAACTGGGCACCAAGGTCGTGGTCGCGGTCGACCTCGCCACCCGCTCGATGTGGGACGGCAAGGCCTGGGGCTTCGATCCCGACACGATGACCGCGAAAGCGCTTTAGGACAATCGTGTGATCCTTGGGCTCGACGCCATGCGCACCCGCTTTGAGTTGGTGCTGCTGGGCGCCGAGCCCGCTTTCCTTTCTGACGCTGGCCATGAGGCCCTGGAAGAGATCCGCGCCGCCGAGGCGCAGCTTTCGATCTTCCGCCGCGATAGTTGGTTGAGCCGGTTGAATGCCGACGCCGCATGTGGCGCTGCAGTGCTGGTTCCGGCTCAGCTCTATGCCCTGCTGGAATGCTGCCAGCAGGTACATCGCGCGAGCTTGGGCGCCTTCGACCCCAGCGTCGGCCCTCTGCTCGACGCGCACGGGCTCCGTGACGAAGCCCCCAGCTGGAATCTTGCCGACGAATCGACGATCGACTTTGCCGCCGTTGAGCTGCTGGGTGAGAGTCGCGTGCGATTCCGACACCCGAACCTGCGCCTCGATCTCGGCGGCATCGGCAAGGGCTGGGCACTCGACCGCGCGGCCGAAGTCCTCCGTGAAGCAGGTGTTCCGACTGCGCTCCTGCACGGCGGCACCTCGACCGTACTGAGCTTCGGCGCGCCGCCGATTCCTGAACCTGGATCGCGACACCCAGCCTCCGCGGCCGGTTGGCAAATCGGCATCGAACCGTTTTGCTGCGTCAACCTGCGCGACCGCGCTCTCTCGGTTTCGGCCACTCGCCCCACTTCTCGCAAGAGCCGCGGACACGTCATCGACCCCGGCACCCGGCAACCGCTAAGATTCAAACAGACTGCGGCGGTTTGCGCTCCTACGGCCACCCTTGCCGATGCCTGGTCGACCGCGCTGCTTGTGCAAAGCGCCCATCCCTTCAGCTGGAAATACCTCCCTTGAGCCTCGATCGACGTGACTTCATGCGCCATAGCGCCGCCGGCCTTTCGGCTTTAGCGTTCACCCCGGATCTCGAGGCGCTGTTCCCGCGCGCGCCGCGCGGCGACACCCTGAAGCTTGGGGTCATCGGCACCGGCGTACAAGGCTGTGCGGCACTCGAAGAACTCGCAACGATCGAAGGCGTGCAAGTCGTTTCGATCGCCGATGTCGACAAAGGCCGACGCAATCGCGGCATCAAGCGTGCCCCTGACGCGACGGTGCACGAATCCGGCGCCGCGCTGCTCGACGCCGGCGGCATTGACGCGGTCGTCATTGCTGCGTCGACTTTTGCCCACCGCGAACTCACCGAGCAGGCGCTCGCCGCCAAGCTCAAGGTCTACCTGGAGGCTCCGTTGGCCCACAACGCCGCCGACGCCGCTGCGATCGGCGCCGCGGTCTACGAATCGGAGGGCTGGCTGACTGCAGGCTTCATGGCCAATACCAATCCGGTCTACAAGCGTGCGCGCGATGTCTACCAGTCGGGCGCCTTACGCAACCTGGTCTCGATGCGCAGCCATTGGCGACGCAAACTGTCTTGGAAGGCGGTCGCCCCGACAGCCGAGCGCGAAGAGGCCCTGTCTTGGAAGATTGACCCTAAGCGCAGTGCCGGCATCTGCGGCGAAGTCGCCAGCCACCATGTTCACACGATGCGCTGGTTCACAGGCAAGTCACCCTGGAGCGTGCGCGGCTGGGGCGGCATTCGCCTTTGGCAAAACGGCCGCGACCTTCCCGACACAGTGCAGCTCGAGTTTGGTTGGGACGGCGATCTACGTTGCCAACAGGAAATCACGCTCGCCAGTTCGATCGGTGGCGAGGAACTCGAGATCTCCGGCACCCACGGCACCATTCGCTTGGGCGGCCGACACGCTTGGCTGTTCAAAGAAGCCGATGCAGCGACGCAAGGCTGGGAGGTCTACGCCCACCGCGAGCGATTCCATCAAGACGAAGGCTATGTCTTGTTGGCCAATGCGACCAAGTTGGCCGCGCAGGGCAAGCTGCAAGCAGGTGCAGGTCTGCCACATACTGAGTTGTGGTATGCCTTGCAGGCTTTTGTAACGGCCGCGGTTGAGGGTGGTGATCCTCCGTGTCCGATTCAGGAGGCGATGCCTTCGACGACGGCGGGGATTCAAGCGGCTGAAGCGGTAGCTTCGGGTGAGGAAGCTTTGCTTGGGTTTGTGGGGTAGGTTTTGGGTTTTGGGTTTTGGGTTGGGTGAGGCGGTCGTGGCGAGGTGCGCGACGTTCGCTTAACTGCCGCAAATCCGGCAGATGCGCTCACTTTGCGCGCATCTCGCCACGAACCCATGACCCGGTTCTCGAACCCAGGTGCCACACCTTGGCCCTGCAATCGGGGCCTCCGTCACCGACGCTTTGTTCTTGGTGAGGATGTGCGGGTTGGGTGGACAGACTGGGATGGTCCGTCAGGGCCATAGAAGACTAGATGCGATCCGGGTACGCCGTCGTTTCGACGGAGCACCAGCGAGCGCCAAGCAAGCGCTGATTCGCTCGACTGGTTCCGTGAACCATGACGCATCATCCCATGGGTGGGAGCCCTGCGAGCCGCGCGTTGCACTGTGAGCCCGCGACGACGCGCGCCAACTTAGGGCATCTTCCGGGGTTGGGGCAGCTAATCGTACGTCGCGCCGCGGCGCGGGGGCCCCCCCACCACCCACACCCCCCCACCCCCCCCCCCCGCCCTGCAGGTGTTTGCCCTGGGGGGTGTGCAAACCCTGGCCCCCCCGCTACATCAATGGCACCGGGTCGAGCA
>JBDQJC010000106.1:0-7277 GCA_040264055.1 Planctomycetota bacterium
GCGAAGCCTGCGCTTCTGCTTGCGAGACCGCATGCGAAGAAAGCGTGGCGACCATCGTCGCTCTCGAAGTCGAAGCTTGTGACACCGCTTGCGCAACCGCTTGCGAAGAGTCGGCTGAGGCCGTCGCGATCCAGTTCGTCGGCAACGAAGTCCTTGCTTGCGAAGTTGAGTGCTGCGAAGAGTCCGAAGCGACTGTGGCTACGCAAGTCATGCTCGTCGACGATTGCAATGCCTGCTGCGAAGAAGGAGTTGCTGTCGAGACGATGACTGTTAGTGCGCCCATGGTTGAGCGTCAGCAACTGATTCAGTTGCGTTCGGAAGTCAACTCGGCTCAGTCGGCTCAGTCGGCTCACTTGGAAGAGCGCTTGGCTGCATTGGAAGATCGCCTGGTCCGCATTGAGAGCATGCTGAACCAGCTTGCACAACAGCTGTAGTCGAACTTCAAAGCGAACGGGCCCTGCCGAGGAATCGGCAGGGCCCGTTTCTTTTTGGAGAAGCTTCGCAGACGCGTCGGGATCAGACTCCTAAACGCGGACTCCGCCGGCCGCTGCCTCGACGCCTTCGTAGTCAGCCAAGCAAGGCCGGATCACTTCGTTGAGGAACTCCGTCACCTGCTCAGGTGCGCGACCAACGAATCCACGCGGATCGACCAATTCACCGAGTTGCGCCCTGATCGGGGCGAAGGCTTGATCTGATTCAATTCGCTCAAGCAGATCGTTGACTCCGTCCTCGGTCTTCATGCGCGCCGCCGCGGCATGACTATGGACTCGAATGCGCTCGTGCAGGTCTTGACGGTCTCCGCCTGCCTGTACCGCTGCCATCAGAATGGATTCGGTCGCCATGAAAGGCATTTCAACTGCGAGGTTGCGTTCGATGACCCGCGGGTACGGAACCAAACCCGAGCTGACGTCCTGAACGAGCAGGAGAATTGCGTCGGCAGCCAAGAAGGACTCGGGTATCGCGATCCGACGATTCGCCGAGTCATCGAGCGTGCGTTCCAACCATTGATTGGCCGCCGTTTCGCCCGCGTTTGGAGCGAGGTTCATGAGGTAACGCGACAGCGCACCAATGCGCTCCGAGCGCATGGGGTTGCGCTTGTAAGGCATGGCAGAGGACCCAATTTGCTTCTTGCCGAATGGTTCTTCCAACTCGCGGCGATGGGCAAGCAATCGAATGTCTGTGGCGAACTTCGCGGCGGAGATCCCGATTGCAGATACCGCTTGCAGGACCAAGGCATCCCACTTTCGAGGATAGGTCTGGCCACAAACGGGCACGGTGCGGTCGAATCCCATGCGCTTGGTCAGCCGCTCATCCAGTTCACGGACCTTGGCGTGATCTCCTTCAAAGAGCTGCAAGAAGCTCGCCTGAGTTCCGGTCGTGCCCTTGACTCCACGGAACG
Organism: Planctomycetota bacterium; assembly: GCA_040264055.1. GTDB lineage: Bacteria > Planctomycetota > UBA1135 > UBA1135 > UBA1135. The sequence goes on from JBDQJC010000106.1 coordinate 1,400, forward strand.
GCAAGCGCTCGATCACGCGCTCAAGTTCTTCCAGGTCAAGATGGAAATCTTGGAGCCAAAGCGCGGCCCGCTTGCCCAGGGTCGTGGGCTGGGCGGGTTGAAAGTGCGTGAAGCCAAGAATCGGGTGATCCTTCTCTTGCTCGCAGAACTCGGCTAATGCGCGCAGAACGGTGACCAATCGATCGCGCAGAATCTGCATTCCGGCTTTCATCATGATCAAATCCGAGCCATCCGCAACGAAGCACGAGGTTGCACCCAAGTGCAAGATGCCTCGGGCCTTCGGCGCGACGTCGCCGTAGGCGTGCACATGCGCCATGACGTCGTGGCGCAGCTCGGCCTCATATTCCGCTACCTTCTCAAGATCGACCTGATCACGCGCGGCATGCAGTTCGGCGATTTGCTCATCGCGGATCGAGAGGCCAAGTTCTTGCTGACATTCAGCGAGAGCAATCCAAAGGTCGCGCCAAACGAGAGCACGGCGACGCGAAGAGAAGTTCTCTTGCATCGCAGAACTTGCGTATCGTTCGGCGAGCGGCGAGGAGTATCGGAGGTGTCGATCGGTCATCAGCTCAGGAAGGGAATGGGGATGTCAGTACCGCTCTTGACGAGGAACAAGTTCCAGGACAGGCCGAGCACGGCCAAGCCGCCCATAAGGCGCAGGGACGGCCCCCATGATTGGGGGCGGCTGAACCAGCGACTGAGAACAAGGATGTGGAAGCAGCCGAGGCAGTCCGAAATCACATCGAACATGCCAACCCCACGGTGGCCGGAACGCCCCTGATTCCATTCATCGAGCACGCCAAAAACGAACACGATGAACAGCATGGCCACCCAAGTACTGCGCCGCAACGGCGCGGTTGGGTGAAGGCGTAGGAGCGCCGTGAGCGTAAAAAAGCCATACAAGAACTGGTGGCCAAGATTCATCGTGAAGTCGACGAAAAACGGCGGCGGTCCGCCCCCACCCTTGCGCATCGATGAAGCGACGATGATGCCAATGGACAGCGCAAGCAACACCTGGCGAAGGCGTGCGGGAATCCGAAACAGTTCAGGATAGAGCGCCATCGAATAGGAACGAGAAATCGAGGGCTGGAGCCGAGTGAGTCAGAGCCCCAAGCGAGACCCGATCGATCCCCGCGGCGCGCAGGACAGCCAAGCGCTCGGGCGTCAGTCCGCCCGAGACTTCGATGACCGCGTGCGGGTGCGCTTGGCGCAGCTGAGCAACCTGATCTGCCAAGGTCTCGCTGGGGAAATTGTCGAGCATGACATAGCTCGCGCCTTCGTCGAGCGCGGCCAAAGCCTGATCGAGATCCATCGCTTCGGCGCCGACCGGCTTGCCTTCTGCGGCGCCCACCGCAGCGCGCACGGTCTCGCGATAACTGAGCCCGGAGAATGCAAAGTGATTCTCTTTCAGCAACAACTGATCGGACAGGTCACGTCGATGATTGACTCCGCCCCCAGCAAGCACGGCAGCCTTTTGTGCATCGCGTAGCCCAGGCACCGTCTTGCGTGTATCGAGCACGCGGAAGTCGCCACCAGTTTCCCGGACTGCCTGTGCGGTCAAGCTTGCTACACCGCTGAGTTGCTGGAGAAAGTTCAAGGCGGTGCGTTCAGCCGCGAGCAATCCACGCGCTTTGCCTTCACATTGAAGAACCGTCTGCCCTGGCTCGACGGTATCGCCGTCTTGGACTGTCCAAGCGAATTGACCGTCTGGGCAGCAGATCTGAAACGCAGCATGGGCAAAGGCTCGACCAGCAAGCACCCCATGCGCTTTCGCAATGATGCGCGCGCGCCCTCGAGCAGCCTTGGGAACCACGGCATGGCTTGTCGCGTCGTCGAACGCGTGATCTTCCTCGAGGGTGTCTCGCACCATCGATTCGATCGAATTCACCGCGGGGGACGCGGATTGCATCGGAGTATTCTATCCCGGCCCATCCGCCGCTTGGGGCGCGAGCGCGGCTTGGATTGCCTGTGCGGTTTGCGCACCGATGCCAGGGATCAGTCCAATCAGGGAAGCTTGGATCGGCACGCCAAGCCCCGCCCGGTGCGCGACGATCGCACGCGCACGCGCCGGGCCAACCCCAGGCAGACAAGCGAGCTCGCGCCAGGAAGCTGTTGCCAAATCAGGTTGATGGGCCGCCCACGCCAGCGGGATGCCGCTCAAGCCATGAGCCATCGGAGGAGAACCGGCCTGTTGCCCCACCGCGACAAGGAACAAGCATGCCAAGACTCGAACCCCACCCACACTCTCTCGCATAACCGGAAGACGCGTCCATTCCAGATCGGTGACACGATTTAACCCGCCGCGGCTTCCATCAAGGGGCTGGCCAGCAGAATCGCATCGATTGCGGCATCTTGGCCCCCTTCAGAACTCAAATCGATCAATTGCGGCGGTTCGCCGTGATCGCCTGCCGAGAGAAACAGCAGACGGTCGCCGTCTCGATGCACCGCTGCGAGCGGCCCCTGCGGCCCGACTAAGAGCATCGGCCAGGGCGAACCCTGAAACTCGCAGCGCTGGACTCCGCGCCTCGCCGCAGCCCGCAAGCGCCGCAGGAAGCCATGACTCTGCTCCGGGGCATTCTCTTCCCAAGCCTGTTCATCCAGTACATCCATGCGTGGGTGCATCAACTCGGTCGACCACTTTCCGTTTGGAGCCTTCCGCAACCGCAGCGCACGCACCGAGACGGCATCGTCGAGCAGGGCGAGTCGAGCGACATCTTCGGGGCGGAACCAGGGTGCAACCACGAACAGCCGAGGCTCGCGTCCGCGTGCGTAGACCGCGTCCCCACCGAGAATGCCGTCGCGGAATGCACAGGCCACACTTAATAGCCAATCGTAGGCGTCTGCGTTCAGTTCGCGAAACACGCCAACGATGCAGGGGCGCCCCAAAATGTCGACGCCGTGCAGCCGGACTTTTCTGCCATTTGGAATACGCAGGGTCTGCGCTTGCAACAGTACCCCCGGTTCAATCCATGCCGGTCGAGTCAGCAAATCCGCGCGGACCTGCTTACGCATGCCCTTCGGAGCCCCGTTCTTCCGTTTGGGCTGCTTCGGCTGCTCGTGCGACGCGCCACTCATTGCAAACTTGCCCCCTTCGGTAGCCCCGCGCGCGCGCTGCTTTGCGTCGGCATGCCCGGACCATCGAGCAGACCACACAGCGCGACGGCGACCGCATCACTTTGGTCGGTGCAGGTGATCGGCTCTTGCAGATCAAGTTGGGTTGAGATCAAGCGCGCCACTTGCTCTTTACTGGCATTGCCCGAGCCGGCGACTCGTCGCTTGACGACTGTCGGCGGCAACTCAAGCAAGCTCAGGCCGTGCTCTTGAGCGGTAACCAGGACCACGCCGCGCGCTTCCCCTAATCGCAACGCACTTCGCGCATTCTTGCCAAAGAAGGCCGACTCCAAAGCGAGCATTTCGGGGCGAAACGACTGCAGCAACTCAAGCATCTCACAGCGCAGCCGATAGAGCCGGTCGGACACAGCGCGCCGAGAATCACCGAGGACCCACGTGCCACTCGCAACATGGACCACCCCTCCGTGCGAATCGCGTCCGACTAATGCCCAGCCGGCACACAACGTGCCGGGGTCAACGCCGAGGACGGTCTGCACCATGGCCCCCATGTTAGCCCGCGGACCAGGCCAGTTACCAGCCTGCTAGACTCCTCTCCATGCACGCCGACACTTCGGTCGTAGTCGTCGCCGCTGGCCAAGGTCGCCGGATGGGCGGCCAGAACAAGGCTTTACTTGAACTGGCTGGCGAGCCGGTACTGGCCCATGTCTTGCGTAGCCTGCGCGATGCAGAGTGCTGCCGCGAGATCATCGTCGTCATGAATTCGCTGGATGTCGAGGCCCTCGAGTCGATGGGCTTTGGCAGCCCAAGCACACTTGGAGCTGACAAAGTTGTCGCAGGTGGAGCCGAGCGCTGGCTTTCCTCGCGCTCTGGTTGCCTAGCGAGCTCGGAACAAAGCGCGGTCGTTCTGGTCCATGATTGCGCGCGTGCACTGATTGCGCCGCAGACAGTCGACGCGGTGGCTCGCGCAGCACGCGAACATGGCGCGGCTCTTGCGGCCGAACCACTTGCCGACACCCTAAAGCGTGAGGCTCCCGGAGGCTGCGTCGCAGAAACCCTCCCACGCGAAGGGCTCTGGCGCGCCCAAACTCCGCAAGGAGCACGGCGCGACATCCTGCTGCGCGCTTTCGAGCTCTGGCAAGAGTCAAACAGCACGCTGCCAACCGACGAAGCGATGCTGCTCGAGGCTGCTGGCTACGCGCCGCTGCTGGTGCCCTCTCCAGCGAGCAATTTCAAGCTGACCGCTCTCGATGACCTCGCGCTCGCACGCGCGATCCTTGCCTCACGATGACCGCTCCGCTCCCTCCACATACTCCCCGCATCGGACTCGGCTCGGATCGCCACGCGCTCGTCCCCGGTCGGGCATGCGTCCTGGGCGGCGTGCTGTTTGCAGACAGTCCGATCGGCCCCAGTGGTCATTCCGACGCCGATGCAATCCTGCACGCCTTAACCGATGCTGTGCTGGGCGCCGCGGGCCTGGATGACCTGGGCACGCTCTTTCCAGATAGCGACTCTCAATGGTCCGGCGCCGATTCGGCTCAACTCTTGCAGGCTGCGCTGGAATTGGTCGGCCAAGCAGGCTTGCGCTGTTGGTCCGCCGACATTGTCGCCGTTTGCCAGGAACCGAAAATCGGCCCACGCCGCAGCAAGATCCGAGCTCGTCTGGGCGACTTGCTTGGACTCCCCGTGGATCGGGTCAATTTGAAAGGCAAGACTCCTGAAGGGAGTGAGAACGAGCCGGCAGTGATTGAAGTCACTGCCGTCGTGCTGCTGGGCCCGGCACAGTAACCCCTTCGCATCGAGAGCTTAGCCCTCGGCCGACGTCGGTTCATCGCCCAGCGATTGCAAGGCCCACATCCGCGCGTACGAACCGCCGCGAGCAACCAGCTCATCGTGAGTCCCGGTCTCAACGATGCGTCCCTCATCCAACACGAAGATGCGGTCGCAATCTTGAATGGTCGAGAGGCGATGCGCGATCACGAACGCGGTCCGATCTTCCAGCAGGCGGTGCAGTGCCTCCTGAATCTTGCGCTCGCTCTCGCTATCCAGCGCCGAAGTCGCTTCATCCAGCAACAGCAAATCGGCATCGCGTAACAGCGCACGCGCAATCGTCACCCGCTGCGCTTGACCGCCAGACAAGCGAGCGCCCTGTTCGCCGACTTCGGTCAAAAGGCCATCGGGAAGCTCTGCAACCATCTCGCCCAAGTGCGCCGCTTCCAGCGCCTCGAGAACCTCGGCATCACTGGCACCCGCACGCCCCAGCCGAACGTTTTCCGCCAAGGTCGATTGGAACAAGAAGGGTCGTTGCGAGACTACGGCAAGCCGATCCAACCACTGATCGCGGCGGGTGCTACTCAGGTCTTTGCCATCGATCAGAATGCGGCCCTGTGAGGGCTCGTAAAAGCGCGCAAGGAGATCGAGCAAGGTGCTCTTGCCTGCGCCGCTTGGCCCCACCAAAGCGATCCGCTCGCCCCGCTTCACTTCGAAATTGATGTCCTGTAGTGCTGGCCGGTCGCCTGCGCCGTAGTCAAAGCTCACGCCCTCAAAGACCAAACCTTGTTCGAAGCCGGTGAATTCTTCGCCCTCGTCGCTGCTCACATCTTCCAAGGGCAAGTCAAAGACTTCGAAGATGCGATCGGTCGCACCCATCGAAACATAGATATTCGAAAGCGCCTTGGTCAGCCGCTTGACGTGCGCGAACATCGTGCCGATGCCCAGGAAGAACAGCGTCATCTTGCCCGCGTCGGAGAAGATCTCCATGCCAGCGAGCTGCACGAGGACCATGCTGCCCACGATCAAGCCCATGCCC
>JBDQJC010000107.1:0-6607 GCA_040264055.1 Planctomycetota bacterium
GAATAGATGGCGGAGAGGGAGGGATTTGAACCCTCGGTGGCCTTTCAACCACACTGGTTTTCGAAACCAGCCCATTCAGCCGCTCTGGCACCTCTCCGATTGGCCGCGTATGGTACCGCTGCTTGCGCGAGACGCAAAGGGGCGAAATCGCCTTTGCCTGAATCGCCAAATAGGCCGCCAGCGGGCCCTAGGCCTGGGTTGGGCCGCCCTTGCGTTGGGCTTGTTCGCGGCGCTTTTGTTGGAAAAACGCGCGCAGCATGGTGGCCGATAGTTCGGCTTCCAAGCCGCCGACCGCATGCACTTGGTGCGTGACCCCGGGCAGCTCAAAGCTGCGGCACAAGGAGCACACTCCCCCGAACTTCTCATCGGCGGCGCCGTAGACCACGCGGGCAATGCGTGCGTGCATGATCGCGCCGGCACACATCACGCATGGCTCCAGCGTGCAGAACAGTTCGGCATCGACCAGGCGCTTGTTGCCGAGCGCTTCAAAAGCCTGGCTAAGTGCCAACATCTCGGCATGCGCGGTCGCGTCACGCAACTGTTCGACCTGATTGCCGGCCCGGCCCAGGATGCGATTGCCGAGCACCACGACGGCGCCAACTGGAACTTCGTCTTGCGCGCCCGCTGCATCCGCTTCACGTAAAGCGATTTGCATGATTCGGCGATCGCGTTCCTTGGGATCGTCCGGTGGGCCGAGCGGGAAGAGCAAGCTCATCGGTGATTGCCGTGAGGGCCGCAGGCCGAGACTGAATGGCGCACCCGGAAGGATTCGAACCTCCGACCCCTTGGTTCGTAGCCAAGTACTCTATCCAGCTGAGCTACGGGTGCATCGTTCAGGGGGGAGGATTACACCCGTGCCAGCGGGCTCCGTCAAGCGAAAACCCCACTCCAGGCATCTTGACTGTGGAGAACTCCCTCCGGCCCGACGCTAGATTGGTTGGATGGAGCCATTCGTCCATCTCCACGTTCATACGGAGTACTCACTCCTGGACGGTGCGAATCGTATCTCCGACCTCGTGAAGGCTGCGGTCGCCGATGGCCACGAAGCGCTTGCGATTACCGATCACGGCAATCTGTACGGCGCGATGGAGTTCTATAAGGCTTGCACGAAAGCGAGCATCAAGCCCATCCTCGGCTGCGAGATGTATATCGCGCAAAAGTCGCGCAAGCTGCCGCATAGCCGCAAGGACAATCCCTATTCGCATCTGACTCTGCTCGCGCGCAATGCCGAGGGTTGGAAGAATCTGCACAAGCTTTCTTCTTTCGGATACCTCGAGGGCCTGCATTTTCGACCGCGTATCGACATGGAGCTGCTCGCCGAATACGCGGCGGGCATCACTTGTTTGTCCGGCTGTCTGTCCGGCCCGGTCAACCGCGCCTTGCGCGCTGGCGATGAAGCACTCGCCTTGAGCGAAGCGGGCCGACTACAAGACATCTTTGGCAAGGACCACTTCTATCTCGAGATCATGCGCAACGGCATGGAGATTCAAGACCGGGTCACCGAAGGCATGGTCAAGATGGTCGATCAAGTTGGTGCACCTTTGGTCGCGACCAATGATGTGCACTACTTGCGGCATGAAGATTGTCATGCACAGGATGCCCTGCTTTGCATCGCCACCGGCGCCAAGATTGACAACCCCGATCGTTGGCGCATGGATACCGACACGCTGTTCTTCCGCTCCCGAGAGCAGATGAATCGCATCTTTGGCGACTTGCCGCAAGCCTTGCGCAACACAATAACGGTCGCTGACCAGATCGACGTCAAGTTCGAGTTTGGTAAGTATCGCCTGCCGCATTTTTTGCCACCGGACGAGCTCGGCACCGACGAGTATTTCCGCAAACTCTGCGAAGAGGGATTCGCGCGTTACTACCCCGGAAACCCCACGGAAGCACGTGAGAGGCTCGAATACGAGATGCGCGTGATTGGCGAGATGGGCTTCATCACCTATTTCCTGATCACCTGGGACTTGATCGCGCATGCCCGCCGCGAGGGCATTCCGGTCGGGCCAGGCCGCGGCTCGGCAGCGGGATCGATTGTCGCCTATGTGCTTGAGATCACCCGCTTGGACCCGCTCAAGTACGACTTGATTTTCGAGCGCTTCCTGAACCCGGGTCGCGTGTCGATGCCCGATATCGATATTGACTTTTGCAAGGATCGTCGCGAGGAAATGATCCAGTACACCCGGCAGAAGTACGGCGACGATCGCGTCTGTCAGATCATCACCTTCGGAAAGATGAAGGCGCGCGCTGCCTTGCGCGATATTGCGCGGGTCATGGATGTCCCGCTCAACGAAGTCGATCAGCTCGTGAAGAAGGTGCCAGAGGGTCCCGGGGTCAAGCTGCGCGAGGCCTTCGATGGCGACCCCGAGCTGCAAGAGCTACGCGACTCGAGCGAACGCAACCGCAAGTGGGTCGACTTGGCCGTCAAGATCGAGGGCATGGCGCGACACACTTCGGTGCACGCTGCCGGCGTGATCATTGGCGATGAACCGCTGATCGAGATCGTCCCGCTCGCCCGGCAAGACGACATCATTACCACTCAATGGGACATGAAGTACTCGGAAGAGTACGGCTTGCTCAAGATGGACTTCCTGGGTTTGCGGACCCTGTCCATCCTTGCCGAATCGGTGCGATTGGTGAAGAAGCGGCACCAAGTCGAGATTGACTTAGAGGCTTTGCCCCTCGACGACCCGCCCACCTATGAACTTCTGCAAGCGGGCGACACCGAAGGGGTGTTCCAATTGGAATCCGGCGGCATGCGGCGACTGCTCGCCAATCTGAAGCCTTCGGAATACGAAGACATCATCGCAGTCTTGGCCTTGTATCGACCGGGCCCGCTTGGCTCTGGTCTGCACGATGTCTATGCCCGCCGCAAGCACGGCAAGGAAAAGGTCAGCTTCCCCCACCCCTTGCTCGAGGAAATCTTGCGCGAGACCTACGGGGTGCTGATTTACCAAGAACAAATCATGCGCGTGGCCCAGCGCATGGGTGGATTCTCGCTACCCGAAGCCGACGCTTTGCGCAAAGCGATGGGCAAGAAGGATGCCAAGCTGATGGGCAAGTTCGAGCCAAAGTTTCTCGAAGGTTCGATCGAACGCGAAGTCCCGCAACAAGTTGGCCAAGACATCTGGGACATGATGGCCAAGTTCGCCGAGTACGGCTTTAACAAGTCGCACTCAGCCGCCTATGCCCTGGTCACCTATCAGGCGGCCTGGATGAAGGCGCACTACCCCGAAGAGTTCTTCGCGGCCAACTTCACTTACGAAGCCTCAGATACGGACAAGCTCGCGACACTCATCGAAGACGCCAAGGGCCACGGGCTCGAAGTCCTGCCGCCGTGCATTCAAGAAAGCGAAGTGCGTTTCGCCGTCACCGACGCCGGCCAGATCCGCTTTGGACTCGAAGCCATTCGGGGTGTGGGCACCGGCGCCGCCGAAGCAGTTGCGAAAGCACGCAGTGAACGGAGCGATGACGGCTATCGATTCCCCAACTCCGACGAGTTCTACATCGACTGCGTGATCGGAGGAGTCAACAAGACGACGATCGAGAGTCTGGTCAAAGCGGGCGCGCTGGAAGGCTTATCGCAGCAGCGGCTAGATCAGCTCGACGAGCTGCCGACCGCACTCGCTCAAGCTCAGTCAATCGCCAAGGACCGCGAGCGCGGCCAAGGCCTGTTGTTCGCCGCGGCGCCAGCCGCACCGGCAGAGATGACGACCGCGAACTCGACCGAGACGGGCGAACTGCGCGAGCTCAACGACGAAGAGCTGCGTTTTACGATGAACCTCGAGAAAGACGCGCTTGGTTTGTATCTGACCAAGCATCCACTCGACCCCTACCGCGAAATCCTGCGTGGCGTGACCCCATGGGATTCCCGCAACCTGAAAGATGTCGGAGACGCGGCGAAAGTCACTTTGGCTGGCATCGCAGCCCACGTCCAGGTACGCCCGACTCGGAAGGACCCGAGCAAGAAGATGGGTTGGATGCGCGTCGAGGACCTCTACGGGTCTACCGCGGCGATCGTCTGGCCAAGCACACTGGAGAAGTGTCGTGACTGCGTCGAAGAAGATTTCATCGGCCTCTTCCACGGCACGGTCGACCTTGATGGCGAAGAACCGACCCTCAAGATTGACATGATTGAGGCTCTCGGGGAGCGCAGTGAAGTCCGCCTGAGTGGCAGTTTGGACATCCTGCTTCCCTCGGGCGAGCCCCCCATCGAGATGCTGCAAGAAATCCTGCGTGCCCACGCAGGCAATGCGCCGGTGCGTTTCCTTTACACAGCAGAGGATGGTCGCCGGGTCGGCATGCGAGCCGGCCCAGGATGGCGGGTCAAACTCACTTCCGAGCTCTTCGACGAACTCAACCGCCTGCTTGGCCCCGACGGGAGAGCGATTGCCGCGGCGGCCGAGCGTCAGGTAGAACGCGCCGAGGCTCCGGCCTGGAAACGCAAGGCGGCCGCCGCCTCGAACTAGATCGAGGCAAGCGGGCAAAAGAAAACGGGCTGCAACCTCTTGGTTGCAGCCCGTTTTGTTTGGCTTAGCTGGACTAGTCGTCCAAGCTCAACTCGGCATCTTCCGAGCTACGCTCGACGAACTCGAAGAACGCACGCGGTGCCTTATCGCCCAGACGCGGCTGCTCCAACTTCAAGATGCGGGTGTAACCACCCGGACGCTCCTTGAATCGGGGGCCGAGCACATCGAAGAGCTTGGCGACAGCGGCCTTATCGTTGCCGAGCAAGGCAAGCGCACGACGGTAGTTGGCCAGGTTCTTCTCTTTGGCAAGAGTCACAAGCTTCTCGGCGAAAGGACGGTGCGCCTTCGCTTTGGTCAGCGTGGTCTCGATGCGCTCGTGCTCGATCAGGGCCGAGACGAGGTTCCGTGCCATCGCCTTGCGGTGCGAGGCCGTGCGGGACAGTTTCTTGGTCTTAACGCGGTGACGCATGGCTCTGGTCCTAAGTCGTCTCGAGGGTCATGCCGACGCTCAGATCGAGTTCGCTAAGCTTCTTCTCGATTTCAGTGAGCACGGTTTGGCCGAGGTTCTTGATCTGCAAAAGATCATCCCCGTTCAGAACAACCAGCTGGCCCAGCGTGGCGACACCAGCTCCGTCGAGGCAGTTGCGCGCACGAGTAGAGAGGTCAAGACGCTCGATTGGCTCGGCGAGAAGGCTGTGAAGGCGATCACGACGGCGCTCGGCGGCGGCGTCAATGGCCTTGACTTCGTCCGAGACCGGCACGCCGTGGAGCGCGTTGGCGAACTGAACGAAGGGGTTGAGGTGCTTGCGGTAGATCTTGGCTGCTTCGACCAAGGCCATCTCTGGTGCGACGGTTCCGTCGGTCCAGATTTCCAGCACCAAACGATCGTAGTTGGTGAACTTACCGACACGAGTCGCCTCGACGCCGTAACGCACACGCAGCACGGGGCTGTAAGCGGCGTCGAGCGGAATGAGGCCGATTTGATCGGTGGGCTCGCCGGTTTCGTCGGAAGCCACATAGCCACGACCACGACGCACCGTCAGCTGCACCTGGAAGGGGCGGCTTTCCGTGACGGTCGCAATGTGCAAGTCGGGGTTGAGAAGCGTGACTCCGGTCGGGACTTGAATGTCCGCCGCAGTGACTTCGCAAGGGCCTTGCTTGTCGATCGTGAGAGTCGAAGCCTCGTCGTTGGTCATCTGCACACGCAGTGACTTGAAGGCCAAGACCAGATCCACGACGTCTTCAATGACGCCTGGAACGGCCTTAAACTCGTGTTCGGCGTCACCGATTTCAACGGCGGTGACAGCAGCCCCTTCGATTGCTCCGAGCAGCACCCGGCGTAGACCGTTTCCGATCGTATGTCCGAAACCTTGCTCGAAGGGCTCGATGAAGAACTTGCCGAAAGACTCGGTTGCGGTCGCCCGATCGTGGGTGACGCCAGAGGGCAGTTCGAATTCGCGCCAGCGGATACGCATGCGGTGTACTTGGGCTAAGGGGGTTACTTCGAGCAGAGCTCGACGATGAACTGCTCTTGGATGTCCTGGAATCGAACGTCCTCGCGGGTAGGCAGCGAGTTGACGGTCACCTGGGTGGCATCCTTGTCCAAGGCGATCCAGTTGGGGACCGACTTGTCGTTATTGAGTTCGAGGAAGTCAGCGACGATCTTCTTGGAACGGTCCTTCTGGACTGGGGCAACCACGTCCCCCGGGCGAACCATGTAGCTCGCGATGTCCACTTTGCGGCCATTGACCGTGAAGTGACCGTGGTTAATCAACTGGCGCGCGTGCGGGCGCGAGGTTGCGAAACCGGCTGCATCGACGACGTTGTCGAGTCGACGCTCGAGGATCGACAGCAGGTTTTCGCCGGTGTTGCCCTTCATGCGCTCAGCGAGTTTGAAGTAGCGCAGGAACTGGCGCTCGAGAACGCCATAGATGCGCTTGACCTTCTGCTTCTCGCGAAGGTGGACACCGTAATCCGAAAGACGGCGCGGACGCGAGCGCAAGTTCGAGCCCGGAGGCACGTTGCGACGGTCGACCGAGCACTTTTCGCTTTCGCAGCGACGGCCCTTGAGGAACAACTTGTGGCCTTCGCGACGGCAAAGGCGGCAGACATTTCCGGTGTAACGTGCCATATCAGAC
>JBDQJC010000108.1:0-6577 GCA_040264055.1 Planctomycetota bacterium
CACGCCAAGACTCTGCGACTCGCCTTTGAAGCCTCGCAGGCCGCAGGAGTCATCCACGTTTGTGCGGCAGGCAACAACTTTGGCCAGGGCGGCGTCTTCGCCCCGGCTCGCTACGACAGCACTTACGCAGTCAGCGCAACCAACATGGATGGCAACCTTGCCTTCTTCTCGAACTACGGACCAGAAGTCGATTTCTCGGCGCCGGGCGTCGACGTCAACTCCTGCGCGCTTGGTGGCGGATACTCGCTGAATTCCGGTACGTCGATGTCAACTCCGCACGTAGTCGGCAGTGTTGCTTTGCTGCTCGCGCACGGCGGTTTAGTCGACGTAGACGGCGATGGCCATCTCTTCGAGGAAGTCCGTAACCGCATGGCCAAGGTCGCGATCGACCGTGGCAATCCTGGCAAGGACAATCTCTTTGGCCACGGCATCATCAACGCGCACGCTTCGATGGTCGAACCTATGCTACTTGGCACCTCCGCTTTGATTGCAGGTCAGTCAAGTACGGTATTCGCGTCTGGTTGCACGCCCGGCGTCACGGTCGCCTTCCTTTACGGGCCAATGACTGCGCGCCTCGATCTTCCGCAGGCCAACACCGTGTTGGGCATTCACGGCGCCAAGGTGCTGCGCCGGGTCACCGCTGACAGCAGCGGCACGGCAAGCTTCCTCTTCAGCATTCCGGGAACGCTGTCTGGCTACCAGACATTCCTGCAAGCCGTCGAGGCTGGCTCGAACAGCTCGCAGGTACTCGCTGTGACCGTGCAGTAAGGCTTCGATCCAAAACAGGTCGACCGCAACGCGAACCGCCCGGGAAATAGCTCCCCGGGCGGTTTCTTATTTCGTCGGCGGCTCAGCTCGCACTAGCGGCCAATCATCGCCAAGAACTCTTTGCGCGTCGCTGGGTCGCTGCGAAACGCGCCGGTCATGCGACTGGTCACCGTGAAGGTACCCGGCTTGCGCACACCACGCATGGTCATGCACTGGTGCTCAGCTTCGATCACCACCGCGACACCGCGCGGACGCAGCACCTTGTCGATGGCGTCGGCGATCTGCACAGTTAGCTTTTCTTGAATCTGCAAGCGGCGCGAAAAGATATCGACCACGCGCGCGAGCTTCGAGATGCCGACAACGCGCCGGTCCGGCAAGTACGCGACGTGCGCTTTGCCCATAAACGGGACCATGTGATGCTCACAGTGCGACTTCATGTCAATGTCGCGCAAAGTGACCATTTCGTCGTAGCCCTCACATTCAGAAAACGTCTTCTTCAGGACGTCTTCGGGGTCTTGCTCATAGCCCTGGAAAAACTCGCGGTAGGCGCGCGCCACGCGCCCCGGGGTTTCGAGCAGGCCCTCACGGTTCGGGTCATCGCCCGCCCAATGCAGCAGAACGCGGACAGCCGCTTCAGCGTCGGCTTGAGTAGGAGCGTCAGACAAGTCAGTCCGACCGTTTACAGCGGTCTCGAAGGAGGATGACATGGTGGAGGGGAATGGCGGAAGCTTCGCGCGATGGGAAATGGGTCATTCTATCCATAGGACCCAAGCGCACGGGTAGAAAGGAAAAATGCGACCCTTCGCCCCCCTCCTTTCGTTGCTGGCACTGCTCTTATTGGGCACACCGGCCTGCGCCAACGCCCTGGCGCAACAAGGTGAAGCCGACGCCGAAGCCGCTGAGTCTAAGGACGATGCGCCCAAGCTCAGCTCCTCCGACTACGGCGCGCTGAAATTGCGCTCGGTCGGCCCCGCTCTGACCGGCGGCCGTGTCACTGACTTTGCCGTCATGCCTGGCAAGCGCCAGCACTTCTACGCGGCGCTCGCTGCCGGCGGCATCTGGGAAACCAAGAACGCTGGTGCAACCTGGAATCCCATCTTTGACGGCCAGGCTTCCTACTCGATCGGCTGCTTGGCGCTCGACCCGAACAACCCACACGTGATTTGGGCTGGCTCGGGCGAAAACAACAGCCAACGCGCGGTTGCCTTTGGTGATGGCGTTTACCGCTCGCGCAACGGCGGCAAGAGCTGGGAGAACCTCGGCCTCAAGGAATCCGAGCACATCGGCAAGATTGTCGTCGACCCACGTGATAGCAATACGGTTTTTGTTGCGGCGCAAGGTCCGCTGTGGCGCGAAGGCGGCGACCGCGGTCTTTACAAAACCACCGATGGCGGCAAGGAATGGCGCAAGGTGCTGGAGATCGATGAGCACACCGGCGTCAACGAAGTGCACATCGATCCGCGCAACCCCGATGTGATGTACGCCAGCAGCTACCAGCGCGCCCGCCGCGTTTGGACGCTGATTAACGGTGGCCCGGGCTCGGCCATTCACAAGTCGGAAGACGGTGGCGAGACTTGGCGCAAGCTCAGCTCGGGCATCCCCGGCGGCGACAAGGGCAAGATTGGCATGGCGGTTTCGCCCGCCAACCCGGATGTGATCTACGCGATCATCGAACTCGCCGGCGCAACCGGTGGTGTTTATCGCTCGGTGAACCGCGGCGAAACCTGGACGAAGCAAAGCTCGTACGTCAGCTCGAGCCCGCAGTACTACAACGAGTTGGTCGCGCACCCGCACGACCCGGATGTGGTCTATTCGCTCGACACCTACCTGCAGATTTCGGTGGATGGCGGCAAGAACTTCAACTCTGTACCGAATACCAACCGCCACGTCGATGACCACGCGCTGTGGATCGACCCGGCCGACCCGGACTACTTGTTGGTCGGTTGTGACGGCGGCGTTTACGACTCGCATGACCGTGGCACCACGTGGGCCTTCCGCGCCAACATGCCGATCACCCAGTTCTACCGGGTGAGCGTCGACAACCAGAAGCCCTTCTACTACCTGTACGGCGGCACTCAGGACAACAACTCGTTGGGTGGCCCCTCGCAAACCACGAGCAGCGGCGGCATCGCCAACGAAGACTGGTTTGTCACGGTCGGCGGCGATGGCTACGAAACCATTGCCGACGCCGAAGATCCGATGATCTTGTACAGCCTGTGGCAGTACGGCGGCTTGGTTCGTCACGACCGCCGCAGCATGGTGACCACCGATATCAAGCCGCGCGAACGCGAAGGCGACGAGCCCTACCGCTGGAACTGGGACTCGCCGCTGATCCAAAGCCCGCACCAAGCCGGCAGCATCTACTTCGCCGCCAACCGCTTGTTCCGCTCGGACGATCGCGGCAACAGCTGGCAAGTCGTCAGCCCGGATCTTTCGCGCCAGATCGACCGCAACACCTTGCCAGTCATGGGCAAAGTTTGGGGCATCGACAGCGTCGCAAAGAACCGCTCGACCAGTCAGTACGGCAACATCGTCGCCTTGGCCGAGTCGCCACTGGTCGAAGGCCTACTTTATGTCGGCACTGACGATGGCTTGATCCAAGTCAGTGAAGATGGCGGCGCAAGCTGGCGCAAGCAAGACAGTTTCCCGGACATCGACAAGTTGGCGTATGTCACGTACATCACTCCGTCTTTGCACGATGCGGACACTGTCTATGCTTCGTTCACCAACTTCAAAGCGGGCGACTTCACCCCTTACTTGCTGAAGAGCAGCGACCGCGGCCGCAGCTGGACTTCGATCGCGAGCGACATCCCGGAGCGCAACTTCGTTTGGGCAATCGCGCAGGACCACGTGAACGAAGGCATGCTGTTTGTCGGCACCGAGTTCGGCTTGTACTTCACGCTCAATGAAGGCGGAAGCTGGCACAAGATGAAGAGTGGCTTGCCCACCATCGCAGTGCGCGACCTCGATATTGCTCGCGATCACAACGACCTTGTGCTGGCGACCTTTGGCCGTAGCTTCTACATCCTCGATGATTATTCACCGCTGCGCGCCCTGACTCCGGAGGGTGCGGGAGATGAGGTGACGATTTACCCGATCGAAGATGCCTTGATGTATGGCCGCGGCAGTCGCTTAGGCGGGCGCAGTGGCAAGGGTTCGCAAGGTGCTGGTTTCTACGTTGCGTCGAACCCAGCCTATGGCGCGACCTTCACTTACACGATGCCCGAGAAGTTCGAGACGCTGAAAGATCTACGCAAGAAGCGCGAAAAGGAACAGGCCAAGGATGGCGGCGATGTTGCCTATCCAAGCTGGGAAGAGCTGCGCGCTGAGGAAAGCGAGAAAGATCCGGCGGTCATGCTGATCGTGCGCGATAGTGCCGGCCGTGTGGTGCGTCGCTTGAATGGCTCAAAAAGTACCGGAATGCACCGCACCACCTGGGACCTGCGCGAAGCGGGACCAAACCCAGTTGGCGGTGGTGGCGGACGCCGCGGTGGCGGTGGCGGCGGAGGCGGCCCCTTCGTTCTGCCGGGCACCTACAGCGTGCAGCTTGCGACCTTGATCGCTGGCAAGTACGAAGAGATCGGCAGTGCGCAGAGCTTCCGCGTCATGCCTTTGGGGAACGTCAGCATGCCCGCGCCCGATGCCGAACTTGCCTTTGCACAACAGAGCAAGGCCGCTCGTTTGGTGCGCGCCGTGCGTGCTGCAAATGGTGTGCTCAGCGAAATGCGGACGCGGATTGGCACCTTGCGTCAAGCGACGATTCAAACTCCGGGAATGGATCCGGCTTGGGTCGCGCGCATCGAGGCAGTCGAAGCTCGTTTGACTGCGCTCAACGTCAAGATGAACGGCGACAGCACGGTTTCTTCGCGACAAGAACCGACCTTGCCTGGCATCAACACGCGCATCGGTCATGCCACTGCGAACTGGTCCACCATGGGTGCACCAACCGCAACGGAACTCGAGGCTTACCGCATCGCCGGCAAGGCCTTTGAATCGGTGCTCGCCGAGCTGCGCACGATTGCCGAGCAAGACATGCCGGCCATCGAAGCCGCTTTGGAAGCCGCCGGAGCGGGCGGCACACCCGGCCGTTTGCCGAATTGGAAGTTCGAGGACTAGTCCCTGAAGCGAGGGCCGGTGCCCTGAGACGGGGGCCAGTCCCCCAAAAAATAGGGCGTGCGCTCCCCCGAGCGCACGCCCTTCCCCGTTTCCATACGGACTACTGAACCCGAAGGTCGAGGCCCAAGCTGAGCTGCCCGCCGCCCCCGGCGTACAACTCGACTGCTTGCACCCAAACCGGCAGGCCCTGGGCACTCAGTGGCAGGCTTGCCGGAGATACCGTCGACCTCGCAGAGCGTCGAGCCCGCCTGGGCGGCGAGCGCGAACAGGGAAAGCGAAGCAAACATGGGATCCTGGATTGAGAAGAAACCGACGAGAGATGTCGAGATCGCCCGGGGGCTACACTAAAGACGGCGGACGGCGTTGGGTCGTCGCCGAGAATCCACCATGTCGCGCCTGCTTCTTCTGTCCCTCCTTCCGCTGCTGCTCGGCTCTTGCTTCTTTGGCGAGCGCCGCATGAACTCCCCCATCGACGCGAAAGCGCTTGCGGGGCTGGAAATTGGCCGCAGCAGTGCCGCAGATGTCACCGCTGTGCTTGGCGCGCCCGAGCAGGTCGTCGAACTCGGCTCGGGCTCTGCTTGGCTCTACCGCCACGACCACGAGAAGAATGTCGGGATTTTCCTGATTCTGATTGGCCTCTACGGCGAGGACATTCAGTCCGATCGAGTCTGGGCTTTCTTCGATGAAAACGGCGTACTTGCCCAACTCGGGGCAAGTTTGGATAGCGATCAAGCCTCATTTAACCTGCCCGGTTAGGAAGATGCAGCGCTATCTGGCCGGACTGCTGGGCTGCCTCTGCTTGCCGAGTTGCCTCACCGCCGAGTTTTCGACGGTGCGCGCCTCACTGCCTCTAGCCGAAGCTTCGATTCACAGAATCGAGGCCGGCATGGACTTGCAGAACTGCCTCGACATTCTCGGAGCACCGACTTCTGTGCGTCGCGCCGACGATGGCTGGCGCACCGTCATCAGCTGGGAGTGGCTCATCGCCCAGGGATACGGCGTCTCTTTCTCGGTTCCGATTGCTGATCAGGCCTCAGCATCCGCCGACTACGGCTCGAATTTGCAAGATTTGCAGCAATTTCGGATTTTCTTCAACGCCGAATACAAAGTCGTGGAGATTTCTAAGGACGGACTTCGTTAGAATCTGGGCTTCCCCGGGCGGGTCCAACCGCCCTAGAACAATTCTCTACCCATGAAGCGAATCGCAACCTTCACTGCTCTGCTCGCGCTCTTGACCCTCGGCTCTTGTGCCGCAGGTCCGCAGCAGCTCACCCGTTCCGTCGATGACTGGGACCGGGAATTTTACGTCAACAACCCACGCATCGATGGCGTGCTCTACTTCATTCCGGTCATTCCGATCGTGAAGTACGCAGCCATGATCGGTGACTTCCTCATCGTCAACCCCTACCACTTCTGGGGCGAGGATGTCTGGGACGATCAGGGCACCAACTTCAAGCACATCGAAGTTGAATCGACTGATGGCTACGTCAACTCCCTCTGGGCTGACGACGCTGACTTCCTGTTCAAGGCTGGCGAGTAATCCTCGGCCTTGTCGAAAAGCGGCTCGCTCCTTCGGGGGCGGGCCGCTTTGCTTTTTATTCGTCTTCGTCCGCTTTGGACGCTTTGGATTCCGACTCGGGATCGCCATCAGCAGCGGCAGCAAGCTGCTCGGCCAACCGCGCCGCTTCCTCGG
>JBDQJC010000109.1:0-6324 GCA_040264055.1 Planctomycetota bacterium
GCTCGACGACCCGCACCCGCTCGAGGTAGAGAATCCGCGCGCGAAAGAAGCAGACCTGAGTGGGCGCAAGCGCAAGCCGGATGCCCATCAACCCGCGTGGATCAAAGAAAAGTACTTCACGGAACAAAAGGCTCCCAAGCCAAACATCATGTTCATCATGGTTGACGACTTGGGGCCGGAATGGGTTTCGGCAAGTGGGGGGAACTTCCATACGCCCAACATCGATCGCATCGCGGCGGAAGGTACGCGATTTGTCAACGCCTATTCGATGCCGAAGTGCACGCCGACTCGCGCGACTTTATTGACCGGGCAGTACCCATTCCGACATGGTTGGGTGAACCACTGGGATGTGCCGCGTTGGGGGGCAGGCTGTCATTTCGACCCGACGCTCAACCCAACTTGGACGCAGGCGTTGAAGAAGGTCGGTTACCGCACCGCAATCGCAGGCAAGTGGCAACTGAATGACTTCCGCGTGCAGCCTGACATTTTGGAAGCGCACGGCTTTGATGATTGGTGTATGTGGACGGGCGGAGAAGGCCAGAACCCGATCAGCAATGAGCGCTATCACTCGCCCTATGTGCACACGCGCGCGGGCAGCCGCTTGTACGAAGGCGATTTTGGGCCGGATCTCTACACCGACTTCCTGATCCACTTCATGCGCGAGAACAAGGAGCACCCGATGCTCTTGTATTACCCGATGGCGCTGACGCATACGCCCTTGATCGCAACACCGCTGGATCCACAGGCCGAAACCAAAGAACAGCGCCACCGCGCGATGGTGCGTTACACCGATCACTTGGTGGGGCGTTTGCTCGATGAAATCGACGACCTTGGCCTCGCTCACCAGACCTTAGTGATCTTCACGACCGACAATGGCACCGGGCGAGGCATCGACGGCATGCTGAATGGCCGCGCCGTCGAAGGCGGCAAGGGCCTGATGCTCGAATCGGGTTGCCGCGCGCCCTTCTTCGCGCGCTGGGTGGGGCAAGTCTCGCCCAACCGCACAGTTCCGGCACTGCTCGACTTCACCGACATCTTTCCGACCATGCTCGAACTTGCTGGGGCGGAAATGCCGGCCGGGCATGTCGTCGACGGCGTCTCCTTTGTCGACCCCTTGCTCGGCTTCGGCGGCAACGGTCAACGCAAGTGGATGATGTCGATGGGCGGCCGCACCGCGCACCTGCGCGACGGTCGCGTGCGCCCGGAACTTCCGTATGCGCCGCGGGTCTTGCGCACGACCGAATACAAGCTTTGGATCAATGCCGACGGTCAGCCGGAACGCTTGCATCATTTGCCATCCGACCCGGACGAAGCGATCAACCTGCTTGAAGGCGCCGAAGGCAAAGCGAGGGCGGCGTTGGACCGGCTGGTGGAGGCCGCTGGGCAGTTTCCCAAGGTTGACGCGATCCCGCGCTACACCGCCTTGCCCGCCCAGCCCTGGGACAAGCAGCCGGCGCGGGTGCAGTCGGGCGGCGAATAAGGCGCGCCCTATTTCCAGATGCGCTCTTGGTCCACAGGCACCGCGCTCGTGGTGTGCTTCAAGAAAAGCAGACCGTCGTAGTCCGCCGACAAGATGGTCCACGCCAGGCCTTGCCCTTGCTCGACGGCCGCATCGGGATCGGCGGACACGCGGTGGCCGCCCCAAGAGCGGATGCCGCAGTCGCGATCGAGCCATGCGCGAACCGGGCCGTCCTTGGGTGCATGACGGAAATCAACGAGAGAGTCGCCAAGGCCCGCAGTGGTCATCGAGTGGCCAACCGTGTCGGCGGGGGCGGGCCCGTGTTCGTAGCGGCGAAACCACCACTTGTTGTCTTGGTCAGAATGAAGAGCTTGAAAGCCGCCGCTGCCGAAGGCAACGCCGAGCGCGTAGTACTCATCTCCGAGCGCGGCGCGTAGGTAGCCGCCGCACCCGGTTTCGGTGGTTCCCATCCAGCGCATGGGGCCGCGCGTGATGTGACCGTTATGACCCCACAGCACGGCCTTGGTGCCCGCGGGTCGCAAGGCAAGAGCTTCCAATAAGACCTAGCTCATGCCTTTGTCGCGCGCGGCAGGCTGCGTCGGATCGACCGGAAAGCGCGCGAGCTCACGCGCGCAAAGAAGGATTTCATCCGCGGTGTCTCGCGAGGTGCGCAAGGCGATCTCACCCCAGCGTTGCGAGAGCTCCGCGATGAATGCTGCGAGCCGATCTTGCGCTGGCTTGATTCCGTCAAGGTCTCTGCCGTAGGCCTTGTTCCGAGCTTCGACGAGTTCTTCAGCGATTGCGCGAGCCTCGAGCGCCAACTCGGGCAGTGCACCTTCAAGGAGTTTCTGCAAGTGTTGCGCCGCCCCGATTGCTCCTTGCACGTCGATGCCGATGATTTCGACACGATCGGCTGCCTTCGCTTTTTCATTCCATGCACGAAGCTCGTCGAGCAACAGGCGGTTCTCTTCGATCATCCAGATCATCATGCCGAAACCGCCCATGGCCGCGATGGCGTCGCTGGAATGCCCTTGCACGTAGTCATTGAGCAGCTTGGCTCTGGTTGCATTGGCTTCGTAGGCGACCAAGCGAAACCCGTGCTCGCGGATGAGGTGAAGAGTCAGGCGACGCTTGAATGCGAAGCACTCGCGTTGGTCGTGGGTCGCTTCGCCGAGTCCTATCACGCGAACCGATTCAAGAATGCTGGCAAAGCCTGCGTCGGTGGCCATCGCATCGATCGGGATCGCGTTCTCGACCAACCATTGGCTCACCGGATCGGTCGCGGCCGATTCGACGCGAGACGCCTCGGCCTGCGGCTCTTGCGCACTCAGACGGGTGGAAGCGGCAGTCGCTGCGGTGACGAAGCACAGGAGAAGGGCGAGGCGAGATATCACGGCAACGGGCATCGTTTCAAGAGGGCGACTCTTACTCAAGCTCAGAGTATCGATCTGCCTTCCAGTCGACACGAGCCTCTTGCTGGTGGCGCTAGGATCGACGGCGTCGTTTTCGCGACGAACCGCTGCCATGACGCCCCTGGATCCTCCCCGCCGTTTTGGTGCCGTTTTGCGGCGGTTGGGCCCCGGATTGATTGTTGCTGGGTCCATCGTCGGCTCGGGTGAGCTGATCGCGACCACCAAGGTCGGCGCTCAATCGGGCTTCGTGTTGCTTTGGCTGATCGTGCTGGGTTGCCTCGTCAAAGTATTCACCCAAGTCGAGCTTGGTCGGGCGGCAGTGGTGTCGGGGCGAACCGCGCTGGACACGCTCGACGACTTGCCCGGGCCGCGTTGGCGCGTTGGATGGGCGGTTTGGTTGTGGGTACTGATGACTCTGCTCACTCTTGCCCAGCTCGGAGGCATCGTCGGCGGCGTCGGCCAAGCACTCGCGGTCGCATTTTCTTGGACCGATGGCGGGCGACAGCTCGAGGCTGTGAATGGTGAATTGGTGCGCCTGCAAGTGCAGGCGGCGCTCGATGCCGTTGCGCCTGAGTTCGCCTCGGCGGAAACACTCGCGACGCGCATTGACGAGCTGCGTCAACGCGCTGCGGCGCTCTCCGGAGCACCCGATGCTGCGCTCTGGGCTGCGGCCCTCGCCTTGCCGACCTCGGTCATCCTGGTGCTCGGCCGATTCTCGCTTATCCAAATTGTCGCCACCGCGCTGGTCGTGTCGTTCACGATCGTCACCGTGGCGACCGTCGTGTTGCTGCAACTGCAACCAGACTGGGCGATCCGCGCCGACGAAATCGTGTCGGGCCTGCGCCTACAGCTGCCAAGCGACCCCAGCGGAGAAACCGCACCGGTCGCCACCGCTCTCGCCGCCTTTGGCATCATCGGTGTCGGTGCCGCTGAGCTCGTGATGTATCCGTACTGGTGCCTGGAAAAAGGCTATGCCAAGTTCACCGGGCAGCAGGAAGCAACGGCGGAATGGCGCGAGCGCGCGCGCGGCTGGCTTCGCGTCATGCAATGTGATGCTTGGTTGTCGGCTGCGATCTACACCTTTGCGACGGTGGCCTTTTACCTTTTGGGTGCCGCGGTGCTGGGGCGTGTCGGCCTCGATCCGGAAAAGGACTTGATGGTGCGCACTCTGTCGGAAATGTACGCGCCCGTGTTCGGCTCGTGGGCGTCGCCGATGTTCTTGGTTGCGGCGTTCTGTGTGTTGTATTCGACCTTCTTTGTCGGCATCGCCGGGCTGGCCCGGGTCGCCGCCGACTGTGTGGTTAAGGTGTGCCAAGCGAGCGGCGCGCATGGCGAGCAACTGCGTCACCGTTGGACCCGCATTTTCTGCGGCTTGCTTCCCATCGTCTGTCTGCTGGTTTTTGTCTTCGTGCAAGCGCCGGCCCGGTTGGTGCTTGCTGGTGGCGTGGCGCAAGCATTGATGCTGCCCGTGCTTGGCGCCGCGGCTCTGTGGGCTCGGCATCGCCGCACCGAGCCCGCGCTCGCGCCGGGCCGCGTTTGGGATGTGCTGCTGTGGCTGTCCTGCGCCGCCTTCGTCGTGGTCGCGTCATGGTCTTTGATCACCTTGCTCGGATGATCCTACGCAGCTGGCGTGATTCGGTAGAGTGGCGCGTGTGCGGAGGTCAGTCGCCCCTTCATCCCAAGAGAATCATCATGAAAACCATGTCCTGCGATCTATGCCCCGAGCAATTCTCAGCCGAGTCATTCGAGGAGTGGTTTGAACAGATGAAGAAACATTACATGTCTGCGCACGCCGATGTGATGGCTGCCAATGCCTCCAAGAGCAAGGAAGAAGGCATGCAGTGGATGGCCGAGATGAAGGCCAAGTTCGAGGCGCTCTAGGCGATCGATCTACGCGGCTGGTAGAAAGATTCGAAATAGCTCTGCAGGTCGGCATCATTGCCCAGAGTGGCGGCGGTGAGCCGATTCGAGCTGCCCGTGTCGCGTTGAAAGAACTGAGTCGCCGCTGCTCCGGGACCGCCATGCAGGAAGAAGACTGGATCCTCTTTCCGGTCTGCCGATCGGGCCGGCAAGGCTGCAAGGCCAATGCGAATCTCGCAGCCTTCGACTGGACCACGGTTTCTGGAACCGTGTAATAGCCTTGTACGATCACGGTGTCCCGCTTTGGGAGCTCAAGTCGATGCAAGTCAAGCCTGGGATCCTCAGCTGCGCGAGCGAGGTGCTGCGCACAAACCGCCTCTTGCGGTGCTAAAGCGGAGCCAACATCTTTTGAAGTGCTCGGAGTTTCTTGCGCGCCGAGCGACGAGGCAATGGCGAGTTCGAGTTCCGCGGCGAGGGCGAGAACCGGCATGGCGCGGTCTAGCCTACTCGGAGTCGAATCGGCACGACTGAGCGAGGTGGTCGATGCACTCAAAACTGCCGGAAACTCCGTCGAATTCCGCCCATGATTGCTGACAGGGGTTAAAGACAGCTGATGGCGAAGAAGCGACGGACTGAATCGACAGCTGATCAGGAGGATGAGCTGGGAAATCGATGCGCAGACCCGGCCCCAGGGCGGGTCTTTGATCTGGACACGAATACCAAACCTCCAAAGTGGAACCGGGACAAGGCCTATCCCTATTCCAAGAAAATGGGCTTGGTCGAGTACGAGCAGAACAAGCACGAGCTACAGATCGAACTACTCAAGGTGCAAAAGTGGGTGCGCGAGACGGGGCAGCGAGTTGTCGTCCTTTTCGAGGGCCGCGATGCAGCAGGCAAGGGGGGCACGATCAAGCGATTCATGGAGCACCTCAATCCACGTGGTGCGCGGGTGGTGGCTCTTGAGAAGCCCACCGATCGCGAGCGGGGATGCTGGTATTTCCAGCGCTACATTCGGCATCTGCCCTCGAAAGGCGAGCTCGTTCTGTTTGACCGCTCTTGGTACAACCGCGCCGGAGTCGAGAAAGTCCTCGGGTTCTGTACGGACCAAGAGCACTTGGAGTTTCTGCGGGAGGCTCCGCAGCTAGAGCGCATGATCGTCAACAGCGGGATCACCCTGATCAAGTATTGGTTTTCTGTTAGCCAGGTCGAGCAATTCCGGCGCTTTAAGGCGCGCAAGAAGGATCCGCTCAAGCAATGGAAACTGAGCCCAGTCGATATCGCATCACTCGCGCGCTGGGACGACTACACCAAGGCCAAGGAAGCGATGTTCTTCCACACCGATACCCGCGACGCCCCGTGGACCATCATTCGCTCCGACGACAAAAAGCGAGGCCGGATCAATTGTATGCGCCATTTCTTGGCATCGCTGGATTACAACGGCGCTCGCAATCCCGAGATCGAGCGACCTGACCCCAAGATCGTCGGCTCAGTCGATGAATTCACGAACCCGAAGACGCAGCTGCAAATCGACTGATGAAAGCAAAGAAGAGATTCCGAAAGCTCGAAGAGCTTGTTCATGCCTCGCGTGACAAC
>JBDQJC010000110.1:0-6322 GCA_040264055.1 Planctomycetota bacterium
GGACCAACTGGCAAGGAGCAAGTGCTCTTGGATGTGAATGAACTCGCCGAAGGTCATGAGTTCTTTAGCGCCACCGGCTTACGCGTCAGCCCCGATGCAAGTCAGTTGGCGTTTTGCACCGATGAGCGTGGGCGTCGGATCTATTCCCTCCACGTCAAGAATCTGGCGACCGGCGAGGTGCAAACCGATCTCGTTCCCGAGATGACCGGCAACCTTGCTTGGGCGAATGACAATCGCACCTTGGTGTACACCAAGCAGGATCCGCAAACTCTGCGCAGTCACCTGGTCTATCGCCATGAAATCGGCGGCGACGGACCGGACGCGCTGATCTTTGACGAGACCGACGAGACCTTTTATTGCTCGGTCTATCGCTCCCGTTCCGACGAATACTTGTTCATTCATTCGGGGCAGACCATCACCGACGAAGTGCGCTTTGTTCGCGCCGATGATCCGGCAGGCGATTGGCAAGTGCTGCACCCGCGCGAGCGCGGCTTGGAATACGGAGCCGATCACGCCAATGGCGCGTTCTGGATCCGGACCAACTGGGAGGCCACAAACTTTCGCCTGATGCAGGCGGATCCGGCCGCCCCGGCCAAGTCGAACTGGAAGGAATACCTCGCCGCCCGTGACGAAGTCTTCTTCGAAGGCATGGAAGCTTTCCGCGAGCACTTGGTGCTGGTTGAGCGAGAGAACGCGCTGACGCGCTTGCGGATCATGCGTTGGGACGGCACCGACGATCACTCCATCGCTTTTGATGAACCGGCCTACATCGTGGAGTCGGGCGACAATCGCGAGTGGGATAACCATCGGCTGCGCTTCAACTATGAGTCGATGACCACTCCAGATTCGGTCTACGAGTACGACATGAATACGCGAGAGCGCACGCTGCTGCGCCGCGACGAAGTACTTGGTGGATTCGATCCGGCCGACTACGTCACCGAACGGATTTGGGTCGATGCGCAAGATGGCAAGAAGGTGCCGGTGTCACTGGTCAAGCGCGCCGATGCAACCGCTGGTCCTGCTCCGCTTCTGCTCTATGGATATGGCAGCTATGGCGCGAGCATGGATCCGCACTTCAGCGCGGCGCGCCTTTCCTTGCTGGACCGCGGGTTTAGCTATGCGATTGCGCACATTCGGGGGGGACAAGAAATGGGCCGCGCTTGGTACGAAGACGGCAAGCTGCTGAACAAGCGCAATACATTCACCGACTTCATCGATTGCGGTCGCGCGCTTTGTGCTCTGGGCTACACCAGCCCGCAGCAACTTTACGCCCAAGGCGGGAGCGCAGGCGGTTTGCTGGTCGGTGCGATCGCCAATATGGCACCGGAACTCTGGAATGGCATCGTCGCGCAAGTGCCGTTCGTCGATGTCGTGACGACCATGGAGGACGACAGCATTCCGCTGACGACTTTTGAGTACGACGAATGGGGCAATCCAGCCGACCCGAAATCGTACGAGTACATGATGTCCTACTCGCCTTACGACAATGTCGAAGCGAAGGACTATCCCCACCTTCTGGTCATGACCGGCCTGCACGATTCGCAAGTGCAGTATTGGGAACCGGCAAAGTGGGTCGCCCGGCTGCGAGCGCTGCGCACCAGCGACAACAAGTTGCTGTTCAAAACCGAAATGCACGCCGGCCACGGCGGCGCATCGGGTCGTTACCGTCGCTACAAAGAGATCGCCTTTACTTACGCCTTCCTGCTGGACTTGGCGCAGCAGTAGGCACGGCGTGGCCAGGCGCGAGGTGATGCTCGGCGTGGCAATAGAAGTTCAACGTCAGCTTGTTGACGATGCGCATCAAGCCTTGATTCAGGCTGCGGGTGTCTTGCCCGCGGCCGACCGGCTTGCCGACGTGGGTGATGTAGTTGAAGTGGGCCATCAACATGTGGCTCGCGATGAGCGGGCCTAGCCAATAGAGCAGACCAAAGCGCACGACTTGTTCGCCGAAGCCCGCGGAATAGCCCCAAATCAAGAGGCTGGCATAGATCACGAGCGGCGGGCCGACTGACTTCCAGAAGCTAGCGGCGTCCCACACGTTCTTCGACAGCTTGTAGTAGTGGGTGAGCAGGTAGACAGGCAGCGAGCAATCGACGCGATGCGGGTCTTTTTCCGTATTGGTAAACCGATGATGCAGCACATGCGCTGCGCGCCAGCCGCTAAACACCATCAAGTGAGCCGAGGACAGGAGGTTCCCGACTACGACATTCAGCCTGCGACTCCGTGTGAGCGAACGGTGCGCACACATATGGACCACGATGTGGGCCAAGTAGTACACATAGCAGGCGAACAAGAAGGACAGAAGGGTGAGCATGAAACGAGGCCCTGGCAGAACAACGATCCTGCTCGCCGAACTCTCGCTTGGATTTGGGCGTTTAGCCGAGAATTGTCGCTGATTTCCTGCTGCGAGCGCTTGCAGCCCGGCAATTTCTCTTGCTTGGTACACTACCGGGCTTTCTTCCTCCAATGACCCGCAACAACCCCCGCAAGAAGCGCCCCAATCGCCGCAAAGCCGGTCACCACGGACGTGGTGCCCCGCAGGTCTCGGCGGCTGAGCGACGCAATGCACACGGCCTGCTAGCCGCGACCGACTCGCCTGAGTCGGGTGTGGTCGACCAGCGCGGTGTCCGGCTCAATCGTTGGTTGGCCGAGCGTGGGGTGGATTCGCGGCGCAAATGCGACGCGCTGATCCAAGAAGGCGGCGTCGAGGTCAACGGCGAGATCCGCATGGACCCGGGCTACCGGGTACAGCCGGAAGACGAGGTTCGCGTCAACGGCCAGCCGATACGCGAAGTTCGCCGCCTTTACTACCTGTTCTACAAGCCGCGCAACGTGCTGTGCACGGCAGACAAGCGCGAGACTCGGCCGCGAGTCGGCGATTTGGTCGACCACCTGGTGCCCTCGCGGGTTTACCCGGTCGGGCGTCTCGACGAGGACAGCGAGGGCTTGTTGCTCCTGACCAACGACGGCGATTTCGCCCACATGATGATGCACCCTTCGTTTGGGGTGCCGAAGACCTACGTCGTCTTCACTGGCATGCAGGTGCGTCAGCAAGACCTGGATGCCTTGCGTGGTGGAGCCTGGATTGATGGCCAGAAGGTAGTACCCGAACGCGTCAAAGTGATTCGCACCTCGAAAGCCGGGACCTCGCTTGAGATCGTCATTCTTGAAGGCCGTAACCGCGAAGTGCGGCGCTTGCTCGCGCGTCACGGTTTTGGCGTCAAGCGCTTGAAGCGCGTGCGGATTGGCGACTTGGGTGTCAAAGGGGTGCGCCGCGGCGGCATGCGCCCGTTGACTCGGGCCGAGCGGGACCGTCTGGTGAGCTATGCTCAATCCGAGGTCACGCCGGACGAGGAAGAAGCAACTCCCACAATCTCTCGTCGTTCTGCTTCCTCGCCTCAACGTGCTTCCATTCGAAAACGTCGTCCGTGATCCTGTCCACGGGGACATCCCGCTGACCCGTGAAGAACTCGGGCTGCTGGATACGCCCGAAATGCAGCGTTTGCGCCATGTGCGCCAGTTGGGTGCCGCGTACTTGGTTTACCCGGGCGCGCAGCATTCTCGATTCGAGCATTCGATCGGGACGGCGCACCTGACTTCGCGCATGGTTGGCGAAATCAACGCGGTGCGCGACCGCGAAGGCGGCGGGCGCTACGGCGGTTTTGATCAGCACGAGCTGCGCATTGTGCGCTTGGCGGCCCTGGTGCACGATTCGACGCACCTGCCGTTTGGCCACAACATTGAAGATCAAACCGGATTGCTGCCACGGCATGACAATGCCGAACGCTTCGAAGCGATGTTTGGCGATGACACCGGGCTCGGGCGCGCGCTCGCGGCGACCGGCGTGCGCAACGAGGTCCTTGCGATCCTCGCGCCCAGCAGTTCACCGCGCGCGTCCGAAGTGCCGAGTTACTGGCGTGGCCTCGTCTCGGGCACGATCGACGCCGACATGCTGGATTACTTGGCGCGCGACGCCATGTTTACCGGCTTGCACCTCGGCTACGACCCACGCATTTTCAATATGTTCCGGGTCGATCGTCGCACCCAGCAGTTGTACGTCGACCTAGGTCGCAAGGGCTACTTGAAAGAGGCCCTGCTCAGCGAGATCTTGCGCTGCCTCGAGGCGCGCTACTACTTCAGCGAGCGGGTCTACTACCACCACACCAAGATTGCGGCGGGTGCTTTGGTTGCGAAGGCAGTCGAAATCGCCTTATTGGAAGGTGCGGTGAGTTTCGAGCAACTGCAGCGCAGCACCGATGCGGGCCTGATCGACCTGCTCGATCGCGCCAAGATTGATGATCCTGGCTCGGCGGCCCGCTTGCGTGTCTACGTCGATGCATTGAACTCGCGCAAGATCCCGAAACGCGCCGCGGTGTATCCGGTCTACGCGAACAAGAATGCCCAAGAGGGGCTGATCGATCGCTTCTTCGGCGCGGGTACCGCCGACGCTCGCCGCGAAGTCGAAGAGCAACTTGGCGCCGAGCTCAAGGCTGCGACGGGGCAGGAAGTCCCCGTCTTGTTGTATTGCCCTGCAGCGAAGATGCAGCTCAAGCAGGCGCGCATGTTGGTGCGCTGGCCAGGCGAAGCCGCGTTGGCGCCGCTGAGTGAGTTTGCGCAACATGTCCCGCGTTTGGCGGACCTGGAGCATTCGTATCAACGCATGTGGAAGTTCTATGTGCTGGCGCTGTCGCGCGATGAAGGCGTACTCAGCAAGCTCGGCGAAATTGCTACGGCGTACTTCCCAGGAACGACCAACGTGCTGACTCCGCGTCGGCCTGGCTCGGGAAGCCTCATTCTGGGCGAACCGATCTGATCTCAGCAGGGGGCTGCTTCCTTGCGTAGAGTGGAGTGGGCGCTTTTGCCCTTCCTTTCACTGCGTATGTTCCTGCTCTCCCTTGGCTTCGTTTCGCTGACTCTTTTCTGCCCTCCCCAACAGGAGGCGAGTCCGATTGTTTTGGAGGTCCTGCGGCCAGCAGAGTTGGGCAAGGAATTGCAGCATGGTGTCTTGGCAAAGCATTTGGTTCGCTCGCCGGTCTGGGCGCAACTGGAAGCGAATCCTCAAGCAGCCGCGGCGAAAGTCGGAATCGAGATTCTGCTGAGCCCAGTCAAAGGGGAAGTGAGTGAGTTCCTCGATGCATTGGCCGGAGATGGGCTGCGAGTCACGCTACGCGGTCAAGAGCCCAATGTCGTGTGGGCGCTGCACGCACGCGGGCGTGACGGCGATCTAGCCGAGTCGTGCTTGCGCCCGGTATTGGGCCTTGCGGGAGTGTCGGCCCAACAGATCGCTGGGGAAGAGTGGACGATTACGCTTGGCGAGATCCAACTTGCCAGACGCGGAGATCACTTCCTTGCCGCACCGAAAACGGCGGGCGAGCTGACGAGGGTCGGTGACGAGCCCTTGCCTTCTGGCATGCGCATCGCCCGAGCCGCTTGCACCGAGAGTCAGGTGATCGCCTACTTGAGTGGCGATGTCTTGCGCGCCAAGGGCTACCCGCGCTATCCAGACGACTTAGGAGCTTCGCTCCTTGGTGCGGAGTTGCACGAGGCATTGCGGGTGGCCCCTTGGGCTGCACTTGCATTCGGCGTAACGCATCAAGGGGTTCACCTTGAAGGGCTGACGCCGTGTAGCGCGGATCTGCGGGTTTCGCATGCTCCATTCTTCCCCGATGTGGAAACTGTGTCGATGCCGGAGCTACCGGGGGCCGTTTTCCGGGGCTCGATGACTCGCGAGCTTGGTGCGTGGTGGACATCGCGCGACCTGTATGCGACCGAGGCCGCGGTGGCAGATTCGATCGAAGCGGATGGCAACTTTGCCCTGTTGTTCGGGCGCGACCCGGGCCCAGAAGTCTTTGCTCATCTTGAGCCAGGCTTGCAAATCCTGGCAGCGCGCCTGCCCGAGAAAGAGTCGAAGGGTCTCGCGATTGAGTTACCAGGGTTTGCACTGGGGCTGCAGTTGAAGAAGAACGCTCCGGAGGATTTGAGTGCAGCTTTCGTCAATGCCTTCACTGCGGCGGTGACCTTTGCGAACTTTGAAGGTGGCGCTTTAGGCGACGCGCCATTCTTGCTTGGGGTCGAATCCTTGAACGGCGGCATGCTCTACGCGGCTCGCATGCGGCAGAGCACGGAAGCCGAGGCGCGGCCACTGCGCGCGAATTTCTCGCCCTCGCTCTGGGTGGGCGAATCGGGCGAGATTTGGATTTCAGGTTCAGCGGGGCTCGTGCAAGCGATCACAGCGGCACCACGCAGCCCCCAGGAAGTCGGCGGGGTGCGGTTTTCCATCGGCGGGCAGGCGGCGGCCGGCTTCTTGATCTCGAATCAACAA
>JBDQJC010000111.1:0-6026 GCA_040264055.1 Planctomycetota bacterium
ACCTCCGCTTCGCGGAGCTTGGTGATGATCTGATCGATCGGGTATCGCTTGCGGGACATCTGCCGCCTCCTTGAGAGTTGAGGGCCAGTCTAGAGGTGAGGACTCTCACTTAGGCTGGACCAGTTCTTGGGGGGCGGGTCAGCGTACAGCGTTCCATCGGGCGCTTTTGCCATCGCGTTCAACTTGCTGTAGCCACTGTAGCCAAGCAGGCTCGAGCTGCCGGTCGCTAGATCGATTTGGTAGACATCGCCAGACCAACCGACACCGATGACGTCTTGGGCAACGCTGGGTGTCGCAAGAGCTGCGACAGAAAGAAAAAGGGAAGAGATTTCATGACGAGGGGATGCCCGGGGAAAAAGGGCATCTTGCCAGCATAAACCAGAATCCCTTTCTAATCGCTTGGGAATGCCACCCAAACCTCAGGACGCCCCGCGTTGCAATGCACCGCGCGAGACAGGAACCCGAGGCAGGCCCAAGACAGAAAGAGCGCCAACCGGGTGGCGTGATGGGCCCCTCGTGCGGCTAGGCCCGCTCGCAAGCGCCGGACTCGATGGCCAACCGACGGTACCGGGTGGAAAATCAACTCAACCCCATCCGAGCGTTCCGATTCGTCTTCCTGCAATCGATCAAGTTTGCGGATTCCGTTGATCAAGTCTTCTTGTGCAGCACCCGCGCGGCGCGCGGCGTCGTCCGCTTCATAAACACCAGCTCGACTGGGAGTCGGCAAGATGAGCAAGCCGAGGAAGTTCCACAGCGTCATGCCGAGAGCAGTACTCGTTAAGTCAGCCGCGTTTTCTGCCCCCTTGCTGAACTGCCAAACCAAGCAGAAGCCCAACAACTGAAAGCCGATCGCCAGCCAGACTCCGCGCGAGCGCGAGCCAGTACGCACGATCTGCTCACGACGTAGCTCTTGCGCGCGCAACTCGTCATCGGAAAGCAGGGCCCGCCAACTCGCAGGTTGAATCAGGCGTTCCTTGCCAGGAAGTCCCACCCAACCTCCTGAAAAACCCGGGTCCGCCGATTCCCATATCAGATGCTTGCCGACTCGCGTCGCGCGAGCACGGGCGGCCGCGCGGGCAAGCAAGCTCTGCGTTGCCAAGAGGGCCAAGCTCAAAGCCAACAACATGTAGCCCGCGCCGAAGCCGCCGGCAAAGCGGGTCGCAGCGATCAAGCTGAGGGCGCAGCCAAGCATGACCACGGACTGGACGAGGACCCCGCGCCCCCACTTCATGAGATAACTGGGCAAACTCTGTTGCCACCGGTCGTAGCGCGCCGGCAATAGCCAGCCGCCAAGCAGATCAAAGGGAAGGCTCAGGCCGATGTACAGCAGCAGCACCCGGATCAGCACCGCGACTTGGGCGGACCAGGCGGGCTCGGCCGCTCGTACGACCCACCCCGCCGGCAGGCCGAACAGAATGCCGCAGGTGGCGAGCACCACCCAGGTACCCACCGAGCTGATTCCGAGTAGCAATCGCGCGCGCGCGTAGTTCACCCTGACTCTCTAGGCGATCGCATCAAGCGCTCAATCCTCGACTCCATCGACCGGCAGCGGTTTGCCCATGGTGTCGTCAAACTCAAGCTTGAACTCACGCAAGCGTGCCTTCAACTTGGCGACTCGTTCCGCCACCAAGGGATCGTCGATGCGGTTGTTCAACTCATCTGGGTCGCTGCGCAGATCGTAATATTCCCAGGCATCATGTCGGTAGACCCGAATGAGTTTGTCGTAGTCGGTACGCACTCCATCATGTTCGGCAACGCGGTGTGAAATCCGACCCTCGTTGTATTCCTGATAGTGATAGTAGATCGCGTCGCGCCAGCTCTGCGGGCTTTGCCCTCGCATCAGGCCGAGTAAGGAGCGGCCATGCATTCCTTCTGAGTCGCCGAGTCCGGCGACCTCCAGGAAGGTCGGCGCCATGTCGATGTTCTGCACGAGGTGGTTATCGACCGCTCCAGCCGGAATCTGGCCTGGCCAGCGCATGATCATCGGCGTACGCAGCGCTGGCTCGTACATCCAGCGCTTGTCGTACCAGCCATGCTCGCCGAGGAAGAAGCCTTGGTCCGCGGTGTAGATCACCAGAGTGTTCTCGGCGAGACCGGACTCATCCAGGTAGTTCATCAAGCGGCCCACGCTATCGTCTAGCGATGCGACACAGCGCAGGTAGTCCTTGATGTAGCGCTGGTACTTCCAACGGACCAGGGCTTCGCCTTCAAGGTTGGCGGCAGCGAAGGCTTCGTTCTTCGGACCGTATGCGGCATCCCAGGCGGCGCGCACCTCGTCCGACATCGGCGCGAGCCGACCATTCGCCGCCGGATCCAGAATCTGATCGCCGGTCACTGGCAACTTCAGGTCGTAAGCCGGGAAGAGGTCCTCGGCGATCCGCATCTGAGTCAGTGCCGCGGCTGGGCTCTTTCCGGCATGATCGCTAAACAGGCTGACTGGTTCGGGGATCTCCTGATCGTCGTACATCGTCAGGTGATCCGGGCTTGGCATCCAAGTCCGGTGCGAAGCGTTATGACTGAGCCAGGCAACAAAAGGGCGGTCCTGATCACGATCCTCGATCCACTCGATTGCCATATCGGTGATCACATCGACGGTGTAGCCGGGTCGCTCGACGAATCCATCCGCTGTCTGCACCCCTTTGATGTAGTAGCCACCCGTCTTTGCCCAAGCATCGAATCCATTTGGGTCGGTCGGCAGATGCCACTTGCCAAACATCGCGGTCTGATATCCCGCAGCTTGCATCAACTTCGACCAGGTGGGAAGGTCATCACGAAACGCCGAAACATTGTTCACCCTGCCGTTGGCGTGCGAGTGAAGTCCAGTCAACAGGGTCGCTCGGGCCGGGCCGCAAATCGCGTTGGCCACGAAGCTCTGGGAGAAGCGCATACCTTCCGCAGCAAGTCGATCAATGTTGGGTGTGCGGTTCAATTTGCCGCCGCAAGCGCTGATCGCCGCTTCGGCATGATCATCCGCGTAGATCAGAATAATGTTTGGTCGAGGGTTCTCGACCTGAGGGAGCGCAGCGAGCGCGAGACCAAGGAGGGAGCTCAGCACCCCTTCACGATAGCGACTCGCCACCGCGTAGACTGAGCGCATGCTCCGCGGGCTCCTGTTCCTCCTTGTCGCAAGCGTGGCCTCGCCGGTCGCACGGGCGACAGATCCGTTCACTGATGAAGCGTGGCCAGCGGTTGCGCAGGAAGAAAGCAGCCAGGAACCGGCAGTTCCGGTCTACATTCTGGCTGGGCAGTCGAATATGGAAGGCAAGGCGCAACTCAAGCTGCTTGAGTATCAGATTCACGCGCCAGAGACCGCGGCACGCTTTGCGCACTTGCATGAGCAGGGTGTCTGGATCGAGCGTGAGGACGTCTTCATTGAGTTCCTTGGTCGGCGCGGAAAGTTGACCGTCGGTTACGGCAGTCCGAATCGCATCGGGCCCGAACTTGATTTTGGTCACACCCTGGGCGACCGCCTGGATCAGCCCGTCTTGATCATCAAAACCGCATGGGGTGGCAAGAGTTTGTGGCGCGACTTCCGTTCGCCTAGTGCTGGCTTACCCACGGAGCGTCTCGCGGAGCTGCTTGAAGCTGCGCAGAAGCGCGACCCTGCCGCGACGATGGAGCAAGTCGAGGCATCCTTCGGTCACTACTACCGCGAGATGTTGCGCGAAGTGCGCGAGACGATGGCCCAGGCCGGCGACCGCTTCCCCGAGTTGAAGGGTCGGCGTCTGGAACTGCGTGGCGCAGTCTGGTTTCAAGGTTGGAATGACATGGTCGATGAGCGTGCGACTTCGGAATACGCCGCCAATCTCGCGCACTGGATACGCGACTTACGCCGCGATTTGAAGGTCGCGAATCTTCCCGTCGTAATTGGTCAACTTGGCGTGGACGGCGTGATTCCGGCTGGTAAGGACTCGAGAAAACAAGCCTTTAAGGACGCCCAAGCTGAGGCCGCTGCGCTCGAGGAGTGGCAAGGCAGCGTTGCGCTAGTGAGAACGGACCAGTATTGGGATTGGACCGCCGACAAGGTCTTTCGCAAAGGCTGGAAAGACAACATCGAGGAATGGGAGAAGGTCGGCTCAGACTTCCCCTATCACTATTTGGGTAGCGCGAAGTGTTACTCGGATATCGGCCGAGCCTTTGCCGAAGCGATGCTCGCGCTGGAAGCGGGCGAAGCCACGGGCGACCGAGCACGGCCTTGGACCGTGGTGAATTACAACGTGCTGGTCGGATTTCGTAACGGTGCAAGCCAGGCCGAAGGGCTCGCTTGGATTCGTGAACAGAGGCCGGATGTGGTTGCCTTGCAAGAACTGTCGGGTTGGAACGAGGCCAAGTTGCGGGAAGTCGCGGCGGCTTGGGGGCATCCCCATGTGGCTGTGCTCAAAGAAGGCGGGTTCAACCTGGGGATCACCAGCCGCGAGCCCTTGAAAGTTGTGGAGCGGCGCACTGCAGACTTTCACCATGGCATGCTGCACGTGCAAGTCGACGGCGTCGATGTGATCGTCACCCACCTTTGGCCGGGGCTACGCAGCGAACAGCTACTTGAGGCGAAGATTGTGCGCGAGGCGGTTGAAAAAGCTCATGCTTTGGGTCGCGAGGTGCTCTTGGTCGGTGACTTCAACGCGCATGCCGCGGTCGATCGCGCCATGCTCGCGGGACAGCAGCCGTTGCTGGATCGGCGTACGCCGGCGGACGAGAAACGGCCCGAGGGCGAGAAGTTCATCGTCGAGGGCGAGTTTATTTTCGACATCATGGAGGAGATCTTGAAAGCTCCGCTCAGCGATCTCGCCTACGCTCAGTTTCTTCGTTTGCATCCGAAAGCCGATGTCGAGGCGCAGTTTCAAATAGCCACCTTTCCGACCCGGTACCTCGGACATGCGGCGACCCCCGAGTCGCAACAAGGATTCTTGGAGCGCATTGACTTCATGCTCGCTACGCCCGGCCTTGCGGCACTTTGCAGCCTCGCAGAAGTCAAACGCGACGACCCCCGACTCGATCGAATCAGCGATCACTATCCCACCGTCGCGCAATTTCGACGCTAGACTCGAAGCGGCCCGCCACCCGAGCCAAATCCCATTCGTTGAGTCAAAATCGATTACGCCCCCGGTTCGAAGTGCGCCTAGCGCTTGAACCAGATGAAGTGGTGCAATGCATTCAGGCACGGCTGGCCTTGCCAGACTGCCCCTGCCACGGCTTCGTCGCCGATGTGCAACGCGTCATAGACCTGCGCATCCCGCAGAAAGACAAGCACCTCTGGTCTCCCGCGCTCGGTCTACAAATCGAGGCGGATCGCGAGCAAGGCCACGGAAGCGTGGTGCACGCTTTGATCGGCCCCGAACCCGCCGTGTGGACAGCGATCGCGTTCTGTTATGTCGCCATGATCACAGGCTTGCTATTCACGGTCACCTTGGGCGCGGTCCAGAACTTCCTTGGTCAGTCGCCATGGGCATTCTGGATTGCCGGCGCATTGTTACTCGCCATGCTTGGCGTTTGGTTTGTCGCTCGCGCTGGAAAACAACTTGCGGCGCCTCAAACTGTGATCCTGCGCCACTTTCTCGAAGATGCGCTGGGGCTCGACCGCAGCCAGCGCGAGCTCACCGACGTCGATCCTTATCACAATTAGAATCTGGCCCCTTTGAGTGTTGGAAATTGAGATTCCACCTGTAACGAATCCTCGTCGAACGCGTCCTCTGAGTGAAGCCACTTCGAGGACGCATTTTTGTTTTTGCCACCATTCTGTCCCTTCATCGGGTGTCCTTCCGAGTTCGAGGAGATCCCGTTTCGCTACCACCTCCATGGTCGTTACCGCCGCAGGTGCGACGGCGCGTGGGTGCGACGGTTCCGCTGCTTGGTTTGTGAACGTACGTTCAGCACCCAGTCTTTCAAAAGTAACTATCGTTATCGCATACCCTTTCTGCATCACTTGTTAACGCAAACGCTGTGCTCCAAGGTCACCCGCCGGCAAGCGGCGCGGATCTTTTCAGTGAATCGCAAGTCCGTCGAGCGCCGGTTTATCCGGATGTCCGAAG
>JBDQJC010000112.1:0-5764 GCA_040264055.1 Planctomycetota bacterium
CAACAGCGTCGTCCCGATCTTCTGCCACCATCCGACAACGACTAATCTCCCGCGCTTCGGCGCGGCGCTTCTCCTGGACAACATCATCATCGAACTCGATAAGCAACAGCTGAAGGACGAAGTCCCAGCCTTTGCTGTCGGTGACTTTGTGCGCGTCGAGTACCTCATCAAAGAGGGCAAGAACGAGCGCGTGCAGCCCTTTTTGGGCCAGGTCATTCGCTTTGCTGGCCACGCTGCCCGCAAGACTTTCACGGTCCGCCGGATCGTGCAGGGCCAAGGCGTCGAGCGCACCTTCCCATTGCACAGCCCACGGGTTGTGAATGTGAAAGTCGATCGCGGCCCCAACCGCAAGCCTCGTCGAGCCAAGCTGTTCTTCCTGCGCGGACGCGCGGGCAAAGCAGCCCAGCTGTAGACCGAGCTTTTTCGCGGCGCTGGCCTGGGCCTTTGGGTCTGCTGGCGCCGCTTGCTGCTTCCGCCGCCTGGCGAATCTGCGCCTGATCCCCGTTTCAGTTAGACCATCCCATGGTCCCCAACCTACCACGCAAGCTTTTCGGCATCGTCCTGGTGTCCATCTTGTCCATCTGGTCGATGGTCGCCTTCAACATCCATTTGGGCCTCGACTTGTCGGGTGGCTCGCGGATTGTTTACAAGGTCGACTTCGAAGATGCGATCGAGAAGCAGCAGATTGGCCAGAACGAAGACCGACGTCTCGTTCTTCAGCAAATCGCCTCTGTCTTCCAACGCCGTCTCGACGGCAGCGGCATGGCCGACATTCCGATCTACCCTCAAGGGGATGATCAGATCGTTGTTGAGCTGCCCGACCGCACCAAGGAAGAAGTCGAACAGATCAAGTCGATCATTGTGAACCAAGGTTCGCTGCAGTTCCGCATTGTGCTGAACGCATCGGACGACTTGGGGTACGCGGCCGAGCTGGAAAAGTACAGCACCTGGCGCACCGCAAACCCCGACGCGGCACCGACTGATTTCAACCGCGTCGACGAAGCCAATGGCGGCCCCCGTTCGGGTGTGCTTTGGTACGGCATGAGCGAGAACGCTCCGCCTCAAACCGCACCAAACGGTCTGGATGCCGTGCCCGTGCGCAATGAAGGGGCGATTCGCAATACCTCGCCCGACGACCCCGACTCCTGGGACTTTACCGGCGCCGGCATCGAGGCCGTGTTCCCTTCGGCAGACCGCGCTGCGCGTCCGGCCGTGGGCTACAAGATGAAGAGCTCGCGAGGCACCGCATACGCGGACTTCACGGAAGAGTTCAAGGGCCGAGCGATGGCCATCATCTTGTCGGGCGAGGTTTACTCTGCCCCCGAGATCGAAGGACGGATTCCAGGCCAGGGCATCATCACCGGCGGCTTGGGCGGTTTCTCGGTTGAAGAAGTCACCGAGTTCATCACCGTGCTGCGAACCGGCTCCTTGCCGATCGTGCCGGTGCTCGATAGCGAGAGCTTTGTCGGCCCCTCGTTGGGTGCTGACTCGATTGACAAGGGTCGCATGTCAGCGATCGTGGGTCTGGCAGCGGTCTTCGTCTTCATGCTCGCATACTACTGGGCGAACGGCCTGGTTGCGGCGCTCGCCTTGGCATTCAACGCCTTCATCTTGATCGGCGCGCTGTACTTCACGCAAGCAACCTTGACCTTGCCCGGCATGGCCGGCTTGGTTTTGACGATCGGCATGGCGGTCGACGCCAACATCCTGATCTTCGAGCGGGTTCGTGAAGAACGCAAACGCGGCCGCGAGGTCATGCAGTCGTACAAGAATGGCTACGAAAACGCCTTTTCGACGATTGTCGACGCAAACCTGACCACGCTGATTACCGGCATCATCCTGTTCAAGGTAGGAACGGGCCCGGTCGCAGGTTTCGCTGCAACCTTGTCCTTGGGCATCCTTGCTTCGATGTTCTCTGCGCTGGTCTTCTCCAAGGTCGTCATGCATTACTTGGTGTTCGTCAAGCGCGCGATCACCGAAGTCAAGATGGCGCCCGCCTTGTGGGCCGATAAGCACATCCGCTTCACCTCGAAGCGCAAGATCGCTGGCGTCTTCTCCGCGCTCGTCATTGTTGGCGGCTTGGTCGTTCTCACCTCCGAGTTCGATCACATGAAGGGCATCGATATCGCTGGCGGCTCAGTTGCGCGCATCGAACTGCAAGAAGCCAAGCCGATTGAAGACATTCGAGCGATGCTGACGGCAAGCGAGGGCGACTACCAAGTTGTCATGGTGCGCACCGAGGCAGGCGAAGCCGCCGATGTCTCGAGGCAGTTCATGGTCGAGCGCACGCTCACTCCGGCGGAACGGGCGAGCTATCTCGATGGCACGACCGCTGGACAAGACTTGCAAGCCAGCTTCCAAGCAGAACTCTTGAAGGTCTTTGGCGACACCCTCAGCCAAGAGTCCCCCTTCCAAGAGATCTCTACGGTGAGCCCTCGGGTCTCGGGCGAGATGCAACAGAAGGCATCGCTCGCGATGCTGCTCTCCTTGTTGAGCATCATCGTCTACATGAACTTCCGCTTTAAGGAATACCGTTACGGCATCGCTGCTGTGATTGCGGTCTTCCACGATGTCTTGGTCACGCTCGGCATCATGGCGCTGTTCTCGAAGCTCGGCCTGGTTCAAGTTGAAATCAACTTGGAAATGGTGGCCGCCTTCTTGACCATCATTGGCTACTCGCTGAACGACACGATTGTGGTGTTTGACCGCATTCGCGAGAACCTCCCCCGCCAGAAGGGCAGCTACGCCGAGATCATTGACTTGTCGATTAACCAATCGCTGAGTCGAACGATTCTCACCTCGTTGACGACCTTCTTCGTCGTCGCGGTGCTGTTCATCTACAACCGACCGATGCACAACGTACTCGAGGGCTTCTCCTTCGCCATGCTGATCGGTGTGGTCGTCGGTACCTACTCCTCGATGTTCGTCGCGAGCCCGGCTCTGTTGTTCCTCGACCGCTGGGCGCGGAATAAGCGTCTGCCAGAAGACGGCGACCAGAACGGCAGCGGCGCTGCTCCGGTCACGGCCTAGCCGCTGACCTGGCCCGCGCCTCCGGGTGCGGGCCTGCGGCCAGCTTGGGTAGAAATCCTGCGACGGCGCGATCCTCTGGGTCGCGCCGTCGCCTCAATTGGGGCCCGCAGAGCTTGGCGCAGATTTGGCGGAAGTGCAGGCCACTCGCGGCTTTTTTCCCGCGATGCCACGCGGTATGCTGCCTCAATGCGTTCCCTTGCGACTCTCGGCGGCATCCTGGTTCTGATCGTGCTCGCGATTGCCTGGAAAATCTCAAACGAGGTCGAGGCAGGCCAAGAGCCAGACAAGAACCCAGGCCGGATCACTCTCGGGGTCCACCCGGATGATCTGACCGAGGGCGAGAACGAGACCAAGCGCAACTCCGCTTCTCTCGAGAACAACGAAACGCCTGCCGGCAGCTCCGAACCGAAGACTCCGACGACGACGCAGCCCTCCGAGATCCCGCCGGCTCAACCGGCGACGCAACCTGGCCAAACCCCGCCGAACCAGCCAGCGCCTGCCAAACAGCCACCGGCCGAGCCGACCACTCCTCCCGCTGTGGATGAGATCGAGGGTCTGCGCTACACGGTGAAAGAGGGCGACACGCTCTATGGCATCCTGTCACGCGCCTACGGCAAAGCAAACCAAGCGCTGATCGATTCGGTCGCCGTCGCAAGTGACTTGGATGATCCCAGCCGCCTGAGCCCGGGCATGGTCCTGGTGCTACCTCAGGTGCCTGGATTCGACGCACCCAAGCGACCGTAGTCCCTCGCTTCCACTCTCCACTCGGGGATGGGTCGGAGTGGCTCGCCTAAAACGCCGGTTCGGCGACCGGCGTGAAAGCAGCTTGGCTGCGTTCAAACTCGGCTTGCAGCATGCCCCACTGGCGTGGGCCAATCCGAAGGCGCGCAATCCAATCGTTGGCCTCGTAACCCTCTTCCTCGAGTCGGCTGACGCGCTTGAGCTCCGAGATCAACTTGCCAGCGCTCGAAGGGATGCGCACATCTAAGTACAAAGACCATGCGTCGAGTTGAGCCGCAATCGTGCGATCCAAGGAGTCAATCCCCTCTCCGGATTTCACGGACACCAAGACGGCGTCGGGAAACTCCGCGCGCAATGCTAAGCGTTCGTCTTCTTCGAGCAGATCGGCTTTGTTGAGGACGAGCAAACGGGGAAGCTCCCCCGCGCCGAGTTCCTCAAGGACCGAATCCACGGCGCGAAGGTTCAATGCGCGATCGGGATCGCTGGCATCGAGCACATGCAAAAGTAAGTCTGCATGCAGTGTCTCTTCGAGCGTGGCATGAAACGAGGCCACCAAGTGGTGCGGAAGTTCGCGCACGAAGCCAACCGTATCGGCGAGCATGACCCGCCGGCCATCTTCCAGCTTCCAGTTGCGCACTCGCGTATCCAAGGTCGCGAATAACTGATCGGCGACGTAAGCCTCGGCTCCCGTTAGGCTCACAAGCAGCGAGGATTTCCCTGCGTTGGTGTAACCCACCAGCGACACCGTATTGGGATCCAGCCGTTCTTCGGCCCTCCGGCGACTACGCGCTTCGATTTCGCGCAGGCGACGCTTCAGGTCGGCGACCTTCTGACCAATCAGGCGTCGGTCCGTTTCGAGCTGGGTTTCACCCGGACCACGCGTGCCAATCCCCCCGCCGGTTCGTTCCAGGTGGGTCCACATCCGCCGCAAGCGCGAGCCGAGGTACTGCAGTTGCGCAAGCTCGACCTGTAGCTTCGCTTGCTTACTGCGCGCGCGCGTGGCAAAGATGTCGAGAATCAGCTCGGTGCGATCGACGATGCGCAGCCCAAGGTCCTTTTCCAAGTTGCGGCCTTGGCTCGGGCTGAGATCCAGATCGACAATCAAGACCTTGGCATCGCGTTGTTCGCAAAGCGCGGCAATCTCCTCGACCTTGCCGGGGCCGAAAGCGGTACGCATATGCGGTTTGGGGCGACGCTGAATGACCCTGCCGACGACTTCGGCGCCGGCCGCAGCCGCCAATCCGGCGATCTCGGCCAACGGATCCACCGCAAGAAGTGCTTCACTTTCCGGCGAAAGCACGGAGGCCACCACCACCCGATCTGCAGGTGGTCGTGTGGGAAGTGAGCCTTTCAACTACGCAACTCCGTCTCGTTCGATTCCGCGCCTGGCGCGTTGGGGTCGCCTGGTCCACCAGGCACCGGACGCACTCCACAATGCAGGCCTCCGGCATCAACTTTCAACAAGGAATGACGGCGCCAGTGCTCCGCTTGTTCGGGGAAGTCTTGCCGGAAATGGGTACCACGCGACTCTTCACGGAATCGAGCAGCCAAAGAGATCGCGAGCCCAACTTGCACCATGTTGACGACCTCGACACCCTCCGGCGAGAACGGGCCCAACCGGGCAAGGTAGCCATCCCAGGTTTCCAAACGACTCGCCGCGTCCAACAGCCCTTTCTCTTCCCGTTCGATACCGACCTCGCGCCACATCAGTGACTTCAGCGAGTAGGTCATGTCGGTCAGATTGAGCTCGGCATCACGGCTCGGACGGCGCCCGCGCTCAGGCAATGCCAAACGAACCGGGCGGCGGTCGCCGGCGTCCTGCGCGGCATCCATGCCGACCATCCGGCCATGCACCAATCCTTCGAGCAGACTATTCGACGCGAGACGATTGGCACCGTGGAATCCGGTCGATGCGCACTCGCCGACACACCAAAGCCCCGGCAAGGAAGAACGACCCTGCAAATCGGTCCGAATGCCACCCACCATATAGTGC
>JBDQJC010000113.1:0-5701 GCA_040264055.1 Planctomycetota bacterium
CCTCGGAACACCCGTCTGGCTGCAGCTCGTGGAACTGCCTTTCACCGGGGCGGCTCACCGGGTGTCGAACCCGATCCTCCTACCTGTCGGCGCAAACTAACTCGCAGCTAGACAGCAAGGACGCCCCGCACCTCGGTGACACCTGAAGTGCGGGGCGCTCTTTATCGCTGCTGGGCGCTTCTTGTTGGCCTGCGGGGCATCCGCCTTGCCACCGCGCCCCCTAGGAGGGCGCATCGACATGCAGCTTGATTAGACTCAACAGGCAATGTGGCTCGCAACCGCTATCCTGTCCACCATCGCCGTGGCGCTCTCCGGCGCTTACGCGACCCTGAACCCAACCACGCTCAAGACGATTGCACTCGTGCTGTTCACGGTCGCCTGCACCCTGAACTGGGTCGAGTACACAAAGCGCCGAGCAAGCAAGTGAACGCGACGAGTTCGCACCCAAACAACGGGACGCCCGTGCAAGGCTGTCGCTAGCCGTCATGAAGAAACTCCTCGCAGTCGTCGCCGTGGTCCTAGTGATCACACCCATCATCTCCCTTGAGCTCAACTCCCCCACAGAGTCCTTGCTCGATGAACTCTTTCTCTTGTTGGAATCTGAAACTGAATACGCCGCTGGCTATTCACATGAGTCTTTCCACCAAGTCAGGGCTGGCGACTCAGAAGCGAGGGTCTACGGCTTGCTGGGCCCACCGCTGCGAACCGACGTTTATGAAGATGGCTCGAAGGTCCTGATCTACAGCAGCGCCAAGGGGTCGATACATCGCCGGCGCGACATCCTCATCAAGCATAAGACTGTGCGAAAAGTATTCGCAGAAGCCTTCTTTGATTAGCCCAAAGCGCGCGATT
Organism: Planctomycetota bacterium; assembly: GCA_040264055.1. Taxonomy (GTDB): domain Bacteria; phylum Planctomycetota; class UBA1135; order UBA1135; family UBA1135. The sequence goes on from JBDQJC010000113.1 coordinate 853, forward strand.
CCAGGCGATTGGGCCCCCACGCGGCAACGAGCAGAACCTCCTGCTCCGAGGCTTCGCCCCATCCATGGCGCAGCCTGATTCGGATCGCCGATCTAACTTGCCGGCTCAGCGACCCTGAGTCGCCACCGCGCGAACAGGTAAACGGCCGCCGTCGCAAAGAACACCGGGCCCCAGTTCCAGGTGTGAAAGCACGCCTTCACCGCGTCCATTCCCGCTGAAGCCGTTGCGCTCGGCCCCATCCCGTCCCGCATGATCCAGACGAACGGGAGGAGGAGAAGCATCAACCAAAGGACCGATGCGCTCACAGCTGCGAGGCGACTCATTGGAGTCACCGTAGCAGAACGAAACCCGCCCTTCGAAGTGCTGTGTATCGCACGCGACGCACGCACCTTGGTGATCGCTGATGTGCGGGGCGCTTTCTATTGGACTATTGGGCGTCCACCTTGTCCGCCGCCCCCTGGACCAGTGCGGGGCGCTCGGGCTTGCTCGCCAAAAACGCAGCAAGTGGAGCTGGTCTAGTTACCCGCCGGGAGCGGCATGATGTTCCAGACGAAGTAATCGCTACCTTTCCAGGAGGCAATCCCGGTCGGCTTGTAGGTATCGGTCGTCTCATAGTGGCGGAACATGTTCATCTTCTTCTGCTCATCAGAAGCCACGAACAGCTCGTCCTTGCCGTCCCCATCCCAGTCGAAGGCGTAGGTGGCGTGCTCGAAGCCGCCCGACATGTAGCTCATGACGATCTTCTTCTTGACCCACTCACCGTCTTCCATGTGCAGGCGGAAGATACCGGCCTTGCGGGTCGCCGCGACGATCTCGTTCACGCCGTCGCCGGTGGTATCGCACATGACCAGGAAGCGGCACATCTTGCCGTCGATTTCGATGGTCGCGTCTTCGACCATGGCGCTGCCGTCCCAGACCCAGCGGCGCACTGCGTTGACTTTGTCTACGGTGCCTTCCGCTTCGAGCGCAGCATAAAGTTCGACTTTGCCGTCGCCGTCATAGTCGGCAACCATCACTTCCTTGGCGTGACGGCCGGTGAGCTCGGCGACATTGGTGCGCTCGTACTCGCCAGTCTCGGCGTTGTGCCGGTACATGTCGATCCAGCCAGCTTGATGCTCGCCATCGAGGCGGTTCGGCTCAGACGGGGTCGTGAAGAACTCCGGCTTGCCGTCGCCGTCGATGTCGCCGATCTCGCACTCGTGGGCAAAAATGCGCTCGTCCCAACGGTGTACTTCGGCCGGAACCAGGCCGTCTTCCGTTTGCTCGATCACGTAGATCGCGCCGAGGTCGTGGGTCACGACCACCAGTTCGTCCTGGCCGTCGCCGTCCACATCGCCGATTTCGACGTCACGGAAGCGCTGCTCCTTGCCGCCGACGATCTGAGTCCAGAGCGTTTCGACCGACCAATCCTTGTCGCCACGGCGCCAGACCTGCAGGTAGGGCTGGTTCGCGCTGATGGTCAGGATGCCCGGTTCGCCGTAGACCGGCTCCCACCACATCGCCTTATGGAAGACGTTGCCGCCTTTCATCTCGTAGGTCTTGGTCGAGAGCTTGCCCTGGCTGTTCCGCGACCAGGTCACTTCGCCGTCGGCGGCTTCCAGCGTCCAGCCATCCGCAGCGGGCACGAACTTCATCGCACCGCTGGCCGGTTCGCCGTCCGAGCCGAGCTCGCAGACCACCGGAGAACCGTCGGCCAGCGTGCCGAGACCGAACTCACGCGCCGCGGCCGGCGCCACAACCTTCTCTTCGGTCCAGTCCTTGCCCTCGAGGTTGCGCGGACGCAGCAGGACCATCGAGGAGGGCGTCGGGCCGTCGTCGAAGACCGATTTGGCCACGATCAGACCTGCCAAGTTAATGTCATTTGGCGCGCCCTGTAGGTCGCGGACGCGCTTGCCGTTCTCGTAGAACCCACTCCTCGCTTTATTGAGGGTGCGGTTGCCATCCTCGTCGAGATCGTAATAAGCGTGAGGGCCATTCTGGACACCTTCCAACCACTGGGCCTCGCGCTCCCAACCGTCCCCTTTATACGACCACAGTCCATGGCGATACCCAGCGACAAGTTGGCCCGCACGATAGACCCCATCGCAATCGGTCCAAGCTACATGTCCGTCACGACCACCGTCTTCGGTCCAGCCGACTAAAGAAACGAGATCGCCATTCTCATACTTCTCCTCTTGTGCAATCTGACCATTCTCGAACCAGTATTTCTGGGTCCAAATCAACTCGCTACCTAAGAAGCTTAACTCGCTTCCTTTTGCGCCGCTCTCGTACCAGAAGGTCCATATTCCCTGAACATCACCTTCTTGGAAGGTCGCCTCTTGATACTTATTCCCGTTGGCATGGAACTCTGTCCATTTTCCATGTCGCTCGCCGTTCTGAAGCGAGCCCTCGACGGCAAGCGAACCATCTTCCCGGTATTCAACATAGCGACCATGCCACTCGTCTCCTTTGTATTCAACGATAGTTTGCAGTTGACCAGATTCGTAATACATCTTCCCGGCGCCCTCCCTCTCACCCCCCACATAAGGCACTTCTTCCAATAATGAACCATCGCCCCAGTATTCAAACTGAACGCGCGAAAGCTCTTTCCCGTCCGCATAGATCCTGCGCACATCCTCTAGACCGTCCCGGTTGAACTCAGACCACGGACCATTCCTGACCCCGTTGGCATAGAAGCCTTCTCGCTCTTTGCTTCCATCCTCCCCCCAGTAGGTCCATTTTCCCGTGCGGACTCCACCCTCTAGAACAAACCCACGAAACTTGGCTTGGTCGGAGTCTTCGTAGTACTCGACTGTGATTTGGCCTGGCTCCTCCTCCAGTTCGAGGCGCTGGGTCGCTAAGGCATCCAGCTGCTCTTGTTGCTGCTCGACCAAAGACTCCAACTCTTGTGCCCGTCGTTGCAGCTCCTGCTCTTGCGGCGAAAGGCCAGCTTCGACCTCCCCTTCCGAGCAGGCGCAGAGCAAACAAAGTGAGATCGCGAATAACCGCATGCCACCCAACATACTCTCCAGGGCGCGCTGCATACAGATACGCCTGGAGGTGCGGAGCGCTTCTTGTCAAACACGGGTATCCGCCCCTGTCCCTACCGAAAAGGCCATCCGGCCAATCTAACGCCCGTTCAAAGCGCTTGACGGAATCCATGAAGCCCTCGAGCCTGGCTTCACGATGCGAGCCCTGCTTGAACTCCTGAGGCTATTCCTCACTCCCCGCGCGTCCCTCATCGCGGAGAACGTCGCGCTCCGACAGCAACTGGCCACGCTCAAGCGCGACGTGTCGCGCCCACGACTCCGGCGTAGAGATCGACTCTTCTGGGTTTTCCTGCTGCGCATCTGGCCAGGTTGGAGAGACTCGCTCGTAATCATCAAGCCAAGCACCGTCGTGCGCTGGCATCGCCACGGCTGGCGGTTGTTCTGGCGAATGAAGTCGCGCAAACACGGCCGGCCCCTCATCCCCCGTCGTGTCATCACGTTGATTCACAGGATGTCGGAGGAGAACCCACTCTGGGGCGCGCCTCGTATTCAGGCTGAACTTCGCCTTCTCGGAATCGCGATCGCCGAGTCGACTGTCGCCAAGTACATGGTGACCCGTATCCGCCCTGGACGCGGTCAACGGTGGCACACATTCCTGCGCAACCACGCGCGTCAGATCGTCGCCTGCGATCTGCTCGTCGTACCGACGTTGACTTTCCGACGGCTGTTCGTCTTCGTCGTTCTCGACCACGAACGGAGGCGTATCTTGCACATCGGAGTGACCACGAATCCGACAGCGGTCTGGCTCGCTGCGCAGATTCGCTCGGCCTTCGTCCGCCCCGAAGATCGACCACGCTTCCTATTGCGCGATCGTGACGGCGCGTACGGGCGCATCTTCGACGAGGCCGTCGAAGCCATGGGCATTCGCACCCTGCGGACCACGCCGCGATCGCCCTGGCAAAACGCTTATGTCGAGCGCGTGATCGGGAGCATCCGCCGCGAATGCCTCAATCATGTGATCGTGTTATCGCAGGCAGGACTGCGCGCGATCCTTGCGGAGTACGTCGTCTACTACAACGCCGGCCGCGCCCATCAGGGACTTGCTGGCGAGCGGCCGATTTCGCGGCCGCGGCGAACGCGTGGACGAATTGTTGCGATGCCAATGTTGGGCGGCCTGCATCACGTCTACGACCGCGCGGCTTAGGCCCGGTCGGATTCGAATATCCAGATCCTGAGCGGGAGAGATGTGCCCCGGCCGAACCGAGGTCGTTCTCGACGCATGTATTGCGCTTCCACCCTGTCGCTCATTCGCGATCTAACGGCCGGATGGAGTTTTCAGGAGGGACAAGGTGTCCTTCATCAAACCGCGGCAAGGTCAGCCGCTTGGCGCCCCGCACTCATGCAGAGAGCAGGTGCGCGAGCCATTCCAGGTACGCTGCCGCAGCAGCTCCGCCTAGTCGATTGGCCGCATCCGGCTCATTCTGAATGGCCTGCTGCACGAGATCCTCGATTGACAATGGACTATCCGTTGGCAGGCAGCCCACTTCCATTAGGTGCTCTTGAAGAGCCATTGCACTGCTACTGCGGAAGCCTCGGAGGCCAGCAACCCCATCGACGAAGAGCTGTGCATTGTCGGAACACCGGCGATGAACCTCCCGAACCCGACTATCGAAGGTCCCCGACACCGCTTCGCTGTCCTCCACATCCTGCCATTTAACCGGTCGCCCACGGCCAATGCGCCAAAGTCGTGCGAGGGTCAACCCCAAGTCAGCGCGGGCAGAAATCGCCAACGCGCGCGCCTCACTAATAGGCAACGGCGCAGCGGCCTCACGAGTGGCAAGCAAGTGACCAATCGTCCGAATCCGCATCTTCAATAACGC
>JBDQJC010000114.1:0-5578 GCA_040264055.1 Planctomycetota bacterium
CTTGAGCCAGGCTTGCAAATCCTGGCAGCGCGCCTGCCCGAGAAAGAGTCGAAGGGTCTCGCGATTGAGTTACCAGGATTTGCACTGGGGCTGCAGCTGAAGAAGAACGCTCCGGAGGATTTGAGTGCAGCTTTCGTCAATGCCTTCACTGCGGCGGTGACCTTTGCGAACTTTGAAGGCGGCGGCTTAGGCGACGCTCCTTTCTTGCTCGGGGTTGAATCTTTGCAGGGGGGCATGCTCTACGCGGCGCGCATGCGGCAGAGCACGGAAGCCGAGGCGCGGCCACTGCGCGCGAATTTCTCGCCCTCGCTCTGGGTGGGCGAATCGGGCGAGATTTGGATTTCAAGTTCAGCGGGGCTCGTGCAAGCGATCACAGCGGCACCACGCAGCCCCCAGGAAGTCGGCGGGGTGCGGTTTTCCATCGGCGGGCAGGCGGCGGCCGGCTTCTTGATCTCGAATCAACAAGCCTTGATTGCTCAGCGAGCCTTGCAGGAAGGGGGCGATGTCGAAGCTGCGACTTCCTTTATCGAAATGGTGACGGACGCGGTCGCGCGACTGCACGAGTTGAGATTCCAGTCTTCGCGCGACGGAAATCAGTTCCGGGTGCGGCTAGATTTGGACTTCAAATCACCACCTCAGCAAGGTGTGACGGAGGGCAGTCGCTAATGGCAGCGCGATTGCGCGCCGATGCGGCACCGATGCCGCGCGACCCCGTCGCGGCGCTGGAACCCTATGACCCGAGCCGAGGCCATGGAGAATGGAGCGAGGCCCTGGCCGCGCACCTCCTGCGCCGCGCATTGGGTGGCCCGCGCCCGGGTCAACTTGCCGAAGTGGTCAAGCTTTCCCCGCAGCAGGCGGTGGACTCGCTCTTCCGACCGCGCGATACGGCTGCGGACCAGAGTTGGGATCAACTCGGTGATAGCTTGGCGGCCAGCGGGGAACGAGAGCGATTGGCTGCGTGGTGGCTGCAGAAACTGATTCAACAAGAGCGTGCACCGGGCGCACGACTGAGTCTGTTTTGGCACGACCACTTTGCTTGCACTTGGAGCAAAGTGCGCGATGGCGGCCAGATGCTCGCCCAGCACCGCAGCTTCGTGTCATGGGGTAAAGGGCACTTTGCGAAGTTGCTGAACGCAACGGCACGTGATCCAGCGATGCTGCGATTCCTGGACAACGACGTCAATCGACGCGGCGCGCCGAATGAGAACCTCGCGCGCGAGATCATGGAATTGTTTTCGTTGGGTCTCGGCGCCTATGACGAAATGGATGTCCAGCAAGCGGCGCGCGCACTGACCGGGCGCACAGTGAGGCACGGTCGCTATCACTTCGAGCCGATGCACCACGACCGCGCGCCGAAACAGGTGCTTGGTGGCGAGATCGGCGACGGCGACGATCTGGTCGAGCAGATTGTGCGACAAGATGCGTGCGCACGATTCCTAGCGAGCAAACTGTGGCGTTTCTATGTTTCGCCCGAGCCACCGACCGAGCTGATCGAGTTACTCGCCAGCCGTTGGCGCGAGCGTGATCTCGATGTGAGTTGGTTGATTGAGTGCATGCTGCGATCGAGGGCTTTCTTCTCGGCGGAAGCGGTTGGCAGTCTGGTCCGGTCGCCGGTGGACCTGGTGGTTGGCACAGCGCGCGCTTGGGGCGGCAAGCCTGATTTGCGTGCACTTGAGTCTGCAGCTACCGCGATGGGTCAGGCCCTGTTTGAGCCTCCTGGTGTGCAAGGTTGGGAATCCGGTCAAGCTTGGATTCACACTTCCGCTTGGATCGAGCGGATGCGTTTTGCCGATCAAGTCAGCCAAGGCCACAGTGATTGGCACCGCAACATCGACTTGGATCAACGCTTCCCCGCGCGCGGGCAAGGTGAGCTGCGCGCTTGCTTAAATGAGTTGCAAGCTTGTTTCCTGCCAGGTGCATTGGAATCGGAGAGATTCGAAGCCTTACTTCAAGCACTTGCATCCGATCCATCCAATCAGAGTTTCGCGACCTCGATGTATGCACTGCTCTGTCTGCCGGAGTACCACCTATCATGAGTCTGCATCGCCGCGATTTTTTGCGCCTGCTTGGCGCGAGTGCCGCATTCACTCCGCTCGCTCGCGTTGGAGATTGGCGCGGATTTCTGCCCGGAACGGCTGACCGGCGTCTGGTCCTCGTCTTCCTGGAAGGCGGGAATGATGGACTCAACACCGTGGTGCCTTATGCCGACGATGCCTACCACGCGGCTCGTCCGAAACTGGCGCTCAAGAAAGAGGCCCTACTCGCGCTTCAGGATGAAGTGGGCCTGCACGATTCACTGCGCGGACTCGACAAGGTTTGGCAAGCTGGTGAACTCGCGGTACTGCGGGATGTCGGCTATGAACGGCCGGACCTCTCGCACTTCGTGTCGCGCGATATCTGGCACAGTGGATGGCGAGACAAGTCGGAACCGAACTCGGGGTGGGTCGGCCGCGCTCAGTTGGCGGCAGAAGCCCGGGGCTTGCCCCCGGCCGCGCTCGGTCTCGCCGAGGCGCCGCTAGTTTTGAAGAACGCGCAGACCAACGGCTTGACGATCACCGATTTTGCGCGCTTTGCGCAAACGCCCGCGCCGCCCCTCGCCGCCCCGCACGGAGCGGACGATGGCCTGGCTCGCATCGCGCGGGCTGCGGAAGAAGCGCAGCGAGTGGCCGTGCGTATGGCCGAAGCAGTCGAGAAGATCCCTGCAGGATCGGGCTATCCGCAAACCACGCTTGCTCGGCGCATGCAACTTGCGGCGCGTCTGGTACGCGTCGAAGCTGGGCCACCCGTGCTTTGCCTGCAGCTTGGTGGATTTGACACGCATTCGCTTCAGCCGGGTGCCCATGCAGCGCTGCTGCGTCAGCTTGGCGATGCCCTCGCGGCCTTCCAAGCAGACCTTGCTCGGGACGGATCTGCGAAGCGCTGTTTGACTCTGGTCTACTCGGAGTTTGGGAGACGCGTGCGCGAGAATGGTTCGGCCGGAACCGATCATGGCACCGCAGGGCCGATGTTTGCGCTGGGCGGCGGGGTCAAAGGCGGCATCCTGGGCGAGGCGCCGCGTCTCGATCGCGGCGACGGGAACTTGGCGGTGCAGCACGACTTCCGTGCGGTTTTCAGCGAAGCGACGCGCGATTGGCTGGGTTGGGATGCCCGCGGCCTGTTCGATGGCGGCTTTGAGCACGGCCGCGGAAGACTCGGATTTCTACGTAGCTAGCCGACAAGACCGCCGGGCAAGCGAGTCGCGCAGCGCTGCGTAGCCTTGGCGACGGGAGTTTGTAACACTGGTCAGCGGTCGACGAAAGAGATCCGATGTCCTTGATATCTTCCCCCAATAAGCTCGCGATTCTTTCGTGGGATCAACTCGCTCCACTCACGCCGGCCTATGCCTTGGTTGCCGGTGTGGACTTGGTCGTGATTCGGTATGCGCGCGACGGCGAAGATCAAGTTTCCGTGTTGTACGGCCGCTGTCATCACCGTGGCGCTTTACTCGCCGATGGCTCGGTGCAGGGCGACAATCTGATTTGCGGTGTCCATCAATGGGATTGGCGCTATGACACAGGAGTCAGTGAGTACAACAACGACGAGAAGCTCAGCAAGTTCACGGCCTGGGTCGAAGATGGCCAGGTCTGGGTCGATGAAGCCGAGATCGAGGCATACGCGCGGGCCAATCCACAACCCTTTCAACGCGAGGAATACCTTGGCACCTACGCCGACACGCACGGCGACGAAGCCGAGCCGCATGTCAAACTGATTCAATCGCTCGCGAAGGATGGCTTGACGAAGTACGGCCATCACGGGCCATCTGCGGCAATGGGCGTTGCGCGCGATGGCGTGCCGACCTGGGATGATTTGCAGATCTTGACGGCGCAAATGGCGCGCAAGCCTTTGCTCGATGAGGATGCTGTGGGCACGGGAATCGTGATTGGCCCGCGAGCCAAGAAGCCTCTGGTCTTAGGGATTCCTTTGTTTGTCTCGGACATGAGCTTTGGAGCCCTGTCGGCAGAAGCAAAGACCGCCCTCGCGATGGGTGCGGAAATGGCGGGCACGGGAATCTGTTCAGGAGAAGGCGGTATGCTCCCGGCCGAGCAAGCGGCCAATACGCGCTACTTCTATGAGTTGGCGAGTGCCAAGTTTGGATGGTCGCTCGATAAGGTGGCGAAGTGTCAGGCCTTTCACTTCAAGGGCGGCCAAGGTGCGAAGACTGGCACGGGCGGACACCTGCCAGGGGAGAAAGTCGACGCGGCGATTGCCGCGGTGCGCGGGATCGCCGAAGGAACACCGGCGATTAGCCCCGCGACTTTTGCCGACTTAGTGACGCCGGAAGACTTCAAGGCAGTCGCGGAGGAAGTGCGCGCGGTGAGCGGTGGGATACCGATTGGCTTCAAGCTCTCGGCCCAGCACATCGAGGCCGACATTGATTTCGCGCTGGCGGCAAGTGCCGACTACATCATCCTTGATGGGCGCGGTGGCGGGACTGGCGCGGCGCCGACGATCTTCCGCGACCACATTTCCGTGCCGACAATTCCTGCGCTCGGCCGGGCGCGTCGGCATTTGGATGCTCTGGGAGCACGGGATATCACGCTGATCATTACCGGCGGGCTACGCACGCCAGCCGACTTTGCCAAAGCGATGATGCTCGGCGCGGATGGGGTTGCTGTTTCGAATTCTGCGCTGCAAGCGATTGGTTGCTTGGGCATGCGCGCGTGCAACACCAATAACTGCCCGGTAGGCATCGCCACGCAAAAGCCCGGCCTGCGTCAACGTCTTGTGATCGAGGAATCGGCGCAACGCCTCGCGCGCTTCTTTGGAGCCTCGACCGATCTAATGAAAGTGCTCGCGCGCGCTTGCGGCCACGATCATTTACGCAAGTTCCGCGCCGATGATCTCACGGCTTGGAAGCGAGAGGTGGCAGAGTTGGCCGGGGTGGCCTGGGCTGGCCAAGCGCCGTCAATGAGGGAATCCCGATGAGCACGCAGGCTTAACCTGATGTTGACCGCTCTCCTTGTCCTTCGCTTCTACCTCGGGCTTGGCGGGGTGTTTGGCATCTGGTTTGCATTCCTTGGCGCGAAGCGGATCGACCCGCTTGTGGCGGACGCCGGAGTTCGATTCAAGCTCTTGCTTATCCCAGGTGCCGCAGCTCTTTGGCCTTTGCTCTTGATGATGTGTCTGCGCAAACAGGGGGAACAAGCATGACTCGTGCGCAACGAAGACTGCACTTGGTGTTGTGGTTGGTGCTGGCACCACTTGTCTTGCTTGCAGCTTGGTATGGGCTGAGCGGGAGGGGCGCATGAGTCATGCCTATGTTCCCGTGCAGTGGAATCGCCACAAGAAGATCTACGACTGGTGGATCCTGGGCGGTTGCCTCAGCTTCCTGCTGGTCTTTGTGATGGGGGCGGGAATCTTGCGCCCGGAAGCGCGGCTTGGTCCCGAGGTATTGGTTCTGCGTGGCTTGGGTGCGCTTGCATTCTCTCTGCTGCATTTGATCTTGATCATCGGCCCCTTGGCGCGCTTGACCACGCGTGCGGCGCCCTTGCTTTACAACCGGCGTCATCTCGGAGTTGCGACCTTCCTGGTGGGCTTA
>JBDQJC010000115.1:0-5460 GCA_040264055.1 Planctomycetota bacterium
AGAGGTCATGCCGCAAGCGATGGAACTCTACCTCGCAGCCGGCGGCCGCCGCTAGGCTTTGCTCGCCCAGGGCATTTACCCGCCTGCATTTCATTCGATGCTCTCAATCCTCATCCTTCTTGCCGCCCAAGAACCGGTTTCGCAACCGTGGGCAGCTCACCCGGCGCTCGACCCGAAAGTCCTGAGCGCCGATCTGCACTTTCTCGCTGCCGACGAGCTAAAGGGCCGCCGCACCGGCGAGTTTGGTGCGCGGATTGCCGGCGAATGGATCCTCGGCCGCTTCAAACGCGCCGGGCTGCACGCGATGGGCGATTCTTGGTTCCAGGAATTCCCGGCCGAGCCGGTGCATCTCGACGCCACTTCGACCTATCTCAAGGTTGGCGAAAAGCGGCTCGATGCTGGGTACGACTTTCTTCCGCACCCTACCTCGGTGAGTGGCAGCGTGACCGGCGAAGCTGTTTTTGTCGGCTGGGGCATTCACGCTCCCGAGCTCGGCTACAGCGACTTTGATGGCGTGGATCTCGAGGGCAAGATCGCGGTCTTGTTCCGCTGGGAGCCGGGCGCCGGCGATCCAGAACACCCCTGGCAAGGCCGTCGCATGCTGCCGCAGGCAACACTCGCCGAGAAAGTGCAAGCCTGTACCGAGCGTGGCGCGATTGCCGTGCTCGCCGCCACGCCGCCGGATCCGCTGCAAAAACCCAAGGCAGTCGGGCAGCCGTTTTGGCCCGCGCATTCGCAGATGTGGGAGATGCTGAACGGCCCGGCGATCGTCGCGATGATGCCGAAGGACGAACTGGCCGCGACCAACTTCACGGCGGAGGATGCCGTCGGCCAGATGTTCACAATCATGCAGAACAGCGTGCCGTTGGGCGCCAAAGTTCCCGTCGGCTACATCTCGCCGCGCGTCATGCGTGGCTTGCTGCGCAAGATCGGCACCGAAACTCAAGAATGGATCGATGCCAATGCTGAGTCGCTCGAACCGAACTCTTTTGTGCTGCCACTCGACGGCATGTCGGTCAGCGTCAAGACCCGCCCGGTTCAAGTTGTCGGGCGCAACTACATCGGCCTGCTGCCTGGCAGCGATCCAGAGTTGGCTCAGGAATATGTCGTCGTCGGAGCGCACTACGACCACGTCGGCAGCAACGCCGAGGGTGAGATCTGGAATGGCGCCGATGACAACGGCTCCGGCACTGTCAGCATGCTGGCTGTGATCGATGCGATTGCCGCGCTGCCGGCCGAGCAGCGGCCCAAGCGCAGCCTGATTTTTGTCGCCTTCTCGGGCGAAGAACTCGGCTTGATTGGCTCCTACCAGTTCTTGGCGGGTGGCTACGTCGATCCTGCAGCAGTCGTCGGCATGGTCAATTTGGATATGGTCGGGCGCGCGGCCGAAAGTTCGGTGTATGTGGTGGGCACGCAGTCCGCCGAAGGCCTCGCTGACCTCGTCAAAACTCAAGGTGCGGGCGCCGGATTGAAGCTACGCTTCGACAACGAAGAGTTCTTCGATCGCAGCGATCAAGTCGGCTTCTACTACTCGGGCATCCCGATTGTGTTCTTCAATACCGATGAGCACGACGACTACCACACCCCGCGCGACACCCCTGACTTGATTCGCTATGAGGACATGGCCGCGATCGCTTCGGTCGCGCTGGGAACTGTGCGCGCGCTCGCCGATCGTGCCGAACGGCTGCCGTTTGTCGATGCCTACGATCGATTGATGCCGGTCTACGGCCAGGCGGCGCAACTCATGATCCCCTTCCCCGTCGAGTGGGCGGATCGCCTCGACTACTAGCGGCGTTATCATCCGCGGGATGATGCACCGCATCGGAATCGACGTCGGCGGCACGCGCCTTAAGGTGGGGCGTGTCGTCGATGGCCAAGTGGTCGTTCGCGCCTCGGACGACACGCCGCACGACTTTGATCAGATGATCGCGGTCTTGGCGCGCTTGGTGAGCAAAGTGGTGCCCGAAGGCGAGGCCTGCACGATTGGCGCCGGCGTACCTGGTGTCTTCGATGAAGGCATGTCGGGTGTCGTCGATTCGCCCAATCTGCGCTTCTTAGATGGACAGCCGCTGCGCGAGGCATTGGCGGCAGCGACCGGCGCCGAGGTGCGGCTGGGCAATGATGCGTCGGTTGCCGCACTCGCTGAAGCGCGCTACGGCAAGGGGCACGAGTACCCGACTTTCTTGTTAGCAACGATCGGCACCGGCATCGGCGGCGGTCTGATTTTCGACGGCAAACTCTGGGAGGGCATCGCCGGCATGGCCGGTGAGTACGGCCACCTTTCCGCGGCCTCGGCCTTCGTGCCCGAAGACATCCCGCTCTGCAACTGCGGCAACCCGGGGTGCTTGGAAGTCTATGCCTCGGCCAGTCGTATGACCGAGCGCGGCCGAGCCCGCACCGGCGAGGCCAACATCGAGTTGCCCGAACTTGCGAACCGCGCCCGCGGGGGCGACCCGGTTGCATTGTCGGTCTTTGTCGACGCCGGGCGCGCGCTCGGCGAAGGCTTCGCACAGGTGGTGCAGTTGCTTGATATTCGCGTGCTGCTGCTAGGTGGCGGCGCCGGCGCCATCGTCGATCTGGTGCGCGGCCCGCTGATTGACAAGGTGGTGCAGCGCTGCGCCGGGCGCACGCATAGCGCTTACACCGTCGATCGCGCCGAACTCGGCAACGACGCCGGATTGTTGGGTGCCTCGGCACTTCTGTCCTAGAACAGGGGCTTGGAAAGCGACCGCTCCCCCCTCGCGCGACTGGCGGAATACGCGCGGCCGCACCGCTCGCGCGTGCGCCGGGCCGCGATGTGGTCAGTCCTAAACAAGGTCTTCGATCTCGCGCCTCCGCTTCTGATCGGCGTTGCCGTCGACATCGTGGTCGAACGCGAAAGTTCCTGGCTGGCGACGCTTGGCTTCGTATCGATCACGAGCCAGTTGTTTGTGCTGTCGGGCCTGACTTTCCTGATTTGGGCTTTCGAATCACTCTTCGAGTATTTCCATAAGTTGGGCTGGCGCAACCTCGCGCAGGATCTGCAGCATGAACTGCGCTTGGATGCCTATTCCAAGGTGCAGGAAATGCAGCTGGCCTATTTCGAGGATCGCTCGACCGGTGGCTTGATGTCGGTATTGAATGATGACGTCAATCAGCTTGAGCGCTTCCTCGACGTCGGTGCCAACGAGTTGCTGCAGGTCTCGACGACGGTGCTGACAATCGGGGCGGTGTTCTTTTACATCGCGCCCGAGATCGCCTGGATGAGCATGCTGCCGATGCCCTTCATCCTGTGGGGTTCGATCTTGTTTCAGAAGAAGTTGGCGCCGCGCTATCGCGATGTACGCGAAGAAGTTGGCTTATTGAACGGCGACTTGGCGGGCAATCTCGGCGGCATCGCGACGATCAAGGCGTTTACCGCCGAGGAGCGCGAGGTCGAGCGCATCAATCAACGCAGCGATGCCTACCGACAAGCAAACGCGCGCGCGATCCAACTGAGTTCGGCTTTCTCACCGCTGATTCGCATGGTGATTTTGGTCGGCTTTACCGCGACGCTCGCAGCCGGTGGATGGCTGGCGGCGAATGATCAACTAGCAGTCGGCGCCTACAGCGTGATGGTGTTCCTTACTCAACGCTTGCTTTGGCCGTTGACGCGATTGGGTGAGACCTTCGACCTTTATCAGCGCGCGATGTCCTCGACCCAGCGCATCCTTGATCTGCTCGATCTGAAACCAACGATTCGCGCTGGCTCGATGCAAGTGTCGGATGAGTTGGCGCGCGCCGATCTGCAGCTCGACCAGGTCAGCTTTCAGTACGCCAGCAGCAAGGACGTGCTTTCTGAAATTGCGCTGACTTTCCCGGCCGGAAAGACCACGGCTCTGGTGGGTTCGACGGGATCAGGAAAGACCACGATCAACAAACTGCTGCTGCGTTTTTACGACCCGACGCAGGGTGCCGTGCGGCTCGGAGGACACGACTTGCAGGAACTCGACCTCGCGTCGTACCGCAGTCATGTCGGCTTGGTCAGCCAAGACATGTTCCTGTTCCACGGCAGCGTGCGCGAGAACATCGCCTATGGCCGGCCGGACGCGAGCGAGGCCGACATCGTCGCTGCGGCGCGGGTCGCCGAAGCCGCCGAATTCATCGAAGCCTTTCCGCAGGGATACGACACGATCGTCGGCGAACGCGGTCAGAAACTTTCAGACGGGCAGCGTCAACGCCTGTCGATTGCGCGCGCGGTGTTGCGCGATCCGCAGATTCTCATTCTCGATGAAGCAACTTCTTCGGTCGACAACGAGACCGAGGCGGCGATTCAGCGTTCGCTCGAGCAGATCAGCGTCGGCCGCACGACCATTGTCATCGCTCACCGCTTGTCGACGATTCGCAATGCGCACCAGATTCATGTGCTGGAAGACGGCCAAATTGTCGAGGCAGGCACGCACGATCAGTTGACCGCGGCCTCGGGGCTGTACGCAGCACTGTGGCGCGTGCAAACCGGCACACGCTTCGCTTAATCGCGCGGCCCTTCGACTGGATCTAGTTTGATGCGAAACCCGGTGTCCTACTCATCTATCTTGGAAGCGAATCGAAAAATCGCGCCTTCGAGTGCATCGCCCTTGGCGACGGCTCTCGCGCGGTAGCCACCGCAGTTTCCACAACCGGAACCAAACACAAACTCGATTCTGACCGGGCCAAGCGGGTTTGCAACCGAGTCCTCGAACGAAAGGTCGAATGAATCGCGACCCCACCGGGCCTCCTGCGTGCGAAGCAGGCGCACTTGCCTCGGCACGCTAGGCACGCTGTCTTGTCCCTCGATCTCAGGCGCACGGAAGAGCTCGACGCGTTAGCTTCGCTCAGCTCTGCGCGGAGCGCGCTTCGCCGATGCACCAGATCACTGCGCGCGGCAGGGATACTGCCAAGCGGCGAGCCATGCGCTCTTGTGCCGGCGATTTCCCGCTGATCAAGACGAGGCCTGGATCGTCCTCGATCACGCGCTCGAGTACGAAGGCCTCGCCCCCGTCAAGCTCGTCCATGCCCGCATCGAGGTGCGCAAACTGAATGCCGCGGCGACGGGCTTCCAAGCGAAGCTCGGCCACCCAAGGATTGGCATCGACCTTGTGCGTACGGCGCAATCGGCGCCACCAAAGTTGCGACCGAATCGAATCGTCCGCTGCGTAGAGAATGTCGAAATCCAAAAGCTGAGCGGCAAACTCCGGGTCGCGTTTGGCCACGCGCTGAGTCGCTCGTTCCACTCCAGCAACCTGCAAAGGCCGGCCGCGCTCCGCCGCTTGGAAGACCTGCGCGAACAGATCCGTCTGACGAAGAGGGTCGATCGCCAGGTTTCCCAAGCGAATTCGATCGCGCCGCAGGCCGAAAACATTGTGCGCCACACGCCCCACCAGCTCGTTTGCATAGCAAACCGAGAAGACCAGGAAGTGCGTGACGCCATAACCGCGTGCGCGCGCCTCACGATGAATTCGC
>JBDQJC010000116.1:0-5435 GCA_040264055.1 Planctomycetota bacterium
ATGTGGCGTTCCAATCACAATGTGGTTTCCCGCAATGCCTTCGACTTCTGTGTGCGCGGCTATAGCCATGGCGTGTACAACCGCGGGCAGGACTCAGCAGGCATCTTGATGTTTGAGCAATGCTCGAACAACGTCTTCGTCGAGAACTCCGCCACGCACGGTGGCGATGGCTTCTTCTCGTTTGCCGGCAAGGAAGCACTTGGCGAGGCCGATCCGATGCCGGAGGGATTTCAGAATCGCCGCGCCGGCTGCAATGACAACCTGTTTGTCGGTAATGACTTCTCCTACGCGGTCGCCCACGGTCTGGAGATCACCTTCAGCTTTGGCAATCGCATGCTCAAGAATCGATTCGTTGGCAATGCGATCTGCGGAATCTGGGGCGGGTTTAGCCAGGACACGCTGATTGAAGGCAATCACTTTGAAGCCAACGGCGACCGGGGATATGGCCTGGAGCGCGGTGGCATCAACATCGACCGCAGCAGAAACAACCGCATCCTTGGTAATGAGTTCCTCGCGAACGCGTGCGGGATTCACCTATGGAGTCTTCCGACTGGATTCCTCGAGAAGCCTTGGGGTAAAGCGAACAATCTCGAAGCAAGTGGCAATCAGATCACCGGCAATCAGTTCCGCGGCGACACGACCGCCGTGCATTTGCGAGGCGAGGTCGTGGTGGAGAAATGGAATAACCAAGGGCTGCCGACTGTCGGTGAAGCGCTTCACCTGGAGGGTGCAGCGAGTGTGCGTTGGCCCCGCGATGGCGTTTCGATGGAATTCCCGGCCTTCCAGCCACCAACTTTTGGCAAACGCAAGCCGGTCGGCGCGCGCTCCGGTTTGGCGGGTCGCGAGAACATTGTGGTCACTGAATGGGGGCCATGGGATCACAGTTCGCCTTTGGTGCGCATGATCAAGCGCGATGGCGATCGCCACCTGTACAAGATTGAACCCCCCGGCACGGTTGCCAGAATCATCGCGGCCAACCCGCGCGGGACTGGTCGCGTCTATGGCGAAGCCGGCAGCGGTTACTTGGAAGTGAAGGCGCCCGGCCCCGGGCAGTTTCGCTATTCAATCGACTTGGATGTAGGTGGCGCAAGGCGCACCGTCTCCGGAGAGATGTTGGTGGCCGATTGGCAGCTCGCTTGGTTTGCGACTCCTTTTGACCCGCGCGAGCAGCCCGCAGCTTGGCAAGAAGCGGCTACTGCCGACACGGCGGTTCGAGCAAAGATGACCGAATTGCGGCTGCCCTATGGCATGGGTGGGCCGCGCGATTTGCCGATCAATCAGGGTCGCGAAGGGCTGCCGGGCAGCGAAGCCTTTGGCACTTTGGCTACGACCAAGTTGCCGCTTGGTCCGGGTACCTGGAAGGTTTGGACAAATAGCGATGATGGAGTCCGCGTTTGGGTCGACGGCGAGGCGGTCATTGACAACTGGACCTGGCACGGCCCGACGCGCGACGAGGGCAGCTTCCGTTTAGATGCCGCTCGCACCGTCTCGTTGCGGGTCGAGCACTTTGAATTGAACGGCTATTCGATTCTCGAGTTTGGGCTCGAGAAGACCGGAGACTAGTTCTGGGCTAGTTCGACTTGGCTCTTCAGCCAAGTCGTGGCACTCTTGAGCACTTGATCGGCGAAGACTTCATTAAAGACTTCGTGGCGGCCTTCGGGCCACAGGTGCAGTTCGTGGCTCGCGCCCCATTGATCGACAAATCGCTGGATCGCCGCCAGGGAGACAATCTTGTCGAGCGCTCCGGCGTGAACCTGAAGGGGGATGCGATAGCCCGTGGCATGGGCGCGTACGCGTTGCAGTGCGCTGCGCATCTCGGTGTACCAACGCGGCGTCACTTGGTTGAAGTTGAGCGGGTCGTCCTGGTAGCGCTCGATGACATCCAGATTGGCGCAGACTTCGCTTGGATCAATTTCGTTTGCGAGTTGCAAACTCGGAGCAATGCGTGAAAGCAATCCGGCCATCCGCGTTTTCCACCAAGGCGCCTCGACTGCGACCCCGAGCAAAGGGCCGGAAAGCACAACCGCTTGCACGCGCTGATCGGTGCGCAAGAAGTCCAGCGCGACCAGTGCACCCATCGAGTGTGCGACCAGGTACAGCGGGCCTTCTAGGCGCGTCGCGGCGGCTTGCACATCCTCGACGTAGTCTTGCCAGCTGAGAATGTGGCCTCGCTTGCCGGCGGATAGGCCGTGGCCGCGGAGATCGATGCCC
The DNA here is from genome assembly GCA_040264055.1 of Planctomycetota bacterium. GTDB lineage: Bacteria > Planctomycetota > UBA1135 > UBA1135 > UBA1135. Next base: position 2,212 of record JBDQJC010000116.1, read on the forward strand.
CCGACGTCAAAGCCAGCTTGGTTGAGCGCCGCCGCGACATGCGGATAGCGTTGCAGGTGCTCTCCGACTCCATGCACTAAGAGCACGCTCGCAAGTCGGGGTTGGCGCGTCGGCCAAAAGTGCCACGCGAGCTCGGTGCCATCGCGCGATCGCAAACGCTCGGCTGCGTGGGTGTTCATTGAGGACGGGCCCGGAGCGCCACCCAGGCCGTTCCCGCGATCAGGGAACCGTTCAAGAGGAGCTTCTGCCAAATGATCACCGCGCCGGATCCGCAGCCACAGTCAAAGGCGAGCTCGAAGAACGCGGTGCCGTCCGCACCCATGACCTGGAAGGAACGCACCAGGATCGCCAGCGTGAAGGCGGCGAGGACGAGGCTGGAGAGCAAGGCTGCACCTCGCCGCAATGGGCCGAGGATCAGCGCCGCGCCACAGATGACCTCGAGCCATGGCAATCCAATTGCCGCCAAGTTGAGCAACCACGGTGGTTGGGTCGGCAGGATCCCGTAGGCGTGAATGCTCTTGAGGAAGTCAGCGGGCTCGCCCATCTTCTGCACGCCGTAGTAGATCAGGACCAAGCCCAAGACCGAGGCGATCACGCGTAATGCGGGCGACTTCACGGTTGCATCCCGTTGCGAACTTCCAGGCCAGCGTCAACCCACTCGGCAAACCCGCCTTCGTAGATCGCAATGAGCTCTTGGGTCAAGCCGTGGGTAAAGACCAAGTCTGTCGCGAGTTGAATCGAGTCCTCGCAGTCGCCGCCCGCGCAATAGATCACGACGATGTCGGCGGCGCGAAGTTCCTCGAGCATGGCCGGGATGTACTGGTCTTGGCGATAGTGATGGCAAAGTCGCGCGCCCGGGATGTGTCCCGCTTCGTAAAGCTTGGCACTGCGAGCATCGAGGAAAATGACTCCGTCTCGGTCGTCCAGATACTGTTGATAGTCCTTGGCATCGGCAAGCTGAAACGAGGTATAGCCGTGTTGGGGCTTACCCGAGTCTTCGCCGATTTCAGCCTTGTCGCCTGGTCCGCCTTCTGATTCTGAGGCGATCGTATCGGCGGGAAAATAGTCCCGGCCGAGGTCCAGGCCCGATTGCCCGCGCAGGCCATTCACCAAGAGGGCGACGGCGAGGGTCAAAGAAGCAAGGATCAAGACCTCGCCAGACAGGCTTCGGGGACGGAACATGAGAGCGGAACGCGGTAGGACGAGTCTCGTTGCGAGTTTATCCCGAGAATCGGTCGTTCGCCCAGGGGCGTGCGCCATTTGAGTAGCCGCGCAACTCCCAGAAGCCGAGCTGCTCTTTGCGGAGGAACTCAATCTTGCGAATCCACTTGGTACCTTTCCAGGCGTAGAGGCGTGGCGTAATCATGCGGACGGGGCCGCCATGCTCTCGCGGCAGCGGTTCGCCGTTCCAGGTATGGACCAGGAGATTGTCTGGCGCGAGCGCGTCCGCCAGCCGCAGGTTCGTGGTGTAGGCAAGCCCGCTACGCGGTTCGTGGTCGTAGCCCGTAATCAGCAAGAACTGAGCATCCGGGTGGGGCTGCGCTTCGGCGATCAGCTCGGCGAGACGCACTCCGCCCCATTCGCTATCGAGCAAAGACCAAGTTGTCACGCAGTGAAAGTCACTTTGCTCGGAGACCTGCGGGTAGGCAAGCAGGCTCTGGAAATCGAGTGCGAGGGGGCGTTCGCAGGCGCCATCCAACTCAAGCCGCCATTCTTCCGGCGAGATTCGAGGATGATCCCCGAGGTCGAGAACTGGCCACTTCTTCACGACATGCTGACCGACCGGCACCTGGGGCTGGCCATGCCGATTTTCCGGTCCGCTGCCCAGGTGGTCACTCGCTTCTAGGGGAGCGAGTGCGCCAAGTTCTTCGCGGCGCCGCTCAATCCAGCGCATGCGCGCGGCAACCTTGGAATCGTCGGGGACAGAGCTCATCACGCGGAGCTTAGGTCATACCGGGGAATAAAAAAAGAGTTCCCCATCCGAAGATGGGGAACTCGAATCGAAGCTTATGCTTCTTCGTCTTACTTAGAAGATGAAGTGAGCGAGAGCGTTCGACATCGCCGTAGGACCTGCGTTGCTATCAGCAGCTTGGGTGTACCAAGTCTTGCCACCACCAGCGATTGCTGGGACGGTCAAGGTGTGTACGCCACCAGCAGCCGAGCTCAGGAAGCGACGGGAGCGGTAGTCGGCCAGCAAGTGAGCATCGATACCAAAGGCGCCAGACAGATCGACGTCGACTGCACGCGAGGAAGCCCACATTGCCGACGAGGTCGCCGAACCGAAGGGGCCGTCCTGAACGGTGAAGTTGACGGTCGAGCCGACTTGGACCGAAGTGTCAACGGTCAAGATGAGGCTATCGTCAGCACCTGGGCCACCTGCACTCGAGTACGAAGTGGTCTCAACTGGGTTGCCGAACATTTGTGCGGCGAAACCAGCGTGTGGGGTTCCACCGAACCAGTAGCAGCCAAGGAAGGCAGCGTTGGCGTTCGGTGCGAGGGTGTCAAACCAGACGAAGCTGTTGTCGTTACCCAAACCGCCGTTCGACAGCCAAGGACCAGTGCTACTGTTATCCCAGGTCATCGCGTAACCAAACAGCTGGTTGCCGCTTGCGTCGGTGGTGAGGTTGCACTCAAAGCCGGTCAGATCGAGGGTGACGATCCAGCAAGCCAGGTTGCCGTTGTTACCACCAGGAAGGCCGGCAACACCGTAAGCGCAGTCAGCGGTCGGCCAGGAAGCCGGACCAGCGCAACGCACGGTTTCGTCGTACATGGTGACAACGGTAGCAATACCGTTCGGGTTGCTATCGGCCGAGCAGTAAGTGAAGTCCATACCGTTCACTTGATCGGTCGAGGTCGAGTTACGGTCGACCAGAACGCCTTCGTCAATCCACTCTTGGTCAGCGCCAGGAACCGAGTAGTAACCGGTCAGGACGTTGTTGTTGTAGATCGAGTCAGGACCGAGCTTGGCCTGCCCACCATTGGGCTGGACCAGACCGGTGGACGGGTGGTACTGGCCAGCGAACTGAGCGTTCGTGGTGGCCTTATTGACAGTCATCGTCTGCTTCTGCTGGGCAGTAGCGCCAGTAATCAGCGCGAGCGCAGCAGCGCCGGTGAGGATGTTACGGAACATGTTTTTCTTGTTCTCCTGGAAACCTAGGAATCGAAGGGTATCGGACGAAAGTGTCCGGTTGACGCGGGAGTGGACGGGGGGACGCCGGGCTCCG
>JBDQJC010000117.1:0-5366 GCA_040264055.1 Planctomycetota bacterium
CAAGCCGGCGGCCGTGGTAGTAAGGAGGTGCTTCATCTACGTAGAGTTTCTTCGGGGGGATCGGTTCAGAGCCTAGGTGGCCGACGCAGGCAGGGCGGCCTTCGTTCCCACAACCTAGTTTGCCAGGGAGGGCAAGCCCGAAAACAATTCTATAATATTGTGCAAAGGGCGGGCTACGGCGCTACTGAGGCCGAATGGTAGCCTCGAAGCGGCGTCTCGACCGCGCGATCCATGCAACTGCCTACACCCGACACTTGGTACAACCACCTCGGATCCTCCACGGGGCGCTGTTGTTTTGCGTTGGCCTGCTGCCAATCGTGAAGTTTCGCATCCCTTGGCTGGTGCCGCCACTTGCCCGATTGACCGGCGTCGTGGGCCTCCTTGCTTGTGCGGCGATCGTTCTCGGGGTCACGGGCTGGCCAAGCTATGCCTGCTTCTATTCTTGGCCTCTGGTTGGCGGGTGCTTTCTCATGATCTGGCTGACGCGGCCAGCTCCGGGGCGACGCACTCAGTGGCTCCGAACCGCAATGCTTCCTGTGTTGATTCTGTTGAGTCCGGACATGATCGTGCTCATCGTCGACCCGCCGAAGCTGTTCCTGCTCGCGTCCCCCATGCTTCCGTTGCAACTGTTGAGCTTGGCGGCTGTCATTTGGATTCCGCCAATTGAGCCAAACAAGTTGCGAGGGCTCGCGCACAGAATCATCCCGCTGCTGTTGCTTCCCGTGCTTGGGGTGTACTTGCTGAACTGGGCCGGATTCCTCGACCAGGACTCTTGGCACTGGGTGGTCCTTTTTGTTCCCGTCTCAATTCCGGCCTCATGGATCTGGGTCGCGGCGTGTCTTCGTCAGAGGCGGAAGCCGCTTGACCCAGCCACCCTCCAGACCGCGTGAGTGCAGAACGATTTCAGCAATCAGGCGATGGCCCCACCACGCCGACGCCCTACCCCGACGGCCTGATCACGCATCATGCTGACGGCACGATTACCTATCCGGATGCTTACACCGGCGAGCGCGTTATGCAGTGGGGCGACGAGTGGTATCACTCGCTTGGGTTCTACCTTGGCCGTGATTCCGGTTGGGAGTGGTACGGCTTCAAGTTGTTTGACAACGGGTTCATCAACGAGCTCCTGACGATTGCAACTTGGCTTGTGCTCCTGACATGGCTTGCTCTGCCGTTCTTGCCCGGCATGAGCCCGCGCCACTTTCGCGCCTATCTGGGCTGGGCCGGGTGCGTCACACTTGGAACGTCTGCGCTCGTGCTGTTGATCGCGCACAACCACTGGGAAGATCTGGAGTTGAGCTTTCCGATCATTCCCGCCGGCTTGTTGTTCTGGTGGTCATCTTCTGCGGCGACAAGCTGGCGTGCGCGCGCCTGGCGAATCAGCCTTGCGGCGGTCCTCCTGCTCTTCCCCTGGCTTCCGCTCGGAATTCTCGCTTCCGATTGGTACAGCGATGCAGCCATCTGGGGATCGATTTGCTTCGCCGCAATGCTTCCTCTTGCTCTCAGTCGGCGCGCTGACCTGATGCAAGGCGCGCTGCGCTGGATGGTTGCCGTCGTTCCGCCGCTGCTCTTCTTTGGCGGGCTTTCGACGCGCTTTTCTGGATGGATCATTTCCCCCTGGGTGTCGCACGCGATCCCGATGGCCATCGCGCGGCGCTTGTACTTCCCACGCGCCGTTTGCCGATACCCACGCAGGCCTACGGAGGGTAGATTCGCGCCGCGGCTGGAAGCGGCCGGCACGGTGCGGATAGAATCCACGCATGGCTGCGACCGATCTGAAATGTGAGCTTTCCTGGTCGGCGAGTCGAGCCAAAGAGTTCGAACGCTGTAAGCGCGAATACTGGTATTCGCGTTACGCCTCGTGGGGTTGGTGGACCGAGCGTCCGCGCGGCGAGAAGTTCCAGACCATGGTTCACAAGAACCTGACCTCACTGCCGGCCTTCACCGGCGATGTGATCCACCGCGCGATCGAGCGCTGGTTTGAACTCAAGCGCGCGGGCAGCGTCATGAACGCCGCCGAGTTGATGGAAGAGGCGGTCAACCTGTTTCGCGTGGGCTGGCGGCAGTCCTCGACCGATGCTTGGCAAGAGCGGCCGAACAAGTCGACGCACCTCTTCGAGCACCACTACAAGTTCGATATCAAGGCCGAGCGCACCGCGCTATCGCGTAACTTGATCGAGGTCGCGACCAAGTTCTTTTGCGAGTCGCCTCAGCTTGCACCCGTGCGCGATGTTCCCGCTGAGGACTGGCTGTCGGTCGAAACGCTCGACACCTACCAGTTCCTTGGCACCAAGGTCTACGCGGTGCCTGACTTCGCCTATCGGGTCGACGAGAAGGTGCACATTTGGGACTGGAAGACCGGCAAGCCGCGCGAAGACGACATCTTTCAGCTGCATACCTATGCGCTGTATGCCTGCGAGAAATGGCAGACGGACCCGGAAGACATCGTGCTTTACGCCGCCTACCTCGGCGAAGAAAACGTGCAGACGATCCCGGTTGAAATCGAGAAGCTGTCCGAAGCGCAGGACCGCATGTCCATGTCGCTCCGCGAAATGATGGACGTGCACTACGACCCGGATGTCGATGACTTGATGATGAATAATTGGCCGGCAGATGGCGCCCCCGAAGGCTGCCGCTTCTGTCGCTACAAAGGGATGTGCCCCGATGCTGCTGTTTAGCCAAGCGCCCGGCGCTTCGGGTTCCGAAGAGCCTTCGATGTGGGACCGTGCGACAGAGTTCACCCAAGCATTCACGGGTGGCGACTTCTTCGCCAATTTGGCGATTGTCGTGGTGGCCGCAATCACGGCGCATTTCATAGCGCACCGTGTGCTGGTCGGCACGACGCGCAAGCTTGCAGCCAAGACGGAAGTCAAATGGGATGACTTGCTGATCGAGCACAAAGTCTTCACCCGCCTTGCTGGGCTCGCGCCTGCACTCGTGGTGTATGGCCTCGCCGGTCTCTTTGTTCCCGTGTCGGACGATTCCGAGGTTCTGACGCAACGGCTCGCGCTTGCGTACATGATTCTGGTCGCTGGCCGCGTGGTCAGCGCGCTACTCGACGCCATTCGCGCGGTGCTCGAGTCGGATGAAACCACCGACACCACGGCGATGCGCAGCTACTTCCAGCTCGGCAAGATCTTGCTGTGGCTGGTTGCCGGCATCCTGTTTGTCGCACACTTACTTGGCAAAGACCCGACCAGCCTGCTGACTGGCTTGGGCGCGGTCATGACCATCTTGCTGCTGGTCTTCAAGGATTCGATTCTGGGCTTTGTCGCCAGCATTCAATTGACGCGCGACGATTTGGTGCGCAAAGGCGATTGGATTGAAGTGCCGGCTTACGGCGCGGACGGCGATGTTTTGGAAGTCACGCTGCACGCCGTCAAAGTGCAGAATTGGGATAAGACCATCGTCACGGTGCCGACCCCGGCGATGGTCACCGGCGGTTTCAAGAACTGGCGCGGCATGTCGGAATCGGGCGGGCGACGCATCAAGCGCTCGGTCGCGATCGATATGAACACGGTGCACTTTCTGGACGACGATCTGCTTGCGCGCTTAAAGAAGGTGCAGTACATCCAGTCCTATCTCGACGCGAAAGTCGCCGAGGTGCAAGGCTGGAATCAAGAAAAGAAGATTGACGAAAGCAGCCTGGTCAATGGGCGGCGCTTGACCAACCTCGGCACCTTCCGCGCTTATGTGCAGGCCTATCTCAAGAATCACCCGCAGATCAGCGAGTCGATGACCTTCTTGGTGCGCCAACTTGCAAGTGGTCCGGAAGGCGTGCCGATCGAGGTCTATGTCTTCTCGAAGGAGCAGCGCTGGGTGCACTACGAAGGCATCATGGGTGACATTTTTGATCACCTGCTCGCCGTGCTGCCCGAGTTTGGTTTGCGCGTCTATCAAAAGCCAAGCGGCACAGACTTACAGGAAGTCGGTGCCGCCGTGGCGGCGCGCTAGCCTGCGCGCGGGTGCGTGGGGCGGTCTTACTGAATGACACGCATCAAGCCATTCGACAAACGCGCGCTGCCCGTGTCATAGGCTTGTATCCAAATCGACGTGCCGCTGGTGCCGCTAGGCACCGGCACACTCAAGAAGCCGCCTCCGTTGTAGGTAGCAATCGTGTTCGGCAAGCGTCGAATCGGTTGACTCAAGCTGACCATACCAATCGCGGTGTTGGTCGGGCCGGCACCGGCCAGCGAGTAGGCCGTCAAGATGGGCCGATCCGCCGTTGCCCCCGAGAACTGAAACACCGCAGGGGTGCCGGCGCGCATGGTGCCGACATCCACTTCAAAGACGGAAGCGAATGTCCCCGAGCCGAAGTTCTGACCGGCGGCTTCGCACCACACACTGACGGCGTCATAGCCATCGACCGTTTCGCCGGCCGGCAAGTCAAAGCTCAGAGTCGCGTTGTTGTAGGCCGTGCCAAAAAGATCCGGGCTGACGCGTAGGCCATTCGCGATCGAAGCGTTGGTATTTTCTTCCGCCAAGATCACATAGACCTCGACGCCGAGGCCGTCGTAATCAAACTCGTCGAGCCGAATCGTATTGTGGTCGACGATCGTCACGATGCCGTCGACCGCGTGCGCTTTCGTCACGAGGTCGGCCTGCCAACCGGTGCGTGGGTGCTCAAATGTGCCCGAGCCAAAGTTCGCGTTGGCGGCGACGCACCAAACCGATACCGCTTTGTAGTCCTCGGTGGCTTCGCCGGCCGGCAAGTCCATCATCAGCGAAGCGTTGATGTAAGGCGCGCCGACCAAGTCCGGTCCGACCGAGAGTCCATTCGTGAACGCGGCCTGCGTGTCGGCCGTTGCCAGGTAGATGCGCACATCAATGCCCTGGCCGTCGTAGTAGAAGTTGTCGATGCGAATGGTGTCGCTGTCGACCACGGTGACGACACCGCGCACGCCATGGGCCAAGGTGGAAAGCTCAGCGTGCCAGCCGGAACGGTCGGTTTGAGCTGGCGCAACTCCCGCGAGCGCCAGGGCGCCAAGGAGAGCGAGGGGACGGAGTTTCATCCAGGTGAACATGTCCCTTCTACTCTATGGCCTAGCGCAGATCCAAACCTCACGAGTTTCTCACGCGCTAAGTATCGCCTATTCAGGCAGATACAACGGCGCGGTCGTTCCGGCCGGGAGCCGCGGTAAGACCATGACCTGACTCGCGGCCAGCAGGCGCTCGACGCTCTGCATCCAAAGTCGCTGCATGCCGACCGCGCGATGGGTCTGCATATTGCTGGCGAGCGCGCGGAAGGCGTCGGCCCAACCTTGGGCTTCGCTGACGATCACGGTGTAATCGCTTTCGGCCTGTTGCACCATCCGGTTGGCTTCGGCTCGGGCGAAAGGCAGCGCGGTCGCGCGCGCGCCCTGCGC
>JBDQJC010000118.1:0-5342 GCA_040264055.1 Planctomycetota bacterium
GTACCTTTCGAGCGGAGCAGTCGTCTCGCGGTAAACCGTGAGACGATGAGAAATCACTTCCTCGGTGTCATCCGCACGGCCTCTGCCCATCAATCGAGCAGTCAGAACCGAATCGGGAGCCGTGAAGTATAGCGACAGCCGTACAGCACCGCTAGCCGCCTTTGCAGCAAGTGCTTCCGCTTGGGGCAAAGTCCGCGGAAAACCGTCCAAAAGCAGGACTTCGTCCTCTTTGACCTGGGCAATTCGGCCTGCGACCATCTCGAGCATGAGCTGATCCGGGACCAGATCGCCACGGCTCATGAACTCGTCGGCTTGTTTGCCAAGTTCGGTTCCCTGCGCAACCTCTTCGCGCAGCAGATCGCCGGTGGACAAGTGCTGCCAACCATGGGTCTGCGCTGCGAGCGAGGCCTGCGTGCCTTTGCCGACACCGGGAGGTCCGAGAAGAATCGCAATCATGATTACTTGCGGCGCTGGGCCCAGCCCGAGCCGCCGCCCTTCATGAAGCCTTCGTAGTTGCGCATCAGCAGGTGACTGTTGAGCTTGTCAACCAAGTCCAGTGCCACGCCGACCACAATCAGGATGGATGTGCCACCAAGGAAGTAGGCGACCATCGGCAGAACGTTCAGGTTCGCGGTCACGATCGTCGGAATGACGGCGATCACAGCGAGGAAGGCCGAACCAGCCAAAGTGACGCGGTTGAGGACGAAGTCCAAGTAATCCGCGGTCGCTTTGCCGGGACGGATACCCGGAACGAACGATCCGTGCTCCTTCAGGTTGTTCGCAATCTCGGATGGTTGGAACATCAGGCGAACCCAGAAGAAGGAGAAGAAGAAAATCAGGCTGGTGTACAGCGCCAAGTACAGGAAACCGTCTTGACGGAAGGCTTGGCCAAACCAGCCCATGCCAGGCAGCGAACCGATCACGCTTGGAACGATGAACAATGCGCCGGCAAAGATGATCGGCATGACGCCCGCTTGGTTGACGCGCAACGGCAAGTAGTGCTTGCTGCCCCCCATTACCTTGCGGCCACGCATCAGCTTGGCTTGGTGAATCGGGATGCGGCGTTGACCTCGGGTGATGTAAACCACGACCAACACCGTGGCAATCCACATCGCGGAAAGCGTGACCACCAATTGGTGCGGGTTTTCCGCGACCGTCAGCGTTTGACTCATTGCGCCCGGCATGCTCGAAATGATGCCACACATAATGATGATCGAGATTCCGTTGCCGATTCCGTGCTCGGTGATTTGCTCGCCGAGCCACATGATGAATACGGTACCCGCCGTCAAAGCGAGCACGATCGTCATGCTGTACAGGAAGGACGCCCCTCCTGGCATCAGACCGAAGTCTGGGTTGTAGATCACACCGACCAAGACGAAGATCGCTTGCAACAAACAGATCGGAATCGTTGCCAGTCGGGTGTACTGGCTGATCTTGCGCTGCCCGGCCGCGCCCTCTTTTGAGAGAGCTTCGAGCTGCGGCACGACCTTGACCAGAAGGCTGAAAATAATCGAGGCCGAGATATACGGCATCACGCCCAACGAGAAGAGTACGGCACTGCCGATACCCGCCCCGGTGAAGGCGTTCATGATGCCAAACAAGCCACCGAGCTGACTGCCCGCGACTTTGTCCGCCGCTTCCTGAATTGCGGCTAGGTTCAGACCCGGAAGTGGGATCTGGAAGCCGAGCCGGTAAACAGCCAGCAAGGCAAAGGTAGTACCAATGCGCTTGCGCAGCTCAGGGATACGGAGAACGTTCAGGGCCTGGATCATTGCCGTTCGCTTAACCGATGATTTCGGCTTTGCCGCCTGCAGCTTCAATCTTCGATTGAGCCGTAGCGGAGAACTTGTGCGCCTTGACAGTCAACGACTTCGAGACGTCGCCGTTGCCGAGAACTTTGAGCAAGTCACCGGTCTTGCGTGACAGACCCGCATCCAGCACAGCATCGAGAGTGACCTCGGTGCCGGCCTCGAAAACGTCGAGCGCTTCCACGTTGACCAAGGTGTAGTGCTTCTTGAACCGTGCATTGGTGAAGCCACGCTTCGGAATGCGACGGTAAAGAGGCATCTGGCCACCTTCGAAGCCGAGACGCGGATGGTCACCCGAGCGCGAACGCTGCCCTTTGTGACCGCGACCGGCAGTCTTGCCGGTGCCGGAGCCTTGGCCGCGACCGACACGCTTGCGTGCCTTGTGCTTGACCCCTTTGGCAGTAACGTCGTGAATCTGCATTAGAGTTCCACCCCGCGGACCTCAGCAATCTGCTCTTTGGTCCGCAACTGAGCGAGGCCGTCCATCGTGGCCTTCACCAGGTTCATTGGGTTGGTCGAGCCAAAGGACTTCGAAAGAACATCCTTCACCCCGGCCAGTTCGAGAACGGCGCGTACCGTACCGCCAGCAATGATGCCGGTACCGGCTGCAGCCGGAATCAAACGCACGTGGGAAGAGCAGTAACGGCCCTCGACCTCGTGCGGAATCGTCGTGCCGACGCGCGGCACGCGAATGAGATGCTTGCGACCATCTTTGAAGGCCTTCTGCATCGCAGCAGGGATTTCCTTCGCTTTGCCGAAGCCGAAGCCGACCACGCCATCTTGGTTGCCGACCACGGTCAACGCCGAGAAGGCGAAGCGGCGGCCACCCTTGACGACTTTCGCCGAACGGTTGACTTTGACTCGCTCTTCCTTGAGTTCGCCGAGCGCGTCGGCGGAAGTGCGATCCAGGAACTGGTAATTCTGTTTGCCCATGAGAACAGCCTTCGGGCTAGAACTGGAGACCGCCTTCCCGGGCGGCTTCGGCGAGCACTTTGACGCGCCCGTGATACGGGTAGTAGCCACGATCGAAGGCAACTTGCTCGACGCCGGCCGCTTTGGCCCGCTCGGCAATCGTTGCGCCGATCAGCGCGGCTTGCTCGACCTTGGACTTGCCGGCCATCTGGCCACGCAAATCGGTTTCGAGCGTGCTCGCGGCAGCGACCGTACGACCGTCGGCATCGTCGATGAGTTGCACCGAGATGTTCTTGGTCGAGCGGTGAACGCTGAGACGCGGACGTTCGGAAGCCGCGCGCAGTCGGCGACGAACGCCCATCTGCTTGCGCACGCGGCGCTTCCATTTCCTCTTCTGCTGCAGGTGATCCATCTTTTCGCTTCCGATTAACCGAGCGACTTGCCGGCCTTACGACGCACTTCTTCGCCTTTGTAGCGGATACCCTTGCCCTTGTAGGGCTCAGGTGGCCGCACGCGGCGGATGTTGGCCGCGAACTGTCCGACCTTCTGCTTGTCGATGCCCTTAACCAAAATCTCGGTCTGCGTAGGACATTCGACCGTCACACCTTCGGGAGGTGTGCATTCGACCAAGTGGCAGAAACCAATCTGCATCTCGATCCCTTGACCTTTCGCTTTCACGTTCCAACCAGTACCGACGATCTCGAGCGACTTGGAGTAGCCCTCGGTGACGCCAAGCACCATGTTTTGGATGTGGGCTCGAACCAGGCCATGCAAGGCCGATGCCTTTGCCGAGCCACCAGAGCCCGACTGGGCAATGTTGACGGTTCCATCCTCGACCGCAACCGCGATCTCGGGGAAGAGCGGAAAGCTCAACTCACCCTTTGGGCCCTTCACGGACACCTGGGATGGTGCAACTTTCACTTCTACTCCCGAGGGGAGTTCGACTGGTGTGTTACCGATGCGAGACATGTGCTCTCTCCGATCTCCTTAGAAGACGGTGCAGAGGACTTCGCCCCCCACTCCGGCCTCGGCGGCCTTGCGACCGCTCATGACGCCCTTGGAGGTGGTCAGAATGGAAATACCAAGTCCACCGCGCACCTTGGGTGCGTGCGTGGAATCGGCGTAGACACGACGACCAGGAGTCGAAATCCGCTTGATCTCGCGAATCACGGGAACTCCGTCCACGTCGTACTTCAGCGACAAACGCAAGGCCGGAAAGCCGCGCGCGTCTTGGATGCTCTCAACATCCGAGAGGTAGCCCTCGTCCTTGAGCACCAGAGCAATGTTGCTCTTGATACTGGAGGACGGAACCTCGACGAACCGCTTTCGCACCTGGAGGCCGTTACGCACTCGGGTGAGCAGATCCGCGATGGGGTCGGTCATAGTCATGATTCGATTCCTCTCGATTACCAGGAGGACTTGCGGACACCAGGAAGGTGGCCAGCGTGAGCAAGGCGGCGGAACACGAGTCGCGAAATGCCGAACTTGCGGTAGTAGGCCTTCGGACGACCGGTAAGAGAGCAGCGGTTGTGCAGGCGCACCGGACTAGCATCGCGCGGCATCAGACGGAGACGCTTGTACGCCTCGGCCTTGTCCTCGAGCGAGGCTTCTGGGTCCTTGATTACCTTCACCAACTCGGCGCGGCGCCCTGCGTGGCGCGCGACCAGAATCTGGCGCTTTTTCTCGCGGTGGATTGCGCTCGTTTTGGCCATCTCTAGTTCTCCTCGGTGGTACCGGGGTGACGGAAAGGCATGCCGAATCCGCTCAGCAATGCGCGCCCTTCTTCGTCGGTCTTGGCGGACGTCACAATCGTGATGTTCATGCCCTGCGTGTGCTCGACCCGATCGAGATCAATCTCGGGGAAGAGCGACTGCTCGTTGAGGCCGACACTGAAGTTGCCACGGCCGTCAAAGTTGTCCTTGAGCCCGCGGAAGTCGCGGATTCGTGGGAACACGACCGAGATCAAGCGGTCGAGGAATTCGTACATGCGGTCGCGGCGCAAGGTCGTCATGCAACCAATCGGCATGCCTTCCCGGAGTCGGAAACCTGCAATCGACTTGCGCGCCTTCGTGATCACGGCTTTTTGGCCGGTGATCATCGTCAAGTCGCGAGCAGCCGAGTCGACTTTGGTGCGGCTTTCGACCGCGCCTTCGACGCCCATGCTGACCACGATCTTCTTGACCGCAGGCAACTGGTGCTTGTTCTTGTACTGGAACTGCTCCTGAAGTTTTGGAGCAACGTCCTTAGCGTAAATCTCGGCGAGTCGTGTCATCGTACCTATGGAACTAGTCAAACTTGGTTCCACAAGGGACGCCGACGCGGACTTTGTCGCGGCCGGTGCCCTCCATGCGAGTGCGTACGCCCTTCTTTGCTTTTTCGCTCCAGAGCAGTACGTTCGAAATGTGGATCGGGAATTCGCGCTCGATGGTGCCGCCCTGAGGGCTTTGCTGCGTGCGCGCAAGTGCCTTCTCGCGGACGTTGACGCCCTCGATAAACACACGGTCTTCCTTCTTCTGAATGCGCAGCACTTTGCCGCGCTTGCCAGTGTGGTTGCCAGCGATGACGACCACTTCGTCTCCAGTCTTGATGTGCATCAGACGACCTCCTGAGCGAGCGATACGA
>JBDQJC010000119.1:0-5073 GCA_040264055.1 Planctomycetota bacterium
GGGTCGATCAACACCGGGCCATCGAGTAACTCGCTTGCCAAGAAAGTTGCGGTGTCGGCGACCGAGGTATAGGGCGGCACCGGGCTGCGGTAGGCCACTTCATCGAGGCACCATCGGCTGTCGCGGAAGTTGCTGATGATGTTGCGCGTGTTCGGCGCGATGTACAGGCAAGCGCCGCACATGTTGTTGCAGGGGCTGGTGTCGTGGCAGTGTCCGCTGCCCCAGTTGTGGCCGGTCTCGTGGCTGACGATGCCGGCACTATCCAAGCTCCAGGCGTACGCCAAGCTGGTGCAGACCGTGCCGACCCATGCTAGGCCGCCGTACTGAATGCCCGACTTGTTGGTCAGCATGTGCGCGAGGTCGCGGTTGATGTGGCCCAGGTTGGCGTTCCATTCGTTGCCGAACAGGTTGAGCAGATCGCCGCCGTCGACCGGAAAATAGAACTGCGTGGTGCGCACGATGATGTGAGACATCGGCATCGTGATGCGCACATCGCGGGCATAGTGGTAATCGACTTCGTTTAAGTGCGACTCGGCGCGCGCAATGGTGTTGGGAACGCTGGCGCCGAAGGCGAGGTAGTACTGGTAGTCGCAGTCGAAGGCGATGTGGCCGCGGCTGACGCAATCGGGCTGTATCGGCGGAGTCATGCCTCCACGCGGCGGGGGTGTGTTGCCGTGATTGGGTTGACCTCCCGGTTGTTCCAGGTCCTCGGCAAACTCAGGCTCAAGCGCTTCGCAGTGCAAGTCAACCGCGTCGAGAGTTTGCGCAGGCCCAAGCAAGTAGGTCGTGGATGGGGCGCGCTCGTCGACTTCACGCGCGGACATCAATCGCAGAGGCTCGCCGACGGCCGGGATGATCAGCGCCCGGAAGCCACGGCTGGTAATCGCAGCCAGCACCGTGAGGTCGGGCATGCCGGCAGCGCTGCCGCGGTAGGTCAGGGGCGCGGCGGGGGAGTGCTCGCCTGCGGCGGGGGTGTAGCCGCGAGCGTCGTCCCAAGTTTGCGCAGCGAACTCTTCGCTGCGGACGGAATGCTGCTGCAACTCAAGGGTTGTCGGGTAGCCGTCGATCGTCAGCGGGATACGCAGCGCGCTCGGTGCTTGCATGGGCACTCTGTTTGCGGCAAGCGCACCGGCGACTTGCTGCGGAAGTGCAAGCTCAGTGGTTTCAAATCCCTCGGCACCCCAGCGTTCGACGGCGACCGCTTGCCATGCTTGGGATGTGGCGCCATTTTTTGCCTTTGTGTGGCTCGACTCAGGGGCGCATGAGCAGAGCAGGGCGAGCCCCATCGAAACAAGCAAAGTACGAAGGGTGGGCGCTGCGCTGGACATGTGCATGGATCCTAATTGACGAGCGTTGGCAAGACGTCGCTGAGATCACCGAAGTCGCCGTTGTTCTTGAAGCTGACCGCGAGCAAGTAGAGCTGCGATCCGGCAAGGCCGGCGGGAACGACGATTGGGGATGTGCTGCCGTTGCCAAGCGCGTCGGTGGTGCTGCGCAACACGCCAAGCTTGCGCGTAGTGTCGAGGAAGTTGTCGAAGGCGAGGCCGATGTTGCGGCCATCGGGAATGCGTACCTTTCCGGTGGCGCCGGAGGCAACCACGCGGAAGTCTACATTCGCTTCGAAACCGCTGACGGTGAGAGTGGCGGCTGCGCCTGCGGTCAGACTGCCCGCGACTTGTTGATTGCGGAAACCGCCGGCGAAGACTTCATCGTCGAGCACATCATTGGAGATGTACGCGGCGAGGAAGTTGTCATAGAGGTCATTCCACGCCAAGCGCACATTGCGCACATCGCCAGGGTTGTCCGAGAGGAGGAAAGACGAACCCCAGGCATCGTTGCGATAGCTGCACGCTTTGGCAACGCGTCCGTTGTATTGGTTCCATGCGACAGCGAGCGTTTCGCCCGAAAACTCGCCGGCCAGGTGGGGCGGGCCAACGCCGGTGGTGCCGTCGGAACAGAGGTGGTCGGGCGCGAAGACTCCGGTGGCGATGTCGCCGATGGCCGTGTAAATCTGCAGGGCCGCGCTGCGGTCGTCATGCCAGGCAATGGCGACGCGTCCATCTTCGACAAGAACCTTGCCGTTGTCGGCGTCGTGTCCGGCGATGACGTTGTTGTACTGACCGACCTGCTGATCACCGAGCCAGGTAGTGCCCAAGTCGCTCGATAGGTTGACGCGCACTTGCTCGGCGGTGGTGCCCAAATTGTCGGCGTGGAAGAGCACGGCGATATGCGAATCGTCGACCGCGATTTCGATCTCGTTGTCGGCGTCGCCGCCAGCTGCGACCATATTTGGGCTGATCGCAAGGTCTTGAGCCACGAAGTTGCCGTTCTTCAAATCGAAGGCGGCGAACCAGACGCTGTCGTCAACGCCGTTCGTGAAGTTGTCGCGCCAAGCGATGTAGGCGCGGTCGGCGCTCGCGGCCAAAGCGATGTCATCGATATCGCCGACGCCGTTGTGGCTGCTGACTTCGACCGCGTCTTCCCAGGTAGCACCGCCGTCATTCGACCAAGTCAGGTACAGCTCTTCGATGGTGTCTTCGATCGAGAGGAGGGCAACCACATCGTTGCCGCTCGAGGCGATGCGGAAGTCTTTGACATCGCGTGCTCCGGCGCTGGCGGAATCGTCGAGACGAATGTTGGCGGCGCTCCAAGTCGTGCCACCGTCGAGTGAGGCCGTGAAGTAGAGGTCGTCGTTAGCGCCGTTGCGCTCGTCGAGCCAAGCTGCGTAAAGTCGCATGCCGTCAACGACCAGGGAATGGCTGGCACTCGATTTCGGAGCACCGGTCGCGTCGTCGTCCAAGCGGATCGGGGCACTCCAGCTGAGACCGCGCCCATCGGAAGTGCGCAGCCAAATCGTGTGGTTGCCGCTATCGCGAAAAAGCAGGGCGGACAGGTCGTCGTTCTCGGAGGCCAGGCTGATGCCATCGGGCGCACCGACTGTACCGGTCACGACCAGCTGCGGCTCGCGGGCTTGTTGGGCGAGGGCCGGAAGGGCAGCGGCGCCAGTGACGGCGAGAGCAAGGAGGGAAGGGACAGCGCGCAAAAGCATGGAGCCGGGACAATCCCGGCCAAGCTTCAGTTTACCCCATATCCGAAGTCCTACTCGGGCTTGCTTTCTAGCTGCACCGGAATGTTGAGTGCCTGCGCGGCGTTGCGCAGTCGGCTCGGGTAGTCAGCGGGGAGCATCCAAACCTGGTGCCATGGTCCGCGCGCGAGCCCGCGTTCGCCAGCGTCACGGTCGGTGAGGAGCAGCATCAGCAGGTCGGCCGACACCCAGGGGTGGCGGTACCAGTAGTGGTGTCCATCGATGTCAAAGCCGCGCGCGGCACTGCCGAGCGAGACGTCGATCATCTGAAAGCGCGGCAGGGTCAAGGTGGCGGTTTGCTCGAGGAGTTCGGCTTCCGATTGCTCGTCGCCGAGGCGCTTGCGGCCGCCCATCCAGCGCTCGGCGGAAAGCAGCGCCGTGTCGTGATCGGAGACGAGGACGGTTACGCGACCTGCGAGCTCGTGGATGGCGGGTAGGTTTTGGATGAACTGATCGACCTCGACATCACCGCAGGCAAAGACGGTGTTGGCGATGCGCAACTTCTGGCGCAGTTCGATTGCACTTAACTCTGGATACTGCGCGCGCAGTTCGGCAAGGCCCAGGGTGGCGGTTTCGCAGCCCGCGCTATAGGCAAGCACGTGAATGCGTTCGGCGGTTGTGTGTTCGGCCAGCCAGTCGAGCAGTTGTGCGAGGGGGTGAGCTGCGTCGATGGCGCGCTGGCGATCGGGACCGAATGCGTAGGCGAAGATGTTGCTGTGCGTTGGCCAATCGAAGGCAATGGTCGCGAAGCGTCGGCCGCCAAAGTGCTGCAGTTCTGCGGCGCGTGAGATGGGTAGGTGGAAGGCCACCTTGGCGCCGTGCACGTAGACCAGAAGGTCTTGGGCGGGCGTGGCCGCGAGTGCGGTCTCGAGTTTGGCGAGCACGTCGCCGGAATCGGCGGGTTGGGTCTTGTGCAGATCGAGCCAAGGAAAAACGAAGTGTTCGATGGTGCTGAGCACATCGAGCGCGGCCGGCGCAAGGCGCACGGTCGCGGAACCAAAGCGCACTTCTTCGCTGGTGCCGACCCCGTAGGGAACGGCTTCGTCGATCTGGCCATCGCGGGCGCGAATCGTCGCGTAGAGCACGGATTCGGCGGGTGCGCCCTCGGCGTTCCCGAGCGCGAGCACAACCGGCGGATCCATCAGTGGCTCGGGATCCGCGGCGCAAGCGAGTGTTAGGAAGGGCGCTGCAAAAGCAGCCGCGAGCAAGCCGAAGCGCATACCGGACATTCTAAGTCGGTGCTATCATTCCGTCCGCCAACGGCGCCTGAGCGGGCGTAACTCAGTTGGTAGAGTGTCAGCTTCCCAAGCTGAATGTCGCCGGTTCGAGTCCGGTCGCCCGCTCCATACGTAAAAGCTTACCGATCGCATTTTGCGAACCTGGCCCCTTTGGGTCGGTGCGGTTCTGAATCCCTGTGAAGTGCGTAGTACTGCGCGCACACATGCTCAGTCACCATTCGAAATCGACACAAGGTTGATTTCGAGCTTGGCTGAGCGCCAGGCAACGCGATTACTCGAAAAACGAAATCCCCCAAGAGATCCATCCAATGAAGATGATGGGGGAGAGCACCTTTCAGGATTAGTTCGCGCCGATTGGAAGCAGAATCGAGTTCGACTTCCTCGGGGGCAGTGTCGAGCTGAGTGGAATCTCGACCGCCTGGAGCCAAATCGGAATGCCCAGTGCAACGCCTGCTGGTACGCGTGGACCTACCGCCGAGACTCGACCATCTCGATCAGAAAGCGACGCAGACAGCACGGTAATCGGCATGGTCAAATCCACAGCGAGGCCGAGCGTAGTTGCTGTCGGGCCGGGGCCACGGAGCGAATACGCCGGGACGACATTCTGTAGTGGCACGGCGTTGTAGACTTCGAAGCGTACTCTCTGGCCTGGGACGAGATCACGAACATAGAAGGCGAGAGCTTCGTCAGCGCTGACGTTTGGATCGGTTTCCCAGGTATCGACGCCGCCGTCTCGATTCTGATCTTCGA
>JBDQJC010000120.1:0-5015 GCA_040264055.1 Planctomycetota bacterium
GCATTACGCGCCCAAGGCAAAACCGCCGAAGCCGACGCGCTACTACCACGCGTCACCGCCGCTTGGGCACGCGCCGATGTCGAGCCGCTCGCCTCGTGCTACTGCGGCCTGGAGCACGTGGAATCGGAAGGCTAGGCACGACGCCACAGCCAACTCACCCCACGGCTTCGTTTAGAGCGAGCCGTGGGGTGATTCGTTTGGCGAGCCCTTTTGCGCACGCCAAAAACCGACGACGAGCAGAACGCCTGCGATCAGCATGGTGATCCCCACCGAAACCAGCCCGGCACTGACAAGACTCTCTTGCCAAGCCGACCCGGTATGCCCCTTCCCGGCGATCGGTGTCATCTCGCTCGTCCCGAAGATTGCCGCGAGCTGAACGCAGGCCCAGTTCGCGAAGCTGCCGTAGACCAGGCATCCATAGGTAATCAGAAGCGCGCGCGGCGCGAGTCGCAAATGGGCCCAGGCAAGGCCAACCACCATCAGGAACATTCCGTTCATGACACCCTCGAGGTGGCTCGACAATCCCATGCGAGCATTGGTCATTGCGGGAATCGCGAAGCCGGACAAAAGCCCAAGCAGAAAGAGCAATGCCCCGAGCGCAATCAATGAACGCGAGGTGCCGATTTCTTGATTCTTCATGATGCAGCTTGCCTACTTCAACGAAGGCGATTTCACCGGCCTTGAGTTCGTACGCACAACATGCACTTCGTGGATGCCCGCGAGATCCGGATTGATGTATTCCCACACCACCTTCTTGTCGCGTGTGATTTCGAAGATCTTGGCCATTTCGGGATCACGTTGGCCATAGGCGCAAATCACGGTGTTGCCATTCGCGAGGCGCTGCCCGCCGCAAGGGTCGGCGAAGCGACCATCGACGTGACTGTTGTCGACGCGCCAAACGACCTTGCCTTCGGCGTCGAACTCAACCGTCTTGTTGCCATTGGTCAGGTTGACGAGCGTATTGCCATTCGCCAAGCGGATCGCGGTGAAAGGCCAGTTACGCTTTTCGCGACCGCCGAGCTCTTCCAAGTCGGTGCGAATCGTGCGCACGACCTTGCCATCCGGCTGGTACTCCTTGACCGCAAAGGCGAGCAGGTGCGGTACCAGATAGTTGCCATTCGGCAGCTTGCGTGCCATGCGTGTTTGCATGTGTGCGTTGTCAGTATCAGGCTGCAGCGGCACGCGCACGCGTACCTCGCCCTTCGGCCCCACCTCGACAATCTGCGGGCGCACGCCGCGCTCGACGACCATGGTGTATCCATCCGCTAAGCGCACAGCCGTACCGATTTCGCTGTTGCCCTCGCTGAGTTTGTACTTCCAAACCACTTTGCCGTCGCGCGTATATTCCCGCACCACATTGTCGTTGTGCGAGATCAGCAGATTCCCGCTCTCAAGCACCCAACCATCGCGCGAGCGCGCATCGACTTTCCAAACCACACGCGATTCTTCATCAAGCAGCGCAGTCATGGATCCGGTGATCAGAAAGGCATGCTTGATGCCCGTTTCGCTGAGCTGACGACCAAAGGCCGGCGTCGGAGGCGACTTGGCTTCTTGCTCCTGCACGCTCGGCGCCGCGCCATCGGCGAACACCAGGAACTCGTTGACGTGCACGCCCGGGTTGGCGCTGTTCTTGAGCATGGTCAAGCGCAGGTAGCGCGCCGGCGTGACCGCGAAGCGGTGTTCGAATCCCTGCGCGCTCGATCGCGTGGTGTTCGTCGAAGCGTCAACCACTTGCGCCCATTGCTTGCCGTCCAGCGAAGCCTCGACGCTGTATTGGTAGTAGCGGCCGCCATCGTGATACGGGAAGACTTGCACGCGGTTGACGGGGTGCTCTTGGCCCAGGTCCACGGTCAAGGAAGCCGGTGACTCGCCGCAATGCCAACCAGATTCATTGCCCAGCACGCCATCGACCGCGTTGTCGGGAATGTGCGGCCCTTGATGGCCAGCGGACGACACGATCGGCTTGCCGGTCGCCAAGCTGGGCACGATCACTTTGCTGGGGTCGTGGAACGACAGCTTCGAGGCCGCCATCAGAATCGTCGAGGTCGCGCTTTCTGCTGCCTTCGCTTGGTACTCGGTCACGGTCAAGACCAGATCGTCGAACGCCATTGGCTGGTCCATGCCCGGCCCTTGCACCTGGATGTTCAACTCATTCTGCACATACTCAAAATGGAAGCGAATGCGGAAGTGATAGAGCCCCGCATTCAGCTTACCGACGCCTTGCGCCGGTCGATTGCTGCGCGAAATCGCGACCACGCTATCCGCCAAACGCAGCTCGGCTGCGCCGTCATTGGCGCGCACCGTGAAGCTCCACTCCCCCGACTTCGGAATCTCGATGACGCCGTCCAGCTCGATCGCATACGGTTGCCAATGCCGGCGCGACAGCCATTCCAAACCCGTCTGCGGCTGGGCCGGAATGCGCGTGTCGATGTGCCCGAGCGGCGCGACCCGCGCAAACAACTCGCGGTTCACTTCGGTAATGCGCGCGGCATCGGTGTGCGCCATCGAACCGCGCGCTTGCACGCCCAGCTCGTGCACATCGAGCAGCTTGCCCGTTCCCAACGGAATGGGCCAAGCGGCGTTCCAGGAATACGCCCGCTTATCGCGCGGCACCTCGCGCGGCAGGCCCGCTTCCGAGGCTCCACTGCGCGACAACTCGAACATCGCTTGCGGACGCAGCATGCGCTGCACCACACGATCCAGGGCGGCGCGGCGCGCGACATGCCCCGCCTCGTCTTTCGGGGTTTCCGCATTCCACATGCGCTCGGAAACCGCAGCCATGATTTCATAACTGGCCGGCAAGATCGCATCCGGGCGCTGCTCCCAAATGCACATTTGCGCACCGAGCACCGGCGCCTCGGCGGGCAGGGTGTAGCGCGGACCGCCTAAGCGCTGGCGCAGTTCACGCACCTCCCAATCCAGCGCATCCGCAATCGTCGCCGCCCAACACTGCGCGGGCACCACATACAGCGGATCCCAACCACAGTTGATGATCTCGAAGCCATTCTTGATCAGCGAATCCGGCGTTTGGTAAGTCAGATTCCAAGCCATGATCAACACATCGCTCGGGATCGGCGCGGCCTCGGTCCCCGCACCGGAAAAACCCTCCCAAACCACCGGGCGGCGGTCGCGCTTGCGCACCATCTCGCAGGCCCGTGCGACGAAGTGGCAATACAGCTCGCCGACATCTCCGTTGATCGCGCGCGGCAGCTTGTGCTTGCGCACATAAGCCTCGTATTCCGGCAAATCACGCAGGTGCCCAGCGCCCACTTCATCCGCGCCCAAGTGAATGTAAGGGCTGCGTGAAAACACTTCGCAAACCTCGCCAATCAGCACATCGAGCGCTTCATAGGCACGCTCGCTCGCCATGTTGACGATCCCGGTCGAGCGCGATTCACCGGTCTTCGGATCGGTCGTGCCAAACAGGTCCGGACGCGCGCGCACCATCACCCCAGCGTGCGCCGGCATGTCGATTTCGGGCACCAAGACCACGCCACGCGCATGCGCAAACTCGACCAACTCCAGCAGCTCATGACGCGTGAAATGCAGCCGCTCGCCATCGCGCCCCTTGCTCGCCAGCTCGGGGAATGCCTTGCTTGGAAAGGTGAAGTACTGATCGTCGGTCAGGTGCAGGTGCACGCGATTCAGCCCCGTCAACCAAGCCAGCTCGACAACTTCGCGTACATCGGCAATCTTGTGCGGGAAACGCGCGACATCAATCATGACGCCGCGCCATTCGGTATCGGGCGCATCGATGATCGTGACACACGGCACCGTAAAGGGAATCGTGCGCGAGATCGACAGCAGGTCGCTGCCGTCGAGCGGGCTACGCAGCAACTGCAAGAAACGCGCGACCCCCATCGCCAGCCCCGCAGCATCGCCGCCGCGAATCGTGACCTGGTTCGGCTTCACCTGCAGCGAATAGGCTTCGGCACGATCGGCCATCTGCCCATCGAAGGGCCGCACATCCAGCAGGATGCTGCTCGCTGGATCTTGCTCGCTGATGCGCGCCATACGCAGCTGCACATGCCGAGCGGTTACGCGCCGCACCCCATCCATCAGCAACTCCGCCGCCGGCGCCGCTTCGGCCGTGGTCATTTCGATCAGGCTCTGCTCGCTGAGCGCGAACTCGCCCGACCCCAGCGTGTAGCCCACTGGGTTCGGCACCAAGCCTGGAGCGTTGGGGACTGCGTCTTGCGCGCTCGGCGCACTCGCCGCAGCCGCAAAACTCACGCCCCACCCCATGCTCACCACGAGCACAACGCACGTCCACAATCGCTTCCGTCCGATCGAATCCATCCCCTCAAGATAGCGTCGAGTACCCGGGCCAACCGGCTGATGCGCTACTCGGCCACCGGAATCAGGACGGCCGCCCGCTTCTTACTGTCTTCGATCACGAGGTACAGGCACGGCACCAACAGCAGAATGATCGCGGTCGAGAAGATGATGCCGAAACCCAAGGAGATCGCCATTGGAATCAGGGTGTAGGCCTGCCGCGAGGTCTCGAAGATGATCGGCGTCAAGCCACCGAAAGTCGTCAAGGTTGTCAGCATGATCGGCCGGAAACGGCGCAGCCCGGCGCGGTGAATCGCTTCGAAGGCACTGCGATCGCCGCGGTTGCGATTGGCGTGGTCAATCATGATCAAGGAATCGTTGACCACCACCCCCGACAAGGCGATCAGACCCATCACGCTGACCAGCGATAAATCGTAGCCCAGCAACATATGGCCGAGCACCGCGCCAACGATGCCAAACGGGATGGCGATCATCACGATCAAGGGTTGCAAATAGCTGCTGAAGGCAATCGCCAATAAGCAATACATGATTGCCATCGCGATCGTGAACCCGCTCCATAGCGCCGCAGTCGACTCGCGCATCTCGGCTTGGCTGCCCTCGAAGGTCCAAGTCAGACCCGGGTAAAGCGCACGTAGCTCCGGCAGATCATTCACTTGGATCGCTTCCAGAACGCGTCCGACCTCGCGCTTCGGTTCGACATTCATGTTCACATTGATCAC
>JBDQJC010000121.1:0-4970 GCA_040264055.1 Planctomycetota bacterium
CCTCGAAGAGCGAGAAGGCGCCGCGCGCGAAGCTGCGCGTGCCGCAGAGGCCGCTCGCGAGGAAACAGAGCGGATGAAGGCTGCGATCCAGGAAGACCTGGATGCGGCGCGCCAGGAAGCGGCCAAGCAGGTCGCCGAGGCGAAAGCTCGTGCTTCGGCACGAGAGCAAGAACTCATGGCATCAGCGAAAGCTGAAGCCGAGCGCGAGCGCAGCCGAGCTCGTCAGGAAATCGAAGCAGCGTTGACCGCTGCTCGTGAAACCTTGCGCCGCGAGGCCGTGGTCCTGGCCGTCGAAGTTGCCGAGCGTGTCATCTCACGTGAGTTTTCGGACGCAGACCAAGCTCGCTTGGTCACCGAGTTCGAAAAGGAGTTCGCGAACTAAGTTCGGATCATGGCTACACAGCACGTTTCTTCGGCCGCCCGCCGCTACGCCCGCGCGCTCTTTGAGCTCGCATCGGAAAGTGGTCGGTTGGACGTCGTCTCCGCGCAGATCGAAGCAATCGGTCGGCTCGCGGACGATGCGGAGTTCCGCGCCTTGTTGCCCGATCCGCGCATCGATTCAGCTCCCAAGGCAAACGCCATGTTGGGTGCCCTCGGTGACGGGGTCGATCCCTTGGTGCGCGGTCTCATCGAGTCGCTCGAGCGTCGTCGGCGCATCGGGCTCATCCTTGAGATCCCGGCTGGATTCCTCGAGTTTGCGGACGAAGCAGCGGGCCGCTTGCGCGGTGTGCTGGAAAGTTCGACTCTCATGGAAGAGAACCAGGTGGTAGCCATAGAGCGATCTTTGGCTAATCAAACTGGCAAGCAGGTCAGCCTGCATTGCGAGGTCAAGCCTGAACTTTTGGGCGGCGTGCGCGTCACGCTCGCTGGTACTCGTTACGACGGTTCCGTCCGGGGCCGTCTCGATCAAATCACCCAACGTCTAGCGGCAGCCGAACTCGGCTGAGACGCAAGGGTTCCCCCGCAGTTCTGAAGAACCAACCATCCCATGGAACTTCATCCTTCCGAAGTCACCTCGGTCCTGAAGCGCGAGATCGAAGGCTTTGATGCCTCGGCCTCGACTGCCAAAGTCGGTCAAGTCCTCTCCGTGGGCGACGGTGTCGCTCGCGTCTACGGTCTTGACGACTGCATGATGTCCGAGCTCATTGAGTTCCCCGGTAGCGTGATGGGCATGGCCCTCAACCTAGAAGTAGACAACGTGGGTTGTGTGCTTCTCGGCGACGCTGCTTCGGTGAAAGAGGGCGACACCGTCAAGAGTACGGGGCGCATTATCTCGGTCCCCACGGGTGACGCGATGCTCGGCCGTGTGGTCGACGCTCTCGGCAAGCCAATGGATGGTCGCGGTGCGATCAATACCAGCGATGCCGACCTGCGCCCGATCGAACAGACTTCGCCGACAGTTGTCGAGCGCGAGCCTGTCGCCGAACCGATGCTGACCGGCATCAAGTCGATTGACGCGATGATCCCGGTTGGCCGTGGTCAGCGCGAATTGATCATTGGCGACCGCCAGACTGGCAAGACCGCGCTGATCATCGACGCGATCATCAACCAGAAGAACTCGGGCGGGGGAGACCCCAGCAACCCCGAGCAGGTTCTCTGCGTTTATAACGCGGTCGGCCAGAAGCAGTCAACGGTGGTCGATGTGCACCGCCGCCTCGAAGAGGCTGGCGCGATGGCCTACACCATCATCGTGAACGCGTCGGCATCGGAAGAAGCCTCGATGCAGTTCCTGTCGCCTTACTCGGCGACCGCGATGGCCGAGCGCTTCCGCGACGAAGGCCGCCACGTGCTGATCGCTTACGATGACTTGACCAAGCAAGCCTATGCCTACCGTCAAGTGATGTTGCTGCTGCGTCGTCCGCCGGGCCGCGAGGCTTACCCGGGTGACGTCTTCAACCTGCACAGCCGGTTGTTGGAGCGTTCGGCAAAGGTCGCGAGCAACGCGCACGAGCTGAACCCACAGAAGTACTCGAAGGGGGGCGGATCGATTACCGCCTTGCCGGTCATCGAGACCCAGGAAGGCGACGTTTCGGCTTACATTCCGACCAACGTGATTTCGATCACCGACGGTCAGATCTTCCTCGAAGCCAACCTGTTCTTCTCGGGTGTGCGCCCGGCTGTCAACGTCGGCATCTCGGTGTCCCGCGTGGGCGGTGCTGCCCAAACTCCGGCCATGAAAAAGGTCGCAGGTGGTCTGCGCATCAACTTGGCGCAGTACCGGGAACTCGAAGCCTTTGCACAGTTCGGCTCGGACCTCGACGCGGCCACGCAAGCGACCCTGAACCGCGGTGCTCGCCTTGTCGAGATCCTCAAGCAGGGGCAATACAAGCCGCTCGTAAATGCTGCGCAGATCGTTCAGATCTATGCCGGCACCTCGGGCATGTTGGATGACGTGGCGCTCGATCGCGCTCCGGCATTCGTCGAGGCATTCGCCGAGTACATGCTCGCCGAGCACGCCGACGTCATGGATCAACTGGATGGTTGGAAGTGCAAGTGGACCGATGAGCTCCGCGACCAAGTCCAAGCTGCCGGTGAAAAGTTCAAAGGACAGTTCGTCTAAGCCCAGGAGCTAAGCCGTGGCCAACATTCGCGACCTTCGTCAGCGCATCACCAGCGTCGGGAACATCCAAAAGATTACCCGCGCCATGGAGATGGTTGCGACGACCAAGCTGCGGCGCTTCCAGGAAAAGACGGTGTCGGCCAAGCCGTACACCCAAGAGATCGAAGAACTCGTGCGCGGCCTTTCCAGTGCCGTGGCTTCCGAACCAGAAGCAGCCGGCGATGCCGCTCCACTGTTCTCGGCTCCCAATCCGGATGCGCCCGTGGGCATCCTGCTCATTGGCTCCGATCGGGGCCTTTGTGGTGCGTACAACACCAACATTCAACGCGCCCTCGAGGATTACCTCGATGGACTTCGCGCGGAAGGCCGCTCCTTCTGCCTGTACGTGATCGGCCGCAAAGGCATGGATCACGCGCGGCGCATGAAGCACAAGGTCGAAGGTTACTTCGACACGGTCAACCTTGAGGCGGTCGACTTTAACGAGGCCGCAGCGGTGAGTAATGCCTTGGTGTCGGCGTTCCGCGCCGGGCAGTTGTCCGAACTGAAGCTGGCTTTCACAAGCTTTGTTTCGATGGCGAAGTACGACCCGATGGTCGCACCTTTCCTCCCGATTGCAGCTGCCGAGTCAGAAGGCCCGGCCAGCGACGCAATCCTCGAACCGGGTGGCCCCGAACTTCTCGGCCGCCTCGTTCCTCGTTACCTCGAGACCCGCGTATTCCACGCATTGCTCGAGTCCGTCACTTCCGAATACGCTTCTCGTCGATTCGCCATGAAGAATGCGACCGACGCGGCCGGCGATATGAAGAAAGACATCACGCGCGTCTACAACAGAGCGCGTCAAGCCAAGATCACCGCAGAGATCACCGAGATCGTTTCCGGCGCGGAAGCACTCTGATCCTCTAGATAGCCTGAACCATGAGCTCCCAAGGATCCATCAAGCAGATCTTCGGTCCCGTCATCGACCTGAGTTTCGACGGCGACCTGCCCGCCATTTACGAGGCGATTAAGATCCCTCGTGAGGGCGAAGACGACCTGACTCTCGAGGTCGCTCAGCACCTCGGTGATGACATGGTGCGTTGTATCGCCATGTCCTCGACGGACGGTTTGCGCCGTGGCATGGGTGCCAACGCAACGGGCGCGCCGATTAGCGTGCCGGTTGGCGAGTGCACCACGGGCCGCGTCTTCAACCTGCTCGGCGAGCCACTCGATGCCAAGATCAAAGGCTCGGTGGATGTCACCGAAACCTGGCCGATTCACCGCCCGGCGCCGAAGTTCGACGAGCAGGAAGCTGTTTCGCAGGTCTTCGAAACCGGCATTAAGGTGGTCGACTTGCTCTGTCCATTCGCGATGGGTGGCAAGATTGGTCTGTTCGGTGGTGCTGGTGTCGGCAAGACCGTTCTGATTCAAGAACTGATCCGCATCACGGCGGTCGAGAAGGGCGGCTTCTCGGTGTTCTGTGGAGTGGGTGAGCGCACCCGCGAAGGAACGGACCTCTGGATCGAAATGACCGAGGCCGAGTTCACGACTGCATCCGGCGAGAAAGCCGCTGTGATCGACAACGCGGTGTTGGTGTTCGGTCAGATGAACGAGCCTCCCGGAGCTCGTTTGCGCGTTGCGTTGTCCGGCTTGACCATGGCGGAATACTTCCGCGATGTGCAAGGCAAAGATGTGCTGCTGTTCGTCGACAACATCTTCCGTTTCGTGCAAGCGGGCTCGGAAGTGTCGGCACTGCTCGGTCGCATCCCTTCGGCTGTGGGCTATCAGCCGACCTTGAGCTCGGAGATGGGCGCGCTTCAAGAGCGCATCACCTCGACCACCAAGGGTTCGGTCACCTCGATGCAAGCCGTCTACGTGCCTGCTGACGACTTCACGGACCCGGCTCCGGTGGCATCCTTCGCTCACCTGGACTCGACCATTCTGCTCGACCGCGCGATTACCGAGCTGGGTATCTACCCGGCGGTTCACCCGCTCAAGTCGGCCTCGCGCATGCTTGACCCACAGGTCATCGGCGATGAGCACTATGCGGTTGCCACCGAGGCACAGCGCATGCTCCAGCGCTACGCTGACCTGAAGGACATCATCGCGATTCTGGGTATCGAAGAACTCTCCGACGAAGACAAGCAGGTCGTGCACCGCGCACGCCGCCTGCAGCGCTTCCTGTCGCAGCCCTTCTTCGTCGCAGAATCCTTCACCGGCACCCCTGGCCGATTCGTCTCCAAAGAAGACACCGTCCGGTCCTTCCAAGAGATTCTCGCTGGCAAACACGACGACCTCCCCGAGCAGGCCTTTTACATGGTCGGCGGGATTGACGAGGCAGTCGAGAAAGCGAAGACCCTGTAGTAAACTGCTGCTCCTCGCATGAGCGCGTCCTCCCTGACCTTGAAGGTTGTTTCCCCGCAAGGGGTCGTCC
>JBDQJC010000122.1:0-4927 GCA_040264055.1 Planctomycetota bacterium
GGAATGACAACTTGTTCACGCGGCGAATCGGCACGCCGGTCGAAGATCGGCCCACTCTGATTCGCGACATCATGCAGCGTTATCAGTTCCGCGGCGTGATGGGCACCTACGACCACGAGCACCTCGGGGGCGAGGATTTGGTGCCCGTTTTCCGCACCCGGCGTCCGCAGTTTGCCACGCCAGAAGCGGGCCATGTGGGCCGCCTGGATCGGGTCGCGATCATGGATCCGACGGCCAGCGAGGCACCTTTCTGGTTCACGGTGCAATGGGCGACCGCGCCCTTCCCGATCAACGAACCGCGGGTCTTGGGTGGTCACACCTACGTCGCGTTCTCGCGCTCAACTGGCATTCCCTACGCCCTGACCGAGTTGGAAGAAAGCGATGAGCTCGAGGCGGATTCGCGCGATTATCTGCGCATCGTCAAGTTCCCCAGCGGCGAACGCCCGAATGGATTGCGTTCGGTCTTCTTGGGTTCCTCCAGCAATGGCGCGGGCGGCGTCTTCGGCGGCGAAGTTGATGAGCTTGTGGTCGGTGAACCGGCTGGCATGCCTCAAGCGAACGGGCTCAATCGATCTGCTTTCGTACTCCGCGAAGACTTGGAGTCGGGCGATGACACGGTGATTCGCATCAATCCCAACTACGTCGTGATCGATGGTCGCGAGGTTTATGCGCAAAGCACCGGTCAGTTCATCCAACAGCTTCCTGAAGCGGGCTTGCTCTGGATCGACGGCGAGATCATCGCCTACAACGGCCTGAATGCCGGCGAGGGCGAACTGGAGATCGCTCCAGATGGGCGTGGCATGTTGGGCACCGAGCCAGGCGGCCATGCTTCGGGGACCCGCGCGTGGGCGGCCGACATGCGCCCCGTCGCATTCCTCACCAACGGAATCTCACCAGGCGAGTCGCAGATTCAGCTCAATAACTCGCGCGGCTTTGGCCCGCACAGCTTGATGCTGATCGACGATGAGCTCCTGCACGCTCCGACTTTGCCGGGCGGCAATGTGATGATGATGGACCGCTTCCCCGAGGACGCGGACAACCCGGACTCACTCACCCAACGCGGCGATGGCTTGTTCCGTGGCGTGTTTGGCACGACCGCGAGTGCGCACGCAACGGGCGCGATGGTCTACTCCATGCCGACGCGTTGGATGGATCTCTACGCGCCGCGGCAGAACAGCCACGAGAGCGCTTGGTATCAACTCGGTTTGGTTCAACCGGGCGCCTTCTGGCAAGGCCTCTATTACGAAGCCGAAGAAGAGGATGCTTCCCACCAAGTCATGGTGTTGGCACGGTCGGGCAATGCGGCCTGGGAAGACGACCCGGAATCGACTCCGGGATTGGTGCTCATCGATCGGCCGCAAATGCCCGATGGCAGCGCGGTTCCGCTCAACTTGAACGCAGACAATCTGGAACTGCGCGTACTCTTCGACTGGACAGTCGGAGCCTTTGATCCGGTTGAGTTCCTGTCCAATGGTTGGACGATCGCGCCGCGATTGCGCCACCTGCGATTGGAGTACTTGGCCGAGTCACGGGTCGCGCGTAGCCAAGAGGTGCATGAATGAGCCGGCGTCGCGGAATGACCTTGATCGAGGTGATGCTCGCCTTGGTGCTGTTTTCGATGCTGTCGCTGTTCGTGTTCAGCATTGTCAATTCGGTACTAGGCCTGTGGCAAACCGGCGAGCGCCGCGGCAGCGGAGACCTCTCGTTTGCTGCGGCCGTCGAACGGCTGCGCAGTGATTTGGACGCGCTTCATACCGGGCCTCGCGGCTGGATGATCGTCGACGACTACGAAGCGCGTGCTTCGGAAGGCGACCAGCCACCTTGGCGTCTGCCGCGCTTGCGTTTCCTTGCTCATGGCGGTTCGCTTCCGGCCGACGACCCGAGCGGTCGCAATGCGGTGGAGGTGGCCTGGCTGCTGGTGCCCACCGATCCTCTGGGTGATACGCGCCTGACGCGCTTGGTTCGCATCGCCCGCATCGAAGATGGCAACTCAGTTTTCGATGACGAACGCAACTTCATGAACGCGTTGCGCACACAAGGCGGAACGCCGATGTTGGACGGAGTGTTGTGGGCGGAGTTCCGCTTCGCGCTTCCCGACGGGGGAGTCGATCAGGAATACCGCGTTCCGGCTGAATCGCCGCTCGACTTCCCTAGCTCGCTCGAACTTTCCATCGAGCGCGTCGGCCCCAACGCACAGAAGCGGCCGTTGACGCTCGATGACGATTTGGGAGTCTCGGGAACTTCGCTGACGGTGCGCGGTACTCCGCCGCTCGAATCGCCGGCCTTCGTGCTGATTGGCCAAGAGTGGATTGCGGTCAACGGAAACTTCCCACGCCTCACGGTGGTCGAGCATGGGGTTCGCTCCACCAATCCAAGCGACCATTTGCGCGGCACCGCGGTGCTGTCGCCAGAGTCGTATCAAGCGACCTGTCGGGTGGCCTCGGACGGCCGGAGGGTCTGGCTATGAGATTGCGTCACGCCGGCTTTACGATCGTCGAAGTCATGCTTGCGATGGGATTGTTCCTGTTCGGGATTTCCGCGCTGCTGGGCATGTTTCAGGTCGGCGGTAGTTTCGAATCCTCGGCGCGCACGCACGCCGAACTCGCTCCCGTCATCGAGCCGCTGATCGAGCAGATCCGCAGCGATGCCTGGATTCTGGATTCTTCCGGTCAACCGACCGGAATCCGCCAGTACTTTGACGAGCCGGTCCCAGGCGTTCCCGCTTTCAAGTACGCTTTGTTTGTGAACGAAAACGGGGGAGACCCCAACCTTCGTCTTGCTGAATTGCATTTCTATCGCCGCGACCCGGAACGGATCGAGGCGAGCGTCGCTTTCCTGCTGCCACGTCGTGTGCCGGCAACCCGCCGATTGTCTGAACAGACTCGCTGAGCCATGTTGAACTTCCTGCTCACTGCCACTTTGCTCTTGCCCGCTCTCGCGCAAGAGCCCGAAATCGATTACGAAGTCGTCCGCATCATGGATGGTCGGCTGATTGTCGGCGAGATCCTGGACCACGACCTCGACGGGTTGATCGTGCAATCCGCGCGTAACGGTGGCACTTACCAGCTTGGCTGGGGAGACTTGTTCCCAGGCGAAGCCGAGCGCTTGAAGACTTCATTTGGTTATCGCGTCAGCTTTGACACGCCGACTGTTTCCGCTGATCGATTGTTGCTGGTCAATGGTCAGCAGATCACCGGTCGCATCTTGCGTCGCGACTCGAACGAGATCGAGATTCGTTCGCGCGGTTTGACCACGGTCGTGCCGACGACGCGCTTGTCCGCTCCACCCGAGAAGGTGGTCGTTGACGCGGACGAAGTGTTGACTCCGGAACAGTTCTACACCGAGCGTTCGCCGCAGGTGTCCGCCGAAGACGCGATGGTTCAGTTCGAGTTTGCACGCGAACTCGAAGCGGTGTCTGCCTATGAGTTCGCGCTGACTCACCTGGAGTTGGCAGCCGAGCTTGCGGTCGACGATGCTCCCTTGCTCAGTCGCATCGAAGGTGCCATCCCGCGCGTGCGCACCGCGATTGAACACCGCGTCGAGACCGACAAGCTGCGCGACATTCGCACCTTGATCTACCGAGAGCGCTTCGCCGAGGCCGAGCTACTGCTCGAAGAATTCGCGGCCGAGCACAGCGATTCGCCGGTCTACGAGGACTACATCAAGGTGACCGAGAAGTTCGAGGGTCAGCGCGAGTCTGCGATGCTGCGCTACTTAGTACGCAACTGGTACAAGCGAGCAGCGGCTCTTTTGAAGAAGAAGGCACTCGACCGCAACGCGAATGTGGAGTCCCTGCAGCAGTACGCAACCAGCGAGTTGCCCGATCTGATGCGGGAGACCATGGCCGAAGAGTTGGCCATCATGAAGGAGGACCTGTCGCCTTCGGAAGTTGCCGCCCTTTGGGAGTCGCGGCTCGGCACCAAGCCGAAGCGCCACCAAGCTGGATTTGGCAATGGAACGTGGATCCTGGGCGAGGCCCGTGCGCGCTCTGGCGTCAAAGAGGAAGAAACCTCCGAAGAAGACGGTCGCAGTGCTGCCGAAAAGGAACTCCAAGATCGCTACAAGCGCTACCTGGACAACCTGGAGCGCTCGCGTCGCGCCGCGGGCACCGATACCGAGCAGACTCCGGAAGACTGGTGGTCGAATGCTTCGTCGTCTTCGCGCTTCCAGTGGCTGCTCGCTTTCTACGCCGAGTACTCCGGTGATTTTGAGCTAGTGCGCGTGATGTTCGATCAATGCCCGACCTGCAATGGCGACGGCTCGATCGAGATTCTCGAGCTTGGCGGCAAAGGCAGTAGCCAACCGCAGCGCAAGAAGTGCACGACCTGCCACGGCGTCGCGATTCGCCGCAGCATCTTCTTCCGTTGATCGCAGGCCTCCCGTCGGTCGCTGCCGGCACGGCGTGCAGGTGGGCATGCCTTGTCTTGCTTGCGGCCTGCGCCGGTCCGAGCCCGGAGTCGGTACGGAGCCCGCAAGCGAGCGCCGCGGATCCATTTGGCGGTTCCCAAGAAGCGGAATCTGGGTTGGATGCCCCAGAAGTCGCCACTTTGCCAGGCGTCGCCGTGGGGGAGCGCGCCTTAACCGCCCATTCTTTTGCGGCCGAAGCGTCCTTCCTGTTCCCGGAGGAAAGCCGGGCGCTCGCTCATGCCTTGCTGCGCGCCGAGTTCGCGCGCTTAGAAGCCGAGCGCCTGGGCGTCGAACCCGAGGTGGCTGCGGTCGACGCCGCTCTGACAGCCAGCGTGGCGGGCCTGCGGGCGCAGGCTCCCAATGGCCAACTCGAAGCCTGGGCGCAGCAGCGCTATGGCCGCGGATGGGAACCGGTGGAAGCTGGGCTGCGCCAGCGACTCGAAGACAATCAGCGCTTTCAGTTGTGCGCGCGCGCTTGGTCGCTGCAACAGGGGCGAGTGCGTTTTCGCATGTTGAGCAC
>JBDQJC010000123.1:0-4926 GCA_040264055.1 Planctomycetota bacterium
GCCGGGGAAGTCCGGATCAGTGAGCTGATGAAGGGCGGGCAGCGCGAGAAGGAAAAGTTGCCGTGGTTCCGCGTGGTCACCCGCGCGATGCGCGGGCGCGATATCGCTGCACCGGGAATGACCCTCGATGACCTCGAAGTGGTGCAGATCATGCGCCGCTCCCCGCGCGTGCTCGACGCGACCGCAAGCCTGGATGAAGTGCTTCGCTTTGCCAATCAATCGCCATTCAACCAGTTCCCGGTGGTCGGCGAAGGCGACGTGCTGCTCGGCGTGATCGCGCTTCAAGACCTGGAACAAGTGACTTTTGACCGCCGTGTTGCCGGCTTGGTGATCGCGCGCGACCTCGTCAGTGCGGAGCCGCTGCAGTGTTCGATTCCGCAATCCGCGAGCCTGGCCGAGGCCGTCGCGTTCTTCCAGGACTATGAACCAAATACGGCCGCGGTCGTTGCGGACCGCGACCGTGGAATTTTGGTCGGCATGATCGAGCGCGCCGAAGTCCTAGGACTGGTGCGCTCGATCCAAGCGAAAGCCGCTACTCCGGCAGCTTCTGCTCCGCAGAAGTAATGCCGATGAGCATCTGCGTCAGCTGACCCAGGTCGAGGACCAGCGGCACGGCAGGGTCGTCGCTATTCAAGGTGACCGAGGGCATGTTGAGGTTCTCAGCAGCTTCCAAGGCGAGCAAGATTGAACCACCGTCCGAGTTCAAGGCTTCCGTCCTTAGTTGATTGCGCAAGGCCTCAGCTTTGTCAATCGCCAGCTGCCCATTCGCTTCAGCGATGACCTTGCCAGCCTCGCCTTCCGCCAAGGTACGCTGCTCATAAACGCGGGCATCCGCATCAATCTGAGCGATCAAGACCTCGTATTCGGACTTCTTCTCTTGAATGCGCTTTTCCCAGTCTTGCTTGAGCTGGAGCTCAGCCGCCTCGATCTGACGGTCAATCATGTTGACCTTCTTTTGCTCTTCTGCCTGAAGAGTTAACGCAACGTCGAGGTTCGCCTTCTGACTGAGGTACTGCTTCTCTTGGAGCTTTGATTCGTACTGTTGTTCGAAGGAAATCCGACGAATCAGAATCGCTTCGGCTTCGCAGTAGAACTCGGAAAGTGCCTGATCAAGATTCGGCAGAGATGCGTCGACCTGAGCCAGCCGCCTTTCGGTGCTTTGCAGATCTTCCGAGCTGAGCTTGGCCAACTCGGAACGCAGTACGCCCAAAGCCTTTGCCTTCACACGCTCGCGATAACGCTGGGTCAAACCAGTCGAAACGATCTCGTGCGCACGGCCTTCACGAATCTTGTATGCGACCGACACATCGATCGAAACCAAGTTGTTATCCCTGGTGCGGATATTCAACGGTGGATTCCATGAATCGGTGTCACTGATCTTGCGCCCAATCGCGCCCGACTCCGTGAAGTGAATGAAGTGGGTCTTGGCAGGCAGCATGTACCACTTGTGGTACCCGCTCATGCCGAGATGAAAGCCCGTCGCAAAATCGGCTTCGACAATGCCGCCTCCCCACATGTACTGCTTGACTCCAATCGTTGCTGGCGGGATGCGCTTAAACATCAATGCAAGCACGACCGGGGTCAAAACGAGAATGAGGATGATCCAGATGAGCTTTTTCATTGTTGTCCTCCTGGACGTACGGCACCACCAAGGTGCTCAATCCGCGTCGGCGCGGGGTCACGACGGTAAGGCACGATCTCGAACACGATCTTGGCGAACTTCTCCGCCAGTTTTTCGCGCACCAAGACTTCGCCGCGTTGCGCGACAGCCTCGACACGGGCACGCAAGCCTTCCGCCTCTTTGCGCGCGAGTTCGGACAAACCACGCGCTTTTTCGGTGAGTTGCTGCTCACTCGCTTGGCCACGAGCCAGCTCGGTAATCTTCGAGGCGTCCGCCGACTTCATCACGCGCACGGCGTCTTTCTCGGCAGAGATGCGGCCCGCTTCGAGCGTACCCAGAAGCAGCTCGTATTCGGTTGCCTTGTCTCGTTCGATTTCACCAAGACGACGATCGCGTTCTTTTAGCAACTGTCCGGCTTTCACCTTCAACTGCTCGACCATCTCATTGGCGACCTTTCGGTCAGCGATGGCTTGTTCATAGCGCGCTTCGAACTTCGGCTTCGGCGTGATGATCTCCATGATGTCAATGCCGTGCGGATGCAAAGCCGCATTCAGTCGATCACGCGCTTGCATCGTTGCCTGCGTGTAGCCCGAAGGGTCGGCCACCTCTTCCGCGGAGTACTTTCCAAACTCATCACGCAGGATGGAGCGCGCAAAAGTCCGCACCCAGTTCTGTTTGAACGAATCGCCAACACCCGAATCATTCAAGACCACATTCGCTTCGCTCGGAAGCAACTGGTATTGAATGGTTAGCTCTTCAAAGCCGAAGTTGGACCCATCATTCGCGCGCACTGTGAGTCGGCTGACATGGTTGTCATCGATGTCACGATCGCCGGACATCTTGAACTCCTGCGGAGACTTATCAAACTTGAAAGCCTGCTCCGCGAACGGAATGAAGATCTTGTATCCAGGCCGGTTGACAACCTCTTGGTTGCCCGTGACGTAGTTGACGATCACCGCGACTTCGCGGTCGCTCACTTCCACGATGCCGGCGCGACCAGAAACCAGCGCAGCGACAACCAGAATCACAGCGAGAAACAGGACGCCGAGAACTGCTGCCAGCTTTTTCGGGATCTTGATGTTGGGGAGTTGCGGACCATCGCCGGAAGAGCGAGGGCCCCGGCCAGGCTGGCCAGGTATCCGCGGTGGACGCGGTGGTCGTGGGCCGCCACCGCCAAAGTCAGAAGGATCAGTCATGAGTAGAGTCCCGTTGAGGTGTGCGCGAAAGCGACACAACGTTGAATGCGGCCAAACAGGCCGCCGCCAACTCATTCGTCGGACGCGGGCTTCCCGCATCATCGCACATTGCGATCCAATTCAAGTCTGGGAAGGAGCGCAGCCAGGTCATTTGCCGCCGGATGTAGGTCCTTGTGCCGTTGATCGCGCGCTCACTCGCTTCTTCTAGGCTCGACTTCCCAGCAAGAAAATCAATCATCTGCCGGTATCCAAGCGCTTTTCCGGCCGTGCGGCCAAATCCGCCGCCTGCTTGAATCCTGTGAATCTCGTCAAGAAAACCGTCGTCTAGCATCTGGGAAAAACGCCGCGCCACCCGCTCGCGCAGGATGTCACGTGGCCACTCGAGTGCAAGCGCTGGTTCCGCCAAGGCTTGCGCGGGTTGCCACTCTCGTTGCCAATCGGAAAGAGAGCGACCTGTGGCACGATACATTTCGATTGCGCGACTGATTCGTTGGGCATCGTTCGGGTGAATCCTCGCTGCGGATTCGGGGTCGACCCCTTGCAATTCGTCAAACAGCTGCTCAAGCCCGGTCGAGGTAGAGGCCAATGCGCGCACCGCATCGCGAACCTCGGTGGCAATCGGCGGACTTTCTAGCAAGCCGGCGGTCAGCGCCTTTAAGTAGAGATTGGTGCCCCCCACGAACAATGCGTTCTTGCCGCGAGCCGCAAGGTCTGCTTCGCAGGCCCGCACTGATTCCAAGTAACGTGCCACTGAGAACTCCTCGTGGGGCTCGACCAAGTCGATCAAGTGATGCGGGACAGCGGCTTGTTCTTCAGTCGTGGGCTTAGCCGTCCCGAGATCCATGCCGCGATACACCAGCATCGAATCCATCGACACAATCTCGGCATCCAGCGGCGCGGCCAGGGCCAAGGCCACCCGCGTCTTTCCGGACGCGGTGGGCCCTAGCAAGAAGTAGCGTTGCATCAGGAAGCGGCAGCAGACTCCGGCAGCAGCATCGCAGCCGCACGACGCTTCGGGTCGAACATCTCGATCGCCCGGGCGGCAACTTCTTCCAAACGAATCGAATCGAGCACGTCAAGCACGGCAAAGGGCCGGATGCCTTGCAGCAAGGCCGAAAGATGCGACGAAGCCAAGCTTGCCGGAGTCTGCGAAGAACTGATCGCGCCACCCCAAGCGGCTCGACGAATCCGTTCAAACGAGGCCGAGTCGGGACCTTGTTCAGCAAAGCGTTGCGCGGTCGCCTGCACACCGTCCATGAACCGATCTGGATGATCGGTCACCATCTCGACACTTGCGTAACTCCAGTCGTCATCACAGCTGAACTGCATGCCAAAACTGTCGTCGACAATGCCTTTTTGATAGAGCTCTTCGTACCACGGACTCGAGTGTTCAAACAGCAAGTCCAAGACCAAGGAGCTGACGATGCGATGACGCAACTGAGCCATGCCGGGCCCCGGGCCAGACGGATCGCGCCAGCCCATCCAAACATGCGGCCGACTGACCGAGAAGTGCTCTTCCAATCGAGCGTGCGCTGGCGTCGTTGGTTCTTCGGCCGTGATCAACTCGGCCTGACCCGGTTGCGGACCACGCAGCAAAGGCTCAAGTCGGGCCAGAACTTGATCGGTGTCGAAGTCCCCCGCCAGAGACAAGGCGAGGTTCTGCGGTCGATAGAACGCGTCGAAGCAAGCTTGTAGATCCATCGCGGTGGTGCGGTGCACTTCGTCGACCGGTCCACCGGGCGAGATTCGGATCGCGTGCTTGTGATACAGAGCACGATGCAACAAGAACAAGCCGCGGTAACCCGGGTCGTCCTCGTACATGCGCACCTCTTGCTCGATGATGCCCTTTTCCTTTTCCACCCGCTCTTCAGTAATCAGCGGATCTTGCACGAAGTCGAGCAAGACTTCGGTCGCCTCTTCGAAGTGCTGACTGGTGACGAAGTAGTAGCTGGTGCGCGCGAAGCTGGTCCCGCCATTAAAGTTGGCACCTAATCGACCGAAGCGGTCAAAGACTTTCTCTTCGCGGCCCTCAAACAGCTTGTGCTCCAAGAAGTGAGCGCTGCCCCAAGGGACTTGCACTTCACGACCTTCTTGATTTCGAAAATGCAC
>JBDQJC010000124.1:0-4675 GCA_040264055.1 Planctomycetota bacterium
CGCGCATCTGTCGATCGTAGCGTCGGTCGCGGCCGTCCATCTGGTGCGAGAGGGGGGACTTGAACCCCCACATCTTTCGATACTAGATCCTAAATCTAGCGCGTCTGCCAATTCCGCCACTCTCGCTTGGGAACCAGACGAGGTCGAGCCGAGGCCGGTCACCACGATTGGTTTGGGGTGGGTAACGGGACTCGAACCCGCGACCCCCAGTACCACAAACTGGTGCTCTAACCAACTGAGCTACACCCACCAGACCAATCGAGGTCGGAAAGTTTAGCGCCGGAGTGGCTCCGCGCCAAGTCCCTTCGGAAAGACCGTGCGTTCGGCACCCCGCGCCGGGATGCTGGAACCATGCTCGGCGTCCTTCGCCGTAACCCGCAGTACCGATTGCTTTGGGCCGCTCAGGCCATCAGCATGACCGGCGACTGGCTGAACCGGGTGGCCATTTTGGCCCTGCTCAGCACCTTGGCGGGACCCCAAGCAGCCCTCGGAGCGGGCGCGCTCTATGGGGTCGAGCTTTTTGCACGCATGACGCCAACGGTGGTCTTTGGTGGGCTTTCCGGAGCCTTAGCCGATCGCGTTTCCCGGCGCGCGATGATGATCGGAACGGATATCGCGCGGGCGGTCATCGTGCTCGGCTACCTGCTGGTCGATGAACCAGACGAAGTCTCCTTGCTCTACCTGCTCTTGATCTTGCAGATGGGTCTCGGGATTTTCTTTCAAGCCTCGCGCGCGGCTGCGGTGCCGGCGACGGTGCGACCGGCAGACCTCGGGCGCGCCTACGAACTGGCCGCGGTTACCTGGAGCGTCATCCTTTCCGTTGGCGCCCTGTTGGGCGGGCTGCTCGCCGAGGTGATCGGGCTAAACGGAGTCTTTCTGGTCGACTCCCTGACCTATTTGCTCAGCGCTTGCTTCTTGATTCGGCTGCGCTTGCCCAAGCATGAAAAGGCATCGGAGCCCTTTCGCTGGAAGGAAGTCTTGCTGTTCCAGGACTTGGCCCGCGGAGTACGCCATGCGCGCGAACGCGGGGTGGTTTGGGCGATGGCGGCCAAGACGTTTTGGGGCCCGGCCGGCGGCTACCTCGTGCTGCTGCCGATCCTTGCCTCACGCCATCTCGAAGAAGGCGATGGTGCCTCCGATGTGGCTTGGTACACCAGTCTCTACTACGCCGCACGCGGGGTCGGGACGGGGATCGGACCGATCTTGGTCCGGCGCATTTGGGGCACCTCGGATCAAACTTATCGAGCTCAGATTGGGGGCGGCTTCCTAGTCGCCGCGATCGCCTATGCGTTCTTGCCCAGCATGCCCGCCTTGGGTCCATCGCTGCTTTGCGTCACGATCGCGCATATGGGAGGCAGCGCCATCTGGGTCGGCTCGACCACGCTTTGGCAAAGCCACGTGGAAGAGGAGTTCCGCGGCAGGATTTTCTCGGCAGAGTTCGCGGGCATGACGGCGAGCTTCGCACTGGCTGGATTGCTTGCCGGAATCTGGTATGACCATGTGCAGAATCTCGATTGGGCCTTGTACGCAATTTCTGTGGTGGTTGTCCTGGGTGCAGTGCTTTGGATGATCGGCGGACGGCACGAATCGCGAGCCTCCAACCAGATTCCTAAAAACGAGTAAGCTACAGGGGTCC
Source organism: Planctomycetota bacterium (assembly GCA_040264055.1). GTDB lineage: Bacteria > Planctomycetota > UBA1135 > UBA1135 > UBA1135. The sequence continues at coordinate 1,637 of JBDQJC010000124.1, forward strand.
CTGGGACACGATCCTCCCCTCCACGTGACCCGTTCCTTTCCCCTCACCGTCCTCGCAATCGCGTTGCTTTCCCGGCTCGCGAGTGCGCAGACCGTTTACCTCGATGAACCGTTTGACTCGGGCAGCTTCCCGCCCGCGGGCTGGCTCGAGGAAAACAACGGAATATCCTTGGGCTGGGAGCCAGGCTCCAGTCGTGCGGTGCACTCTGACTGGTACGGCTTGAATGACAACCGTCTGGTTTCGCCCTCTCTAGACTTGAGCGGGGCCACGGTGGTTGGATTGCACCTGACCCACGACCAGTTGTTCGCACGCTACCGGGACCAGAACGAGGTCGAGATCAGTTTGGACGGCGGCCTGACTTTCTCGCGCGTGCTTGCGATCGATGGGCAAGTGGATGGCGTCGGGATTGAACTTGATGTGGATCTCACGGCTTGGGCTGGCCAGGCCGATGTGCAGCTCGGCTTCCGCTATGTGGGCGACTTCGCCAACGAATGGAGCATCGACCGGGTTCTAGTCGATGATTTTCTCCCCGAGCCGCCGCCCACCTGGCCGGAGCTCCCGACCGTCTTCATCGCTTGGGAAGGCTACTGCGAGCGATTCGACGAACTCGTGGGGGTGCTTCCACCGCACTTCGCCGCGAATAGTGTCGACCAGGCAAGCCGCTATCCAGATCTAGACGGCTGGTGCAATATTGGTCAACTCGCGCCGTGCACCGAGGTTTATTCGGGGCTCGCTTCGCTTGAGCTCGGCCTCAATCCAAGCACGACGAATTTCCACAACGTCGCGAACGCCATCATCATCGGATTCGATGGCTCGACAGTTCAGAACACCGCCTTTGAAATGATGGTTTGGCAAGCGGGGGAAGAGTTGGACCCCGACGATGGTGTCTTTGTCAGCGTCGATGGCGAAACTTGGCACCCGTTGCGCACAGATTGGGTGCGCATGACGGCCGGCACGAGCTACCAGAAGCAATGGCGGCGCGTCAGTGGCGATTTGGCAACCGCAGGTTTGAATCTAAGCGGCGACTTCTACCTGGCCATTTCACAAGCCGATGATTTCCCGTTCGGCGGCCAGGACGGCGTCGCGATTGACAACTTATGCTGCGGTGGAACCGTTGTGCCGCTGCGCTACCAAATCAACAATTTGGTTGCCGGCTCGGTGGCGCGTTTTGAAGTCACCGGCTTGGACCGCGATGCCTTCGTCAGTTTGATGTACTCCTTTGCTGGATCAGGTCCAACCACGACGCCCTTTGGTCTGGCTGATTTGGGTAGCCCGTACGCAACTCTCGCGACCGTCGACGCCGATCGCAACGGACGCGCGGAAGTCGCGTTGGCGGTTCCGATGGGCTTGCTCGGGCGCACGGTTTGGACCCAAGCGGTCGAAATTCTTGGCGCTAGCGGCCGCTTCTCCAACCCACTCGAGGTAACGGTCCAATGATGTTGCGCTCCCGCTGGACGACTTGTGTCGCCACCCTTGCTTTGACCGTGGCCGCGACCGGTCAGACCGTTTTTCTGGAAGAGGATTTTAATGGCGGAGTCTTCCCGCCGGCTGGTTGGTCGGAACAGAACAACGGAGTCTCGCCTGGTTGGGAAGGCCTGGTCGACCGCGCGGTGCACGATGACTACGTCGGGAACAATCAGAACTGGTTGATCGGCCCGAGCTTTGATTTGAGTGCGGCGAGCGCTTGCTATCTGCACGCGTTCCAGGGTTCTGCTTGGACCGCGTATCGCGACTGGAACAGCGTGGAAGTAAGCTTGGACGGCGGCGCCTCTTGGCAGACTTTCTATCGAGAAGAAACAATTGGCGACGGCCGCTCGCAAGCGCTCGAGTTGGATTTGGCTGCGTTGCTTGGCCAACCGAGTGTCACGCTCGCGTTCCGGTACCGTGGCGACTTCGCCAATGAATGGAGCATCGAGTGGGTCCGCGTCGACGAAGAGCCGCCCGGAATCCCGACCAAGTGGCCGGAACTGCCGACCAGTTTTGTGACGGCGGTAGGCTTCCTCGAAGACTTTGAGTCGGGCAGCGTGCCGGATCATGCCGCGGTCAACATGGTCGATGAGGTGACGCGCAGTCCCGACGCGCGCGCGTGGTGCAATGTCGGTCAGCTCGCACCGAGCGAATGGTCGATCGGCGCGGGTTCGCTCGAAATGGGTTTGGCTCCAGGAGATCCTGGCTTGCATTACGCGGCCAATGCTTGGATCGTCGGGTTAAACGGCGCCGGCCATCAAGAGCATTTCCTCAACCTCAAGGTGTTCAATCACGGCGAAGAAGCCGATCCCGATGATGGAATCTGGCTGAGCGTGGACGGCGTGAATTGGGTGCGCGTGGTTGAGGACTGGACCGAAGCCATCGGTGGCTTCCAGTTCTTCCGCAAGTGGGTGCCGCTGCGTGTGCAGTTGGGCAAGTCCGGCTTGGACCTGCGCGGCAACTTCTACCTTGCGTTCGCGCAAGCCGACAATCGCGCTTACGGCGAGAGCGATGGGCTGGCAATCGATGATGTGCAGATCTGGGTGCAGCCTTTGCTGACCGCCACCGAGAATGGCGTCGGCAACTTGGCGACGCTTCAGGTCGAGGACTGTGTGCCCGGTTCGAATGTCACCATGCTGTATTCCCTGCATGGCTCGGGGCCGACCAACACGATCTGGGGCAAGTTGGAGCTGAGCGCCCCGATTCGCAGCCTCGGCGCGAAGACCGCGGATGCGGCGGGAATCGTTCAGTTCACCGGGATCATCCCGAACGGACTCGCGGGTCGCAACCTCTGGCTGCACAGCTCCATGAACTGGCTGAATACCAGAGTGATTAGCAATCCGCTCGTGCTGCAGTTTTAGCCGCGGCCCGGAGGGGCTACGATGCGCCGCATGCTCGTGTGCACCCGTAGCTCAACTGGATAGAGCAGCGGACTTCTAATCCGCAGGTTGCAGGTTCGAGTCCTGCCGGGTGTGCCATTCCCTCGTTTTGAGAGGTGCTCGCGGAGCTGCGTAGGACTCCGAAGCGAAGTCCATGTCCAAATGGAAAAAGTTGGTCAAGGCAGTTCGGGGC
>JBDQJC010000125.1:0-4567 GCA_040264055.1 Planctomycetota bacterium
CAAGACGCGCGACGACGCCAGCAGGCAAGGGCTCATCGACTTCGGCCTGGGCCAAGACGGGGGAAGTGAGCAGAAGAAGGAGGGGCAGAGCGAGAAGACGAGCCATCAGACTGGGAATCAGGTGCAAACGCAGCAAGCCTCCAAGATAAGCTCGCGCTGCGACTCGGGGAAGCCGCGCGGCGCGTGCTTGCGGACTGGGGTGGGCGCTCCGACAATGGCCGGTCCGGCTCAGGTGAGTCGACCCTGCGGGGCATGATCGCTTTCATCTCGGACCTCCATTCCAACCAAGAAGCCCTCGAGGCGGCGTTCGCCGATATCGATGCGCTCGGAGTGACGGATGTGGTCTGCCTCGGCGACGTGATTGGCTATGGAGCCTCGCCGAAGCAGGTTTGCCAACTTGCGATGCAGCGCTGCGCGATCACCTTGCAAGGCAATCACGACGCCGCTTTGCTCGATGACCGCGATGCACGTGGCTTTCACGAGCGCGCGCTCCTGGCGATCGATTGGACACGGCGTGCGCTCGACCCCGAGGTCGAAGAGCACTGGGCGATCTGGGATTGGCTCGGCGATCTCACCCCGAGCATGAAGCTCGAGCCGGAAGGCGGCGAGGCGGTGCACATCGTGCACGCGAGCCCCTGTGAACCGCTCTCGGAATACTTGATGCCCAATCTTCCGGCGGATCATAAACGCCTGAAGGCCAACTTCGAATCGGCGCTGCACCGCGTGACCTTCTATGGTCACACGCATCACCCCGGCTGGTTTGCTGAAGGACAGGATTTTCAGCGCGCGGATGGCCATGACGCGGTCATTCAGCTGAAGAGCGACCAACGTTATTTGATCAACGTTGGGTCGGTGGGGCAGCCCCGCGACAGCGACCCGCGCCTCGCTTACGCGTTGTTTGATGGCGAATCGGTGCGATGGCGCCGGTTGGAATACGACGTCGAAGCCGCGCGCGCGAAGATCGCCGCGGTTCCAGAACTGCCCGAGACTCTCGGCAGCCGGCTCTTGGTCGGCAAGTAAGACATGAATTTTCGTACGCTGCTGACGCTCGGTCTCTGGGCGATCATCGCTTGGCTTCTCTTTCGCGCTTGCTCCCCAAAGCAAGAGACGCCGGAAGAGGTCAACACGGACTACCGGCCCGAGATCTTCTCGGTGGCCGGAGAGGAAGCGCGCACCGTGGTACTCGAGAATGACCTAGTCTGGTCACGCTGGAGCACCGAAGGCGCTGGCTGTCTCGAAATCAAACTCAAGGAGTTTACGCCGAGCAAGGTCACTGACCACGAGCCGGACGAAGCCGATTGGTTGGTTTTGTTCCGTGCTCAACGCGGCATGCCCAAGGCCGAAGGTGCCGCCGATTTACCACTTTACTATCGCAAGCGGCTGGGTCTGCGCATGGTCGAAGCCGAGCGTCAGCTCGGCACGAGTCTGGACGCGGCGGTGTGGGAACTCGAGGAAGTCAAAGGCGACACCTTGCAGTTCCGACTGCAAACGGAAAATGGTGTCTCGCTGCTCAAGCAGGTCAAGCTGCCGACTTCGCGCTACCACTTTGATGTCGAGGTCTTTGCCAAAGCTGAAACGGATCAGATGACCGGCAAAGATCTGTCGCTGCGCTTGGGCACCGGTGGCGGCATCGTGCGCGAACCTGACACCTTTTATCCCAACCCCTATGTCGCGGTGGGGCAGATGCAAAGCGGTGTCGTCGACGACTTCGATCAGTACTTCCCGAAGGGCGATTTGCCCGGCAACCTGCGGCGTGATGCAGCTGCGCGTTGGCGCGGCCAGCTTGCTTATGTTGTCGAGGGCTCGAAGTACTTCCTTTCGGCCTTACGACCGCTCGACGGGGCTTTTGTCGGCGCGGTCGCTGAGGCGCTGTACGACGATGCTGCCCGGGAAACCGACATCTTGAGCGGTCTGGATGACGAGCAGAAGAATCGTTATCGCATGGTCGGCAAGAGCGAGATGAAGCTCAGTCGCGAATTGGGGCGTGCACCCGAGGCGGAAGAACTGGCCAGCGCCACCGGATTGACGGCCAACGAAATCGTGACGATTCGTCTGGACCTGAAAAACCGGACCAACAACGTAACGCTGAAGAATGGTGTTTGGTACCGCGGCCCGTACTGGAAGCGGTCCTCGATTGCCGGTGACTTCAATCTGCATATCTCGCGTCCAGCCGACCCGGCTGCGCAAGCCAGCTTCCAATGGTATGTCGGCCCGAAAGACACCAGCATCCTGGCCGATTACGGCAACCTGAAGTCGATTCCGAAGTACGCCGACTACGGAAGTTCGTTCTTCTACAAGATGTTCCTGACCAGTTGGATTGCGCCGACGATTATGGCGCTGCTCAACATCTTCCATTCGATTGCCGGCAACTGGGGCATCGCCATCATCTTGCTCACGATGTTGGTGCGCGGCGCGTTGATGCCGCTCAACCGGCGCTCGCAGCTGAAGATGGCCGAGTATCAGGTCAAGATGCAGAAGGTCAAACCTCTGCTCGAGAAGATCAACAAGAAGTACGGCAAGGATCCGAAGAAGAAGCAGGAAGAGACCATGAAGCTGTACAAGCAGCATTCGGTCACGCCGCCACTCGGGGGTTGCCTGCCGATTCTCTTGCAGATGCCGATTTTCATTGGCCTATTCGCCGCACTGCGAAGTGCGACGGACCTGCGTCAGCAGCCCTTCTTCGGCTGGATCGAAGATCTCTCGCGGCCCGACGCATTGATTGATTTGGGTGGCCCAGTGGCAAGCTTCTTCCCGCTCAGCGCGGTGACGAGTTTCAACCTTTTGCCGGTCATCATGGTCGTGCTCTGGGTGGCTCACCAAAAATCGATGCCGAAGCCGGCCGACCCGAACGCCGCGCAAATGCAGAAGATCATGACCTTCATGCCGATCCTGTTCGGTGTCATGCTCTACAACTACGCAGCGGGGCTTTCGATCTACATGATCACTTCCTCCTTGATTGGTATCTTCGAAGCGAAGGTAATCAAGAAGAAGTGGCCTGTTGGCGGCGAACCGAGCGATCCGGTCACCGGCTAGCTTTCCATGCAAGCCTCCCGGCGCGACGCAATCGTGGCGCTTGCGACGCCGCCGCTCGCAGCCGAGCGAGCGGTGTTGCGACTGTCGGGGCCTGCGCTGTTGGCTCTCGAGCCGAGCTCCTTGCCGCAAGGGCTGGTAGCCATCTGGGCGGCCGAACGCGGCGTGCACCGATTCTGCTGGGAGTGGCTCCCGGGCTTGCGTCTGCCGGGCGAAGCCTGGGTGTTTCCGGGGCCGCGCTCGGCGACCGGCGAGGATGTCGTCGAACTACACCTTCTCGGTAGCTTGCCGGTAGTCCGCGCTTTGGAATCTGCCTTGCTGCGTGTGCCGGGCATCCGTGCGGCGCAGGCGGGGGAGTTCACGCGCCGAGCCTTCTTGAATGGGGTCTTGGACCTGACCCAAGCCGAGGCTGTCCTGCGCTTGGTGCAATCACGCGATGCCGCCGAGGCACGAGCCGCTGCGGCCGTGTTGGCGGGCGCATTGGGCGGTGCCTTACAGCAGGCGCGCGTGGCGCTTGCCGAGGCCATGGTGCAAATCGAAGCAGGCCTCGACTTCGAAGAAGGCGACTCGCAAGACCTGCAGCCCGGTGAAATCGAAGCTCATCTCGAACAGGCCGCGGCGGCCCTGCGAAGTGGGCTGACCGGTGAACAGGAGCGCGTCGCGCGTGAGTCAGGAGTCTTCCGCATCGGGCTGGTCGGAGCACCCAATGCAGGCAAGACGGCGCTGTACTCGCGACTGAGCGGGGCCCGTGCTTTGGTCGCCGACGAACGCGGTACGACCAGAGATCGACTTGAGGCTGCTTGGCAGCGGGGGGCGAGTGAAATCGGGCCCAGCTATCTGTTGGCGGATGGGCCGGGGCGTTCGGTTCGGCCTCGTGACGCACGCGATGCGGCCGCGCAGCAGCGCGCGCGACAGGCCGATCAGTTCGACCTGATCTGGTATGTCCTCGATTCGAGCGACCCGCAGGCTGAGTTGCCGGAGCCAATCCCTGCGACTCCGGGACTAGTGGTCCTGGCGAAACAGGATCGGCAGCGCAGGATTTCCGCCTCTACGCTGCGCCTCGCGGAAGCACGCGGGCCAGTGATTTGGGTGTCGAGCCTCGACGGCAGCGGCCTGGACGAACTGGAAAAGGCGACTCAGGCGGCGGAACAGTCACTTTCCGCCGATCGAGCAGCCGGGGCTCGTGCAAGCCAGCGTCATCAGGCGGCTCTCCACACGGGGCTCGAGGCAGTCGAAGCTGCCGCAGCCTTGGACGCGCTTGGCGGGCATCAAGACCTCGTCGCGGAAGAGCTGCGGCGGGCTCTCGCAGCGATCGCGGAGCTGGTCGGGGAGTTCACTCCAGAGGACCTACTTGATCAGCTGTTCTCAAGTTTCTGCGTCGGCAAGTAGTGTTCTGAGCAAGGGTTGGATTCACCACGACCGCTTGTGGTAGAAAGAGGGTCGAAACGGGGCACACCACAACCCCTAGGATTTTGCGCTGTCCCTACTGCAAGGCCGATAACGGTCGCGTCATTGACTCACGCTCTTCGGCCGACGG
>JBDQJC010000126.1:0-4554 GCA_040264055.1 Planctomycetota bacterium
GACCCAAGGCGAAGCGATGGAATTCACTGACGGCAGCGACGCATCCGGCGATTTCCGTCGGTGCCAAGTCCTTGCCTATACTCCTCCTGACCCTGAGGAACTGGATAGTCACGCGTTCACTCTGTTAATTCGCGTGCAAGAAAACCTCGCACCGGTCCACGCGGAACTCGCGCGCTTGCTCGGTTTCATGGTCTTGTTCACGCTGGCGGCCGGCTTGCTCGCGCTGCTGCTGGGTTACATGCTGGCTCGCCGTGTGGTTGGTCCACTGCAAGAACTTGGTGCTGCTGCAAGTCAGATTCGCGCCGGACGCCCGGTACATCTGCCCCATCGCGGGGTCGACGACGAGGTTGACCGACTCAGCGAGCATTTGCACGATGCCTTCCTGCGCCTCGACGAAGCGCTGCAGCGGCAAACCCGATTCACTTCGGATGCGGCGCACGAACTGCGCAACCCGATCGCGGTGATTCAGAACGCCGCCGAGATCGCTTTACGACGCGAGCGATCCAGCGAGGAGTATCAGCACTTCTTTGCTGATGTGCTCGCGACTTCCAGCCGCATGGGCCGGGTCGTCGACGCGCTGCTGCTGCTCGCGCGGCTCGACGCTGGCAAGGCTTCGAGTGGCTTCCAGCAGGTGGATCTTGCCGAAGTGGCCCGCGACTCGGCCTCTGCCCAAGCCCAGGGCTCCGCACGAGTGCGCGTGGAGGCACCGCACGCGGCTTTGGTGCGCGGCGACGACGGCCTGTTGCGCGTGCTCGTCGACAACCTCGTTTCGAATGCCTTGCGCTATTCGCCCGAAGACAGTGAGGTGGTCATCAAGGTCGCGAGCGGAACAGACATTGTGCTCGAGGTCGAAGACCGCGGTCCAGGCATTCCGGCGGCTGCTCAAGAGCGCATTTTCGATCGCTTCTATCGGATGGACTCAAGTGATCCCAACGCACCAGGAGCAGGACTTGGCCTCGCCATCGTCGCCGAAGTCGCCAGTGTCCATGCGGTGCGATCGCAGGTGGACACCTCGCATCAGGGCACGGTCATCCGCGTGCATTTCCCGCACTTCGACGCCGCAGCCTAGTCCGGCCTTATTCCCAAGCGTCGAACTCGTGGAAGAGACTCTCCGGGTTGACGCCGAGGGTCCGGCGGACATTTGCGCGACCCTCGCCGGACAAACGCAGCTCGACGAGAAACGGACCATCATGCGAACCGCTGTCGAGTCGAATGTTCTCCCAGCGAACAGTGCTCGACGGGCTGTCCAGCTGTAGCACCAGGTCCTTCACGACCTCGCCGCGGTCGACCAAGCGATCGCCGTCGAGGTCTGCAAATACGATCGCGCGGGCCGCAGAAATCTGGCTTCCTGCACCCCAGTGCGCTTCAATCAAACGAAGCGAGTCGCCGCGTCGTCTGACTGTGTAACGATCAGATGAACCGTCGGCACGCGTCACTTCGACATCGGTCACTGCGAAAACGCAGGACGGCATGCTGGCCAAGAGGAAGACGGGGAGGAAGCGAAGCATCGGGAGGCTTACGCAGCCCACGCGGAAACGTTGGGCGAGCTCGGGAGCGACAAGCTGCCCCGTCGACTAACTCACGGGGCGCTGCATCGGCGCACCCGGTGCAGCTCGCCCCGTGCGCTGCACATAACCCTTGTAACCGTCGTGATAGACAGTTCCGGAGCCTCCGTCGAGCTCGAGCACATGAGTCGTGATTGCATCGAGGAAGTGACGGTCGTGACTCACGAAGAGCACGGTGCCGGTATAGCTTTCTAATGCATCGAGAAGCGCCTGCTTCGACTCGACATCCAGGTGGTTGGTTGGTTCGTCCAAGACCAACAGATTGGGCGGATCGTAAAGCATGCGAGCCATGACAAGGCGCGCCTTCTCGCCCCCAGAAAGCCACTCGGTCGGTTTCTCAAGATCGTGATCATCGAACCCAAAGCAAGCCAAACACTTGCGTAGGCTCCCGACTGATTCGCCGGGAAACTCTCCCAGAATCGTCTCCCAGACGGTGGTTTTCGGGTGCAACTGCTCGGTCGAATGCTGTGCGAAGTAACCGACCTGCAAGGACGCACCCAACTTCGACTTGCCGGCATCGGCCTCGGTCTCTCCGAGCACAATCTTCAAGAAGGTCGACTTACCCGCGCCGTTGACACCGAGCACAGCCCACCGCTCTTGACGTCGAATGTGCACATCAAGATCGAGGAAAACCACGTTCTCGCCGTATGCCTTGGCGACACCTTCGCCGACGTAGACATCGTTGCCGCCGCGTGCCGGCTCCGGGATGCGGAACACCAAGCGTTGCTGCCGACTGCGCGGCGCTTCCAGCTTGTCGAGTTTTTCGAGACGGTTCAATCGGCTTTGCGCCTGCCCCGCCGAACGGGCCTTGGCGCGGAAGCTATTGATCCACTTCATCTCGCGATCGATGTGTGCTTGCTGCCGAACAAAGGCGGCTTGCCGTTGTTCATCTTCTAGCTCGCGTTGGGCCAGGTAAAAATCGTAATCGCCGGGGAATACCCGGAGGCGACCTTCATCAATCTCGACGATGCGATCCACGACCCGGTTCATGAACTCATGGTCGTGACAAGTCATCACAACGGTGCCGTGATAGCCGCTAATGAAGTTCTCCAACCAAAGAATCGATTCGAGGTCGAGGTGGTTGGTCGGTTCGTCCAGCAGCAGGATGTCCGGCTGTTGCAGCAGCACTCCGGCCAAGGCGACGCGCATTTTCCATCCCCCCGACAAGCGGCCAATATCGCCGTTCATCTTGTCCTCGTCGAAACCTAGCCCGCCCAGGATCTCGCGTGCGCGCGGCTCGATGTCATAACCGCCCAAGGTCTGAAACTCGTTCTGCACATTCGCGTAGCGTGCCATCGTGCGATCGAGGTCGTCGAACTTGTCCGGGTCGGCCATGTCCTCTTCCAGACCAGCCAGGATTCCGCGCAAATCGGCGACTCGGCCCGCACTGCGAATGGCCTGCTCGACAGTGTCACAGCCGTGCATTTCGCCGACCTTCTGATCGAAGTAACCCAGGCGCGCTCCATTGGGCGTCGCAATGCGTCCGACCTCGCTCTTTTCGCGGCCCATGATGAGCCGGAACAGCGTCGATTTCCCGCAGCCGTTCGGCCCGATCAAGCCCACTTTCCAGCCTTGCTCCACGCGCAGCGAGGCCTCATCAAAGAGGATCTGCGAGCCGTATCGGTAATCGAGGTCGACGATGTCGAGCATGAGCCCCGCATTGTCTCGCAAGGAGGCCCAGAGGGGAAGCCCGGATATCGATGTTCCTGCGCGATCCTGCCCTGGGGCGTGCACGCGGCGGGGTTATCATCCCTCGAGGAGAACCCTCCCCAACATGTCCGAAATCATCTCAGTTCACGGCCGCCAGATCATCGATTCGCGCGGCAACCCGACCGTCGAGGTCGACGTCGCCCTTTCGACCGGGGCGACCGGTCGCGCCATGGTGCCTTCGGGCGCTTCCACCGGCCAACACGAAGCCATCGAGCTGCGTGATGGCGCAGAAAAATACGGCGGCAAAGGCGTCAAGCAAGCAGTCCGCAACGTCAACGAGGTCCTCGGCCCGTCGATCGTCGGCATGGATGCGGACACCCAAGAGGAAATCGATCGCGCGCTGATCGAACTGGATGCTTCACCGAATAAGTCGGCGCTGGGTGCCAATGCGCTGCTCGGCATCTCGCTCGCCGTAGCCCACGCGGCCGCAGATGACGCTGGCCTGCCGCTTTTCCGCTATCTGGGCGGAGCTGGCGCGAACCGACTGCCGGTTCCCATGCTGAATGTGCTGAATGGCGGCGAGCATGCCGACAACAACGTGGACTTCCAAGAGTTCATGATTCAGCCCTTTGGGGCCTCGACCTTCCGGCAGGGTTTGCGATGGTCGACCGAGATTTACCATTCGCTGAAGTCCTTGCTGCGCCAGAAGGGCCTCTCGACTGGAATTGGCGATGAAGGCGGCTTTGCCCCCGATCTGCGCTCCAACGCCGAGGCCGTCGAGCTGTTGCTCGAAGCGATTGATCAGACCGGACTCAAGGCCGGACGGTCGCAAGTCGCGATTGCGCTTGATGTTGCGGCGACTGAGCTGTATTCCGACGGGGTCTACACCTTTGAAGGCAAGCCGCATAGCTCAAGCGATATGGTCAACTTCTATAAGGAGTGGTGCCGCCAATACCCGATTGTCTCGATCGAAGACGGACTCGATGAAGACGACTGGGATGGCTGGGCCCAACTGACCGACGAACTCGATGACGCCATCCAATTGGTCGGCGACGACCTGTTCGTCACTAACCCGGATCGCCTCAAGAAGGGCATCAAGGGAAACCAGGCAAATTCGATCCTGATCAAGTTAAACCAGATCGGAACCTTGTCTGAGACGATGCGGGCCATCGATATTGCCCGCGAAGCACAATACTCAGCGGTGATTTCGCACCGTTCGGGCGAGACCGAGGACACGACCATCGCTGACCTTGCGGTCGCTGTCGGGGCCGGCCAGATCAAGACGGGTGCCCCCTGTCGCAGTGATCGGGTCGCGAAATACAACCAACTGCTGCGAATC
>JBDQJC010000127.1:0-4442 GCA_040264055.1 Planctomycetota bacterium
CGAAACAGCTCTTCGACCAGCCGAGGATCGGCCGACTCGGCCAACATGCCCGCGTGTTCTCGTGCGGCCGCGATTTCTGCTTTGCCCGAGGCAAGTCCCAAGCGACGCATGAACTTGATCAATCGCAGGATGCGAACGGGGTCTTCGCGGAAGCGCAGATCCGGGTCGCCAATCGAAATCATGGTGCGCCGTTCCAAATCGGCGAGGCCGCCGACATAGTCGACAATCTCTTGCTTGCGTGGATCCAAGAACAGACCATTCACCGTGAAGTCACGACGTAGCGCGTCTTCCTTCGCGTTTCCGAATGAGTTGTCATCGGTAATTGGCTCATCGGCGGAACGCCCGTTCTTCGGCGGCTCACGCCGGAAGGTCGCAATTTCGAAAACATCGCGCCCCGCGTAGACATGCACGATGCGGAAACGTCGGCCAATGATGCGCGAGCGTCGGAACAGCCGACGCACTTGCCCGGGACGGGCAGCCGTCGCGATGTCGTAGTCCTTGGGCTCGTGTCCGAGGAGCGCATCGCGCACACATCCGCCCACGAGGTAGCTTTCAAAGCCATGTTCTTGCAAGGTGCGCACCACATCAACGGCTTGCCGATCGAGTCGGCGCAGCGAAAACGGGAGGTCGGCGCGGTGGGGAAGCTTCATGCACAGTGGCGAGAGGGGAGGAACCCGCCGATCCGGCTTAGGCCGGCTTCAAAACAACGACTTGGCGGGAACCACGGCCGCCGGGCAGCTGGTATGGATGGCGAGCGGCAAGTTTCCACGAGCCGCCCACTTCTTCCTGGAGACTATCCCATTCCTCGTCGAATCGGGGGCCCGCCATCAGGAATAGAGTGCCAAATCGCACCTTATTGCGGCGGATCCGTTTGAGGAGTTTCAGCGGCGCTTCCACGGCTCGCGCGACGATCAAATCAATCTCGCCCTCCATGCGAAGTTGCTCTTCCGCTTGTCCGGAAAGCACCTCGGCGTGGAAGAGCTCCAAACGCATGACGGCTTCTTCCAAGAACTCGGCTCGTTTGCCGCGTCGTTCACAAAGCAGGACACGCTTGTCTGGAAAAACCGAGGCCCAAACCAGACCGGGCAATCCGCCGCCGGAGCCCCAATCCGCAATAACTCGGGCATCATCGGGCACGAACTGTGCCGCAGTCAGGCAATCAAAGAGATGTGCCTCGATCAAGGTTTCCCAATCGCGCGCGCCGGTCAGGTTGACAATCGTATTGGTCGCAAGCAGCAGGCGACTGTAGTCCAATACGGCGCGCAAGGGCGCGTCTGGCGGTGAAGCCAACGGCTCGATGACCTTACGAAGAATGCCGATATCCAGGGGATTCGGGTCTTCGAGTGCAGCGAGTGCGTCGTCGGGAATGCCAGGGAAGGACATGCAGTGGTGAATCGGGAGGCCGAATGCGCGAAACAGCGCCAGCCTGACGATTCTTTTTGAATTCATCGCAGCAGCCGAGCGCAGCGAATTCTAGTCCTCCGCAGGGTGAGGTGCAACGGGGCCAGGTCGCTTGCGCGGGGTTTCCAGCAACGGTATCCGGGAGATCAGCGTCGCGCGATGCTCTGCAGGTAGTCACGTGCCGGCCAAAGCGCGGAAAGGACCAGGAGGCCGCCCCAAACGAGCTCAATTCCCAGTTGCAGAGGATCGCCGAAGTCCAGCACCGTCGGCAAGATTGCAAGCTCGAGATAAAGCAATGCCAGCAGAGTCTGGTCGCGATCTTGGCGGCCGAGGTGAAGCCCGTGCTCTTTCAGCGCGCGCCCTAATGTGAGTGTGCCGAGCAAGTTGGAAAGTGCGGTGGCGAGCAAAAAACCAACTAAGTCAAAGGCAAGGAAACCGATCAGACCAAAGGGGATCTTTGTCATCAGCACGACCGTATTCGAAAGGGTGGTCGAGCGTGAGTCTCCAAAGACCAGCGCTGCCGCGGTGGAGGTCGTGGTCAGCGTCGCGAACCAGGCGGAGATACACAACAACTGCACAAGCGGAATCACGCCTTGGTAGCGATCGTCGTAGAACAATCGAAACAAACCTGGCACGCCCGCGGTCAAACCGATGAATCCAGCCGTTGCAACGCAAAGAAGTGCCCGCCGGCTGCGCATCATGCGCATCAGATGCTCTTTTTCATCGAGGCGCCGCGAGTTCATCCAAGTCGGAAAGATCACCGATGAGGACAGACCGTGCACAAACGACGTACAGATGGCAAGCAATCCCGAACTAATGCCATAGAGTCCGAGCCAAAACGCGCTGGACAGACCGCCAAGGAGCAGCCGGTCGGATTGCATGGCCAAGAAGGTCAAGGCCGTGGAGAGAAAGATCCACCGACCAAAGCTGTACAGCTCGCGTGCTGCTTCGCGGTCCCAGCGCGGTCGCACGGGGCCGCCATCGAGTACAAAATGGGAGCCGATCGAAATCACAGCACTTTGCACCACGCCTCCGATCACGAGAGCGAGCACACTACCGGTCAATGCCGCCCAAGCCACCATGGCTGCTGCGCCGCAAATATGAGCAACCAACTCCAACGTGACTTTTCGACCCAAGGTCTGGCGTCGGTCGGCTGTGAACCAGTGCGGTGAGCGAAAGCCCTCCATGAGCGGCGATAGAGCAGCGATGGTGATCAGCGGAATCAACTCCGGCTTCTCAAAGACCGCTGCATAGGGACCGGCAAGAAACACGCAAAGCGCTGCGAGCAGCGTCCCTCGGATCAGCTGGATCGACCACGCCGTGCCGTAGAAAGCTGGCTCCTCGCCTCGTTGCGAACGAACCATCGAGGGGCCAATTCCGGTATCGGAAAACAGGTTCAAGCCGATCACAAAAACGTTGACCAGCACCATCAGGCCGAAGGCCTCGGGAAACAGCAAACCAGCGAGCGCAATGCTGCTCGAAAGCCGGATCACTCCTCCGCCAATCCGCTGAGCAAACAGCAGGAGGCTACTACGGCGCGCTTTCCCGACGAGAACGTCCGTCGACGGGGGGGCTGCGTCAGCCATCACTTTCGTTCGCACAAAAAACAAGCACGCTGTTCATCCTGCCGGAATCACCGGAGCCTTAAGCGCGTCCGGGCTCTCCATGGAATGCCCGTCCTACGCGTGGAGCCAAGGTACCTCGTCGGGGCGACATCCTCTCAGGGATATTTCGGCATTTCAGTCAGGGAATCACTCCTTCTCTCCCGATCATTCTCAAAAGCGAAGGTATTCTTCGTGCGCCAAGGAGAGGCATTTGCAAGACCGCCGCGAACCGACTGTTTTCTTTCTGATCGGCGCCGAACGATCGGGCACGACGCTGCTTCGGCTGATGCTCGACCATCACGCAGAGATTTCCTGTGGGGGCGAGTTCAACTACGTGACTGCACACCTGCTGGAAGACGGTCGGGAACCGACACCGGTTCAGTTTGAGAAGTCACTTCGGCTGGATCGCCAATTCACATACTCCGGCTTGACTCTTGACCCTGGGCTTGAGTATTCCCAGCAAGTTCGAGGGTTACTCAAGCAGTTGTGCGGAGAGGGCCGAGCGATTGGAGCGACCGTGCATTTTCAGTATCGAGCTTTGGTGCGTTGGTGGCCCGATGCGCGCTTCATTCATCTTGTGCGAGACCCTCGCGACGTATCCAGCTCCGTCATTCAGATGGGCTGGGCGGGTAATCTTTGGACGGCAAGCAAGCGTTGGCTCGCCGCCGAAGAGGCGGTAGAAGAATTCCGGGCACAAGTCCCCGAGGCACGCATTCATGAGCTGCGATTTGAAGATCTAGTAACTCGTCCGGTCGAAGAACTCAGTGCGTTGTGTCGTTTTTTGGATCTGGAATACGATCCCGAGATGCTGAGTTATCCGGCCAATAGCACGTATCCAGCCCCCGATGCGAAAGCTGCGGAACGTTGGCGCAAGAAGCTATCGGCAAACGAAGTGCAACTCGTCGAACACTGTGTCGGCGATTGGCTTGCGAAGCGGGGCTACCCACACTCGGGGAATCCGCCGATCGAGCTCGATGCGCAGGCGATCGCTCGACTTCTGAATCAAGACGCGCAAATTCGCCGCAAGAACCGTGTCGAACGCTATGGCTACCGCTTGTTGTTCAGCCTGAAAGCCGCCAAGCTTCTGCGGCTCGAAGGCTGGCGAAACCGCACCATTCAGCGCATGCAGGCGATTGATCAAGCACTGTTGCGCTAGCGATCCGAGTAGATCAAGGCCACCCGAGCTACCGCGAATCGCGGGCGGATGGCAGGGCAGGAAGGACTCGAACCCTCAACATGCTGATTTGGAATCAGCCGCTCTACCAATTGGAGCTACTGCCCTACTCAAACCGAATTAAATGGATGGTGCCGAGAGGGGGACTCGAACCCCCACGTCCTTGCGGACACAGGCACCTGAAGCCTGCGCGTCTACCAATTCCGCCACCTCGGCTTCATCGGCCCATCCGGGGCGAATAAGATACCGTCCCCCGAGAGGGA
>JBDQJC010000128.1:0-4366 GCA_040264055.1 Planctomycetota bacterium
GCGATACTTGAAGCCTTGGCGTTCCTCGCTGGAGGAGCCAGACGGGAGGTACAAGGAAACCACCCGAAGCGGCCCGAAATCGGCGGTCAGAACTCTGCCCTCGGCATCGAACTCGGGATTTCCGATGCCTTCCAGGACGGCGTCAGGTTCGCGCTTCGACCAGATCGCCACTCCGCTGTAGCCGGGCTTTTCTGCGTGCAAATAATGCGCGTGCATACCGCCTGGCTGTCGCATTTCGTCACTGAGTTGATGATCTTGAATCCGCGTTTCCTGCGCGCAGACGACATCGGGTGCGTGGGATTCGAGCCATGGCATTAGCTCTTTCTTGACCGCTGAGCGGATGCCGTTGAGGTTCAGAGAGACGATTCGCATGACTAAGGAAGGACGATGCCCATGGCTTCCAGTTGAGCTTCGGCTTGCGGTGCCCAGCCGCGGTTGGCCATCGGAGAGGCGGGGCTGGGATGCAGGACCGTGCCAAACTCGACATCGAAATCGGCAAGGGCGCGACGGGCCTGACGCTCGGCGTATCTTCCGACCCCGATGACGCGGCGGGGGCGCAATGCCTGCACGACCTCGCGTAAAGCTTGGTCACAAGGCGCTTCGATCGCCAAGCGTTCTTCCACCGGCAACTTGTCCGGAGTGCGGTTGCGGCCGCTTTCTTCCAGGAAGGCAAGCGGGCAGAAGTTGTGGACGAAGAAACAGGCGAAGAACTGCTCGGGCCTGCCAAAGCGTTCGGCCGCCCAGCCCCACAGGCGTCGGCCGCTGACTTCCGAGCGGGTGCAGGCCAATCCTGTCACAGGCCGTTTCGGGTGCTCAAGCTCCGGTTTTTGCACGGAGCCCTCGATTTTGAGCCAATCGCGGACGGCGGCGACCTCGCCAAAGGGCACGCCAGTTTGTGCCATGCCCCAAGGACCCGGGTTCATTCCCAGCCATAAGGCCTCGGGCTGAGCTTGAGCCAGCTGCAAGTAGGCCTCATGCAAGTCTCTGGCATAGTAAACAGGCCGATACGCGTGCGTGACCGGCTCAGCGAAGGCAAGCGAAGCGAGTGCGGAGTCAAGCGTCCGGCTGATCTCAGCCAGTTTCCGGCCCAGAGCGGTAGCGGGCATGCGACGGAGTGTAGGATTGTGGGTGGCTGACCGCGACCCTGTGCGATCGCGAACAGTCGGCGCGGGCTCGCTCGATTCAGGCTTGTCTCGGCACCATTTGGCGCTGGCACGCAACTTGCAATCTAAGAGAGCCAGGCTCCCCTGGTGTCTTCCTTGTCCTAGAATCTAATTCCATGGCGTTCCCCACTTCCTCACGCCTCCTCACCGCGGCGGTTCTTTCCTCCGCGATGCTGCTGCCCGCTTGTGGCGGCGGCGGTTCCGGTTCCGGCACCACCGGAAATCAAACTTCCGGCAACTTCGGGCTGCTCAGCTCCAACCTCGGTGACGGGGTGAGCTGGGAGTTGAACCGCTTGATGGAGTTCGAATTCAACAATCGGATTGACCCGGATTCGGTCTCGTTCTCGACGGTCCGTTTTTCATCGCCGGATGTCAATCAACCCGTCACGGGCTCGTTTGAGATCAAGCCGGACGGCACGGGCCGCACGCTGATCTTCCGCCCGCACTGCCCAACTTCGCCAGGCAATGACAACGGCTCCTTCGTACCGGGTGGTCATCGCTACAACTTGACGGTGGCGAGCTCGACTAAGTTCGGTGCCGATGTTTTGCGCGACATGCAAGGTCGCCCGCTAAGCCAAGGCTTCTCGCGCCACTTCTTCTCGCCAGAATCGTCCGGGCAGGATTTGTTTGTCGACTACGTTGATGGTCCGCTTGCTCTGGAAGGTGCAACGCCGATCGAGTGGCCGCGTGGATTGAACCTCTACGCAGATCCGGATTCGTTTATCCGCATCAACTTCAACCAAGCGATCGACGCACGTCCGGGCAACCTCAACCTGGACAACCTTTACGTGCTCTATGCCGACGGGGAAATCGGCACGGCGAACGAAAACTCCTTCCCAGAAACCAACCGCTTGCCTGGCTTCTTGTCCGTGGGGGACAACTGTGGCGCCGATGGCTCAACGGTGGTTTTCGAAGTGGCCGGAATCATGCCGGCAAATCGCAAGCTCAAGCTTGTGGTCAAGCGCGAGTTCTCGGACATCACGGGGCAGCAGAACGCTGCCGACCTGACGCCACCGCCTTACTCGGTCCCAACCTTGGCCGAGTACTTCAACGATTCCACGGTTGCTTGGGGAAGCACCGAAGTCGTTGACGAGTTTTCGGATGACTTCCTGAGCACCTCGCGGCTCGACTTCACCAGTGGCTTGCCCTTGCCGGCCGCCGATATCGGCGACGGCTTTGCTCAAGCGAGCTTCGACTTCCCGGGCGAGTTTACGACCCAGGATTTCGAGTTGAACACCGGCTACTCCGAGATCTTCACGACCTCGCAGACCTTCTTCACGGATTCGAACAACACGACCTTCACCGTGCAAAACGGTGTCCTGAACTGCCGCGATTTCACGATCGCTCCAGGCAGTGAGTTGCGCGGTCGCGGCGAAAACCCGCTGATCATCTACGCAACCGGAACGGTCCGAATTGATGGCACCCTGAACGTCAGCGGAAACAACGCTGTTTGGCCGACCGGCTTGAACTCGCCGCAGCGCCCTGAGGGTGGAGCAAAAGGCGAATGTGGTGGTGGCGATGGCGGCACCTCTTCGCAGGAAGTCTTCCAAGAGACTTACCGCGGAAGCTCGGGCAATGGTGGCTTTAACTTCTCTGGCCAAGGTGGGCAGGGTGGTGAGAGTGGATTCAACCAAAGCCAAAACTCGACCTCGCCTTACGCCAAGGAATCGATTAACAACCTTGCCGGCGGTGGTGGTGGCGGCACTCTTGCCCTGACTGCAAGTGTTGCGCCGCACTGGCCGCGCTGGACCAAGGACGACAAGATGCCCGAAGTTGATAAGAACTTCGAGCCGGACCACGTCTTGTTCCACAACAAGGCGACCGACCCGAATCTGACCGGCACCCGCTACCCCTACATCGCTTACGGCGGTGAAGACGGTTCGCGCGGTTCGTCTTGGAACTGCCTCGAACTCGATCCGGCGCACCCGGTCGGGGTCTACGGCATGGAAGACGAAAAGGTCGACATCATCCTTTGGTATGCCGATGGCTCGCCGGCTGATGGCGCTCGTGGCACGAGTGCTCCTTTGACGCGCGTTTCGGTTGCTTGGGACGACCCTTTGAACCAACCGAACCCGTTCTCGAACGATCCAGCAAAGACGACCTTCGTCGATCCGTACAACCCGAACGGTCGCTTGACCGGTCACCCCACGGACGGACCCGATGGGGGCAAGGCTGGCCCGTCGATCTTCTCGAACGACGGCGACACGGCGAACGACTTCTGGGGTACTCGCATCAACGCAGATGGATCGGTCACGCAAGGTGAACTTCTGGTGCCCTGGGCGGGCTCCGGCGGCGGCGCTTCGGGTGACATGGTTGTCTACAACCGAAGCGGCACGGATCCGCTTCCGACGGTCTTCCCCGAGCCCAACTTCCCGAACGGTCGGATTAACCGATACCGCAAAGGTGCTCCAGGCGGCGGTGGCGGTGGCCAAGTGCAAGTTCTTGCGATTGGTGACATCATCATCGGGGCAACGGGCGCGATCTGGGCGAAAGGTGGCAACGCGGTTGGCGGTGAGTCAATCGGTTGGACTTATGGCCAGGTCTCGGGCTCGGGCGGAGGCTCCGGCGGTCACGTCATTCTTTCGACCGCCTCGAAGCTAGACCTCTCGGCGATCGACATCCTTGATGGCTCTGCCAAGGGCGACACGCAAGAGACGGTCGAAAACGGTTTTGCGTACACGATTCCGATCACCGATGTGTGGTTCTCGGAAGCGATTAGTGCAGTCGGTGGTCGCCGCGGTTGGGCGATGTCGCAGATTCAAACGGTTTCGTGGGAAACGAAGACGGATGACGATGGAAACGACACCTACGCGATTGGTCGTGGTGGCGCAGGCAGCAACGGCATCGTGCAGATTCACGTGCCCAACATTGCTACGGACATCATCTGGCCAGCGTCAAGTGATGCCGAGATTCGTAACTACATCCATAACGGCAACCTGGGCAATGATGCGGACATCGACAAAGTCGAAGAGATGCTGCGCATCTTTGCTGCGCCAACGCCGGTGGCTTTGGTGCCTCTGTTCTCGGCTCAGTCCATGTTCCGCGGCAAGTGGATCGACACCGGTCTTGCCGAGCTGCGTCAACCTGCAACGGGCAAAGGCGTGGATTACCCTGACTTCGCTTCAAGCGTGCTCCGCATGCAGGGCTTCGACTCGGGCGATGGCACGGTGGACGTGACCAACGAGGTCGTCAACGTGCTGCCA
>JBDQJC010000129.1:0-4042 GCA_040264055.1 Planctomycetota bacterium
GCCTCGGCGACCTGCTTGGCCGCTTCCTGGCGCGCCGCATCCAGGTCTTCCTGGATCGCAGCCTTCATCCGCTCTGTTTCCTCGCGAGCGGCCTCTGCGGCACGCGCAGCTTCGCGCGCGGCGCCTTCTCGCTCTTCGAGGGCAGAGGTGATCGGTCCGAACACCATCTTCCACATGAAGGGCAAAGCGATCAGGAAGATGGCCAGAGTCCAGAAAAAGGAACTCAGACCAACGTTGAACATATCGGCAATGCCGGCGTGTTCTTCGCCTTCCGAAACGAGGATCAAGAGAGAGTGCAACATGAGCAGTTTCCGCGGGGTTCTAGCCACCGCACGCTCGAGCAAAGCCAGAGCATGCGGTAGACCGACTTCCCTTTGGGTGGTTACTTAATGGCGAACAGCAGGCCGACGACAACACCGAAGAAGGCAACACCTTCGATCAGCGCAGCGAAGATCAGCGAGCTACCGCGAATGTCACCGGTCGACTCGGGCTGACGTGCGATTGCGGAGTTGGCATCGCCGCCAATCTTGCCGATACCGATACCGGCACCAATGACGGCCAGGCCAGCACCGATGGCTGCCATCGAGTGAGATTCGGTCGCTTGTTGAAGCAGAGTGAGCAACATCGTTCTGATTGCTTTGGGAAGTAGGGATCTAGTGGTCCGGATGCAGGGCCTGACTGACGAAGATGATCGACAGCAGAGTGAAGATGTACGCCTGCAGAAGAGAGACAAATCCTTCGATGATCATGATGAACACCGAAAGACCAACACTCACCGGGGTCACGACAAGGCCGAGACCCGTGCCATAGTTGGCACCAAAGTAGAAAGCCAGGCCCATGAAGGAAAGCAGGACCAGGTGGCCGCCCGTCATGTTGGCGGCAAGTCGCACCGTAAGGGCGATCGGCTTAATAAACAGACCGATGACCTCCAACGGGAAGATCAACGGCAACAACCACAACGGAACTCCGTGCGGCACCAGCGAAGTCCAGAACTTGATCGGACCCTGCACCATCATGCCGCCGACGATCATCATGATCATAATGATCACAGCCAATGCGGCTGCGACGTACACGCTTGCGGTCGCCGTGGCTCCACCCGGCACGAGGCCGAAGATGTTCTGGAAGGTGATAAAGAAGAAGATCGACAAGAAGAAGGGCAGGAACTTCTTGCCCATGGCCTCGCCCATATTCGGGTAGACCATTTCGTCGCGAATCCAGCCAACCCAGCCAGCCAAGATACGCGTGACGTAACCGCCGCCATTTGCCTGAACAGCGCGGCGGACCGGCGCAAAGGCGAGGAAGATGGCAACAATCGCTGCGACCTGGAACAGCTGAAAGTTCCAGACAGTGAAGCCCAGGAAGCTGCCCACCTTGTGAGCCACCACATGGGCGAACAAGTACTCGAACGGATTCTGACCCTCGCCGCCAGAAGCGGAGATGGTGGAAGCGAGGAGCGGGTACGTGAACGACATCACGAGCGGGTAGATGGATCTTCCGAGGAGACTCTCGAGAGTCGAGAGCGCAAGAGAAGCAACACAGCGAAAATTTCACCCCATAGGACTGTCGCGACGAATGCGATCAGAAAGGCCTGGGCCGAAAAGAGATTCCAAAACTCGGCGACGAGCGTCAATCCGACCAGAAGCATGAGCTTGGTCAGAAATCCGCCAGCGAGAGCTGCAGCGAAGACTGCTTGGCTTGCCTGGGGATCGAGCGCGGACAGACGTCGGCGCAAGCTCCACCATTCCACGCATGCTGCGGTCAGCACTCCCACCAAGGCCCCCTGCTGCCAGGCTTCCTTGAGAAGACCCGTGGCGGCGGCTCCGAGGACAAACCCGAGGAGCTGGATCGCGGGGAGGACTTTCATCGGCCGTGGGAACCGGAGTCGGCGTCTTCGGGCGGTGCAGGCTCTTCGTCTTTCGGCGGCTTCTTGGTCAGCGAACGCTGCCATGCGGCGAGTTGAAGGTGCATGCGGTACACCCCGAGCACTGTCCCGAGCAGAACGCCGAGAAGCAGGAAACCGGGGAGCTTGCCGAAGAGCGCCCAGTGGGCATCGGCTTTCCAGCCGAGCCAACCGAACAGCCCTACCGTAATGGTGAACTCCACCCCTATCGTTGACAGGCGGGCGAAGTCGCGTGAGGGCTTTGGCAATCTCTTCCTAATGGACGAAAGAGCGGTCCCCTCGGCTTGGATCGCACCGTCCGAAATCGACTTGGTCCGACCCTGTTAGAAGGGGCGCGTATTCTATTCGCCCGGGCGATTCCTTCAACGGGAAACTGGCGAATCTTGCCGGAGCTTCGTATCCTTTCGCGCCCTTGTCCCGACAATGTCGACAACGTGGAAACGACCCTCATCCTCTTTAAGCCCGACTCCCTTCATCGGGGTCTCGTTGGCCAAATCCTCTCCCGCTTTGAAGCCAAAGGCCTGCAACTTGTTGGCCTGCGATTGATGCGCATGAGTTCGGAGCTTGCCGACACCCATTACGCCGAACACCTGGAGCGGCCCTTCTACCCAGGCCTCAAGGCATTCATGACCGGGTCCCCCATCATTGCGATGGCATTGCGCGGCCCCGATGCCATCGGCGTGGCGCGTCGCGCGATGGGCAAGACTTTCGGCATCGAGGCCGAACCGGGCACGATCCGTGGCGATTTCGGCTGCTCGAAGTCCTTCAACCTCGTGCACGGCTCGGATTCGCCTGAATCCGCTGCCCGCGAGCTGGGCCTGTACTTCCCGGAAGGCGTCGAAGACTGGGATCCGATCCAGGCCGCCTGGCTCTGGGACGCCGAGTAGCCACCAGTTACCACCGCTTTGCGGTACCCTATCGGGTCGGGGCGCAACCGCGTCCCGACCCTGTTCTACGCTGTCTCGGATGCGCGCTCTCTCAGCTGCCCTGATCCTCCTTGCTTCAAGCTGCTCCCTTTCCCAGGAAGAGCTCGACTTGATCGCTGACTACCGTCAGCGCGCCGCTCAGTACTACGACGTCAACGACCTCAACCGCGCCGAGCAGCAAGCTCGCCGTGGACTCGAGATCGCCCCCGATGATGGGGAGCTCCGTCACATTCTGGGCCGCACCCTATTGAAAAAGGGCGACCCAACCTCGGTGCAACTTGCTGGCCTTGAACTGCAAGAGGCGCACGGCGCCGAAGCCGATTTCAAGACGGCTTATTCGCTCGGCGAGTACCACTTGCGGCACGCCGAGTTATTGCTCGGCTCTGCGTTGGTGCTTGAACAGAAGCGCGCGCAGCTCCCCGAGCGTCCCGAAGACGACAACGCGCGCGCAAGCATGCTCGTCGACATTCAATCCCGTCGCGAGAAAGCGGAAGGCCATTTGGGCAAAGCCTTGGCTTTGATTGATGATGCCTTGAACGGGCGCCCGGAGTGGGTCGAAGCCCTGCAACACAAGGCTTCCATTCTTGCTCACCAAGATCGTGATCAGGAAAGCCTTGCCGCGTTGGAAGAGCTGTGCACCATTCTGCATGACTCGCGGCGCTTCAAGAACAACACGCTGGCAACGCGTCAAATGTCCGTCGCGAACGAACGATTTGTGCGCGAGAGCCTGATGCGCGACATTGCCTGGGAAGTTGAAGCGCGTGGACTCGCTTCCGGCATCCTGATGAACGGCAAAGACTGGGCGGCGGCCGAATTTCAACTCACCGAGATTCTGAAGCTCGCTCCAGAACGCTCGAACGAGTACTTCAACCGCGGACTCGCGCGATACTTCCAAGGCAATCTGCCGCTTGCCGCATCGGATATGCGCACCTTCTTGGGCAAGACAAATCTGTCGCAAGACTCCTCGCAAGTGACGCGCGCGTTGGAAATCCTCGACGAGTTCACTTCCGGCCAGCGCATCGGCGGCTAGCCCCACGGGCTAGTGCTTGTCTTCAATCAACGCAGGGCTCGCCTGCGTCCGGAAGCCTCCGCGGCTTTCCTTGCTGGGAGCGAGCGCGCGCCGTTCGACCAGCAAGTCGACGGTGACGAGTTCACCGCCGCGCAAGTACTGCGCCGGGCAAACATCGCTGGCACCGCGTAGCCAGCCGAATAAACA
>JBDQJC010000130.1:0-3972 GCA_040264055.1 Planctomycetota bacterium
ATCGATCCTGAACAAGAAGACAGAACAAGCCATCGAAACACTCATCGACAAGGGTCGTGAGCTCGGTGGAAGTCTTGGCTTCGATGAAATCAACACGGCCTTGACGGTCGCGGCGCAGGGCAAGAATGCTCTCGAGACGCTCACCGAGGTGCTGGACCGCCTCGAGCTTGCCGGCATTCGTGTCGGTGATGCGGGCGAGCCTCAAGATGTGCCGCAACTGACAGCGCCGATGCCGGTCGCAACCAAGCCGCTCGCTGTGGCCTCGGTGCGCGGCGCATCCGGTCGTGCGAGTTCGCCGGTCCTCGAGAAAATCGATGACCCGGTGCGCATGTACCTCACGCAGATGGGCGAAATCCCTCTGCTCACGCGCGACGAGGAAATCTCGCTCGCGAAGAAAACGGAAGTCTCGCGCAAGATCTTCCGTCGCTTGGTTCTGGAGTCGGGCATGGCACTGGAGCCGGTGCTCGAGCTATTGCACCAGGTCAAGAATGGCGAAGCCGCCTTCGACCGCACGCTGAAGGTCAACCCTTCCGCGCAAGCCAACTCAAGCTTTGGCGTCATTCACTTCAACCGTCGCTTGAAGAAGCAGGCTGGTGAAGATGGCACCGAGGGCGCTTCGTCGAACATCGACGGCGGCGCCGGCTACGAGCTCACCAAGCAGGACCTCGAGCAACGCCTCGGCGGACACATCATGTCGCTCGAAGAGCTGCGCGATGCCGCACGGGTGGGCTACGAGATCCAGCTCGATGGTCGCTTGTCGAAGTCCGAGCGTGCCTTGTTCCAACGCAGCATGCGGGCGCGTCAGCGTTGCGTTGCGGTGTTGTTGGAAGAGTTGCACCTGCAGGTCAACCATGTCGTCGACATCATCATGATTCTGCAAGCCAAGCTCGCTGAATGGCAGGGTTTGCAATCTCAGGTCGATGCCTTCGATGGCAACAAGAAGCGCACCAAAGCGGGTAAAGAAGAGTTTGCTGTACTCAAGGCCCGCGTCGACCGCATGGAAGTGCTATCGCTCGAGCCACTGAGTTCCTTCGAAGTGCGCATGAACCGCATCAACCGCTCGGTCGATGCTTACGAGCAGGCCAAGCGTGACTTGTCCTCGGGTAACTTGCGTTTGGTGGTTTCGATTGCCAAGAAGTACCGCAACCGTGGTCTGAGCTTCCTTGACCTGATTCAAGAAGGCAACACGGGCTTGATGAAGGCCGTCGAGAAGTACGAGTATCGGCGTGGCTACAAGTTCTCGACCTACGCGACTTGGTGGATTCGCCAAGCAATCACCCGTTCGATTGCCGACCAGGCGCGCACGATTCGAATTCCGGTCCACATGATCGAGACGATGTCGAAGCTGCGTGCGGTGCAAAAGCGCTTGCTGCAAACGATGGGGCGCGAGCCTTCGATCGAAGAGATGTCCGAAGCTGCCGAGATCTCGGTGGACGAGGCACAGCGCGTCATGAAAATCGCCAAGCACCCGATCAGCTTGGACCGTCCGATTGGCGACAGCGAGGACAGCTACTTCGGCGATTTCATCGAAGACGAGTCTTCGGAGAACCCAGTCGAGCGGGCGGGGCAAGGCATGCTCAAGGAACGCATCAGCGATGTGCTTGAGTCACTGACCTTCCGCGAACGCGAGATCGTCAAGCTGCGCTACGGCATTGGCGACGGCTACACCTACACCTTGGAAGAGGTGGGGCGTATCTTCCGCGTCACGCGTGAACGGGTCCGTCAGATCGAGGCGAAGGCGATTCGCAAGTTGCAACACCCGATTCGGGCGCGCAAGTTGGCCGGCTTTATCGACGGCGTCTCCTAAGTTCTCCTCAGTTCTGAAAGCGTGAACTTTCTGACGCGTCGGATCGGTCCTTGTGCGGATCGGTGCGGCGCGTCATTCTTTTCAGGGTGAAGGAACAACTGGCCGCCCTCGTTCGACTGCAACACCTCGACGAGAGGATCCGGACGCAATTGCGTCGACTGGAATCGATCCCTGGTGAACTCGGCGAACGTGAGGCTGCATTCTCAGCTCGCGAGGCTGCCGCCGAACAACTCGAAGCCGAGCGCAAGTCCTGCTTGGCACGCGCGCAGACCCTCGAGAATGAAGTGCAGACGCACGAGTTGCGGATCGAAAAGCTCGACGAGCAAGTGCGCAGTGCACGCGATGCAGGCTCGGTGAATGTTGCCCAGCACGAGGGCGATGGTTTGCGCGCCAAGGTGGCTGCTGCCCAAGAGGAGGCCCTGCAGCTCCTTGAAGAGGCCGATCGCTATGCAGCCGAGCGTGACATCGCGCGCGCTGAGGTCGAGGAGATGCGCACCGAACTCCAGAGCTTTCGCGAAATCACCGTCAGCGACGAGCAGAGTCTCGCGCAGATGCTCGAAGACTTGCGCGCCGAGCGCATCGAAATCGAGGCTCCGGTTTCGTCTCCGGCGCGGCAGATTTACACCAAGGTCGCCGAGGCGCGGAATGGCCGTGCGGTCGCAGTCTTGCGCGGCGGTTCTTGTTCCGGCTGTGGTGGCAACCTGCCGCCGAATGAACAGGTCAAGGTCAACTCGGCCAGCGCCTTGCAGGTTTGTCGCTCGTGCGGCCGGATTTTGGTCTCGCAAGAGATCTGGGCTGCCGGGCCAGAATAGTCCAACATGGTAAGCTTGGGCCAAATGTTGGCCCTCTGCTCGTTTGTTCTCGCCGTCCCTGCACTGCAGGATCCGCTCCAGGCACAGCTGCCGAAAGAAGACCTCGGTGTGCGTGCATTCCTGGAAGCTCACCCGGAATACGACGGCCGCGGCGTGCGTGTGGCGATCCTCGATACCGGGATTGATCCCGGGCACCCCTTCTTGCAGCGCACCTCAACGGGGGGGCGGAAAATCGTCGATTGGTATGACGCGACCACAGACGGGCGCCTTGCCATTGAGCACACCAGCAAGCCAGAAGGCACCTCGCTGATCGGCCTGTCGGGCCGCGCGCTCGAGCTTGGCCGCCATTACGTTCCCGGCGCTTCGTACGGAATGATTCGTCTGGATATGGATTGGTTGCCGGACGACCTCGAAGGGCGCCTGTTGGCCGATCGCCGCGCCGACTGGGAACAGAGCAAGCAGCAATGGCAGGACGACAAGGCGGCCGGAGCTTTGGCTTCGATAGAAACCGATCTAGCCGAAGCCGAACGCGCGCACGACTACGAGAAGTTTGTCGACGATGGTCCAGTTTGGGACCTCTTGGTTTTTGAGAAAGACGGCAAGCGCTATGTTGTGGTCGACAATGACCGCGATGGCGACCTCGACGAAGAGCCGGCGCTGACTTCCTTCCGCGAATCAGGCGACTGGGCAACCCTCGGCGATGAAGCGCTGATGAACTACGCGATCGGATTCGATGGCGATGCGGGCGTGCATGTTTACTTCGATGCCCATGGCCACGGCACCCACGTCGGCGGCATCGTCGGCGCCTTCGAAGGCCCCGAAGGCCGCATGAACGGGATCGCCCCCGGTGTGGAGTTGGTTTCGATCAAGATCGGCGACGGCAAGTTCGGCGGCAGCACCAGCGGCTACGCGATCAGTAAGGCCTTGGACTACGCGGTCGAGTCGGGTTGCCAAGTCGTCAACATGAGCTTTGGTGGCCCCTCGTTCGCCGCGGATGGTCGCGAGCCGGATGGTTGGACGGTCGAGGAAGCAACGCGTCGTGGGCTGTGTGTGGTCACTTCCGCAGGCAACGAAGGTCCGGCTCTGACCACGGTCGGCGCGCCAGCTACGACGACGGCGGCATTCTCGATTGCCGCAGCGATTTGGCCGGATACCCAGCGATCCAACTACTCCTCGTTGTCGCCCTCCGAGCCGGTGCTCTTCGATTTCTCCAGTCGAGGTCCTTTGCCGAACGGTGCCATGGGCATTGATTACGCGGCGCCGGGGGCCGCTCTTTCGCCGCTTCCGTCATGGGGGATCACTAAAGGGGAAAACTGGAATGGCACCTCGATGGCAGCGCCGCAGATGGCTGGC
>JBDQJC010000131.1:0-3828 GCA_040264055.1 Planctomycetota bacterium
CATGTACATGTGGTCGGTGATTGCTGCCTTCATTTTGGGCGGCATCTTCGCGTTGTTGGTTCGCATGGAACTCATGCAGCCCAACATGGGCGTGGAAGAGAACGCCGCGCTGTACGGTTGGAGCAAAGAGCTCGGCCCGGCCAATCTCTACAACCACTTCTTCACGCTGCACGGGGCGATCATGGTCTTCCTCGTGATCATCCCGGGCATCCCGGCGGCTCTAGGTAATTTCGCCCTGCCGATGATGTTGGGCGCAAAAGATGTGGCCTATCCGAAGCTCAACCGCTTCAGCTACCACCTGTGGCTGAGTGGTGCGATTTTCTTCGTGCTAGCGCTCGTCACGAAGGGCCTCGATACCGGTTGGACCTTTTACGCGCCGTACTCGCTGACGACCGATACCGCGGTGGTTTTTGCGACCACCGGTGCCTTCATCCTGGGCTTTAGTTCGATCTTCACCGGCTTGAACATGCTGGTCACGATCCACAAGCTGCGCCCGGAAGGCATGACCTGGTTCAAGATGCCGCTGTTCCTGTGGGCGATCTACGCCACGGCCATCATTCAAATCCTCGCGACGCCGGTCATTGGCATCGCGCTGCTCATGCTCACGATTGAGCGTGTACTTGGTGTCGGCATTTTCGACCCGACGCTCGGCGGCGACCCTGTGCTCTTCGAGCACATCTTCTGGTTCTACAGCCACCCTGCGGTGTATGTGATGGTCCTGCCCGCGATGGGTGTGGTCTCGGAGCTGCTCGCAAACTTCAGCCGCAAGCCGATCTTCGGCTACCGCTCAATCGCCTTCTCGTCGGTTGCGATTGCGATCTTCTCGTTTATCGTTTGGGGCCACCACATGTTCGTCTCGGGTCAATCCGACCTGGTGAACGTGGTCTTCTCGGCGCTGACATTCTCGGTGGCAGTCCCATCTGCCATTAAGGTGTTCAACTGGATCGCGACGCTCTACAAGGGATCGATCAGCTTGGATACGCCGATGTGGTACGCGCTGTCCGTCATCTGGTTGTTCGGCATTGGCGGTTTGACCGGCCTGTGGCTGGGCACCCTCGGCACCGACATCCACCTGCACGACACCTACTTCGTGGTCGCGCACTTCCACTTCGTCATGGTCGGCTCAGCGATCTTCGCCTTCATTGGCGGAGTCTTCTACTGGTGGCCGAAGATGTACGGGGTGATGTACAACGAGACTATTGCGAAGACCGGCACGGCAATCGCCTTCATTGGCTTTAACTTGACCTTCTTGCCGCAGTTCATTGCCGGCTCGAAGGGCATGCCGCGGCGTTACTTCGACTACGCCGAAGAGTTTGCCAGCTACAACTACTGGTCCTCGATTGGCGCAATGACGCTGGGTGTTGGCCTGTCCATCGCTCTGTACGCGTTGCTTAAGTCACTGATGGGTCAGCGAAAGGCCGCTCCTGCCAACCCCTGGGGTGCCGTCACCCTGGACTGGCAGTGCACTTCGCCGCCGCCTCCTCACAACTTCGATCACGCTCCGCCGGTTGACGGTCCCTACGACCACGAGTTGCTCCGCTGGAACAATGACTTGCAGGGCTACGAGCCAGTCGACCCGGTCGACGGCGATCCGAACCTCGCTCGTATGGGCTCGGCCAAGTTGGCCTGATCCGACGTTTTTACCCAGTCACTGGCCCCGTTCGCATCATGACGACAGCCTCCGCCGACGCTCCCGGTCACGACGATGACCACGGGCACGGGCACGACCACCCGAAGCACCTCGCCCACCACTTTGACACGCTTGAGCAGCAGTTCGATAGCTCCAAGCTTGGCATGTGGGCCTTCCTGCTGACGGAAGTCTTGTTCTTCTCTGGCTTGTTCGTGGCCTACGCCACGCTGCGCGCCAACAACCCTGAAGTGTTCAGCTACGCGTCAAGCTTCCTCGACACGAAGTGGGGTGCGATTAACACGGTCGTGCTGCTCATTAGCTCCTTCACGGCCGCCATGTCGGTGCGCAATGCGCAACTCGGCGAGACTAGCAAGCTGAAGCGCAACCTGATCATCACCTTGATCTGTGCTGGTGGCTTTATGGGCATCAAGTACGTCGAGTATTCGCACAAGTGGCACGCAGGTTTGCTGCCTCCTGGCCTCGAGAATTCGATGTTCAACCCGGAGACCCCTTGGGTTCCGGAAGCTGGCCATCACGATGCCGACTACTTGAACTTGCAGCGCGACACGATGGACATGGCTCCAGCCGAGCGCGTGCACTTCATGACCACGCTTGGTCGATTCTTCGGCGTCTACTTCTTCTTGACCGGCCTGCACGGAGTTCACGTGTTGATCGGTATGGGGGTAATTAGTTGGCTGATCCTTCGTACAAGTCGAGGGGAGTTCGGCCCCGACAACTTCACAGCGGTTGACTTGGTGGCGCTTTACTGGCACCTGGTTGACTTGGTCTGGATCTTCCTGTTCCCCCTCCTTTACCTGATCGCCTAAACGAAGAATCGATATGACTGCACACGCACACGATTCGCACGACGATCACCATGGCCTGGGCCACGTTCTGCCAGTCAAGCTTCTGGCCGGGGTGCTCGGAGCCTTGCTGTTCCTGACCGTTATCACCGTCATCACGGGTAGCACCTACCTGTATGGCTTTGACCTCGGGATCGCGATGGTCATTGCTACGGTCAAGGCTACGCTGGTCTGCGTGATCTTCATGCACCTGAAGTGGGATAAGGGCTTCCACGCCTTTGCCTTCTTGGGCTCGGTCCTGTTTGTCGGCGTCTTCTTGGCCTATACCTTGACGGACACCAAGCAGTACCAAGGCGATGTTCGCACCTACGGTGAGGACATCTCATTGAACTCGCCATTCGCTGTCCCCTTGCCCGATCCGCGTCCTTCGACGCACGCGCACGATGAAGATGATCATGCAGTGGAAGACCAAGGTGACCCCGCCAGCGGCGAAGGTGCCGAGCGTTAAGCTTAGGATTCGGCGATGAACCCGCCGACCACTCTTGAGCGTCCGCAGCAGCTTCCGGCTGGTACGGGCGCTCTTGGCCTTTTCTGGCTGCTGCTCTCGCTGGGCATGCTGTTCCTGACCACGCTGGTCGCCTTTTGGGTGGTGCGTGGTGGCATGGAACTGGAGAGGCTCAGCGTCATTCCGAGCGGCATGCCGTGGGGCGTCTGGGTCGCTTCGGCTGTGCTCGTGGTCCTGTCGCTGACCGCCGAGGCGGCAGCCCGCAAGTCGCAGCCCGATTCGAAACTGATGCGCATCGCAGGGGCAAGCTCCCTGGTCTTCTTAGCCGTGCAGGCATGGAATTGGTACGAGCTCTACGCAACCGGTCACGGCGCGGGAAGCGGGCTTTACGCCTTCTGCTTCTTTGTGCTGACTGGTTTGCATGCGGCCCATGTCATCGGCGGCGTGGTCTATCAGTTCCACGCGATTAAGTTCGCCGATGACCAGGGCAAGCGGCGCGCGGCGGCGGTGTATTGGCATTTCCTGTTCCTCTGCTGGATCCTGATCCTCGGCACGGTGCATGGCACCGCAACCGAGGCTGGGCCAATGTGGGTGGGGCGCGTTTTCTTTGTGATCGCTTGGGCCAGCGCAGGCG
Organism: Planctomycetota bacterium; assembly: GCA_040264055.1. Taxonomy (GTDB): domain Bacteria; phylum Planctomycetota; class UBA1135; order UBA1135; family UBA1135. Next base: position 3,573 of record JBDQJC010000131.1, read on the forward strand.
TCGCGACGCTCTGCTGGCTGGTCACGGTACGGCTGATCTGGAAGAAAGACGGCGCCGGCTTCGGCATGCTGGCGATCTTCCCATTGTTCTCGGTCGTATTTGGCTGGGTGCGCTTTCAAGAGCACGACAACCTTCGCGTCATGATCGCTTGGCAGATTTCCATCGCTGTGGGCATGCTGGGTTGGATCATGAGCGCTTCTCTGGTTTAGGCTCGGTCCAGCATGTTGCTGAATCGATTCGAGCGCCTGGTGGTCAA
>JBDQJC010000132.1:0-3785 GCA_040264055.1 Planctomycetota bacterium
GAGGCTTGATTGGTTTTCTCGCCGGTGGGCCAGGAGCCGTCCTTGCGCTGTTGCTTCAGCAGCCAAAGCTGGGCATCGCGCAGCACGGTGTCGGTTTGCAATCGGAATGTTCTTTCGACCGACTGCGTCGCCAGCGAGTCGGCATCGGATGGAACCTCTTCCATCACTTCTTCCACTTCGATTGGCTCTTCAACGATTTCTTCGGGCGGAGCCGGTTCCTCGATTGGCTCGGTTTCCTGCAAAGGCGAGGCCTCGGATTCGAAGGCGAGCTCGGGCTGGACCGCTTCCGGGAAAGAAGACGGGGTAGCAAGAACGCTCTGGCTCAAAAGCAGAGTGCCGCAGGCGAGCAGCGCGCAAAGTGTCGCGGTGGCAAAGCCCGCGAGACGCGAGCTGCGAGGCTGAAGGAGACGCGTAAGTCGAGTTTTCATGATGCGAGCATTTCGATGGAGAGGGTGCAGTGCGAGCGCACCGTCTTGCGGCGCGGAGGGGCGGCTGGCGACCGCAAGCAGTGCGGTCGCAGCAGGGCGTGAGTCGCGGCGCAAGCGGCGCGCAGCGGCTTCGTCACAGGCGCATTCGCGCGCGAGCTCGATCCGGCTTTGCCACCACCAAAGCAGGGGGTGGAACCACCAAATGATCTGCACGACGCGTTGCAGTACGCTCATCCACAGATCGCCGCGTTGATGGTGAGCGAGTTCGTGGCGCAGCACCCAGGCAAGCTGTGCGTCATCGAGTTCGTCTTCCAAGCCGAGAGGAAGGACAACGCGCTTATCGCGCAATCCCCAGGCGGCGGGGCTGGAAACCGCGTCACTGCGCAGGAATCGCACGCCGGGCCGGCGTGGCAAGAGGCGTCGCAGGCGCGCTTCGCTGGCGTCGTCGAGTGCCTGCGCGCCGGATAAGCGTCGTTCGGTACGGTGAATCGACGCGCCGAGCGCAAACAGGAGGGCGCTGGCGACACTCGCCCAGATCACGATCAGAAGATTCGGCCACGCGAAACCCTGCTCGGACGAAGTGTTGCCCAAGGATTCGGTGGCGAGTTCCGAGCCACTCGGCGCGCCAAGTTCGATTCGTTCGAGCTTGGCCGGAACCTCCTCGATGACTTCGGCCATGGCGAAGCCGTCGGCCAAACTGGGGGCGTTGCCAGATCGGAGGAAGCCGGTCCGCTCGCCCACGCTGGCCCAACTCGAGGCCGGGCTCACCTGCCAATCCCAGGTCGTCACGCGTGGTAAGACCAGGGGAAGCAAGGGCAGCAGGGCCAATCCGTAGGTCCATCGCGCCTGAATCCGACGACCCCAAGCGAGCCAAATCGCAGCGACGATCAGAGCGAGGAGCGAAGAGAGAAGCAGACCGCGTGCCGCCCAATCGACGGCTGCCAAGCTGAAGTCACTCATGCGTCTTCCCCCTGAGTCGGCTTCGCACTTGGGTCTTCAGCCAAGGAATCAATCAGCTCACGCAATTCGGCTAGTTCGTCAGAGCGCAATCCGCTTCGCTTCACAAGGTGAGCGAGCAGCGGCGCGACCGTCGCTTCATTGGCACGATCCAGCAGTGCTTCACCAGCACGGCGCAGCGAAGACTGCGGCGAGCGTTTCGCCGAATACACGAAGCCATTGCCCACGGCCTTGGTCTTTAAGTGACCCTTGTCGACCAAACGACGCAGCAGCGTCTTGATCGTGCTGGTGGACCAGTCGGTATCGGCTTGGAGCGCCGCGATGACCTCGCGCGTGGGCAAGGCGCCGGCTTTCCAAACCAAGCTGAGCACCTGCCATTCAGCAGGAGTGGGATCTTCGGGGGCGCGGGAGCTCATGTCTAGCGTCTACCTTTGTAGACGAGTGTCTACATCAGTAACCGACTTGAGCGCCCTTGGGTTCAGTTTTTCTTGGAGTTTTCTGCAGGCTCGTAGCGAAACACCGCGTCGAGCGGCACATCAAAGACTGCGGCGATCTTGAAGGCGACCTCAAGCGAAGGGGAGTACTTGCCCTTCTCGATCGCGAGCACGGTTTGACGCGTCACCCCAACTCGCTTTGCCAGATCGGCTTGGGTCATTTCATCGGCCTCGAATCGGAGCCGGCGAATCTGATTGCTGATGCTTGCTTTGGCCATCTATGCGCCCCGGCGATAGAGCCAAATGCGCGTCATGCAGGCGCAAATCTCGGCAATGACCAAGGATGCGACCAGCATGTTCAAGATGCCAAAGGGAGCAGCAAGTGCCAGGACGGAAGGCTGCTCGAAGAAGCCGGCGGCCAGAATGTGGCCCACCGTCGAGATCACCCCAAGCCCTAAAACAATGCCCAAGACTTGATCTGAGCGCATGCTGATCAATCGGTCCCGCTCGTCTCCGTCGCCCGGCTTCGAAATCACGGCGATCAGGATGTGGCCGACGACTTGCAACACAATGATCATGACGACCGCGGCCACACTGAGGCCGGTGAAGGCGCGAAGTGCTTCGCGACCCCCAAGTTCCTCCAGGAAGATCAGCGGAATCGACTGGGAGAAGAACCAAGTTGCAACCGCCGCGGTGGCGAGCATCGAGATCCAGGTTCTTTTCTCTTGGAAGGAGGTGTTCATGTCTCTGTGGTACCCAAGTGTACGATGAAATCGACAATGTGTATAGAAAGCTATACACCGAGTCAGATTTTCCTTCCTTTCTCGCGGGAGAAACTACGGTTATGCTCACGCGGCCTCTGGCTAGAAACACCTTGATGCCCCCCGTTTCCCGCGCGCGACACTCCGCCTCCTTGCTGGCGGTGCTACTCGCGCTGTTTGTTCGGGTCGCTTATGTGCCGTACCACTTAGCGGTGGACGAGCACGAAGGCGCACACGGGCATGACTCGGCTGCGGCCCACGAGATGGCTTTTGAAGCCCTCGAGAGCTGTGACTCCCACCCGGACGAGTTTCTGGGACATGAGCACGCCGAAGATGTTGGCCATCCGCCGCACGCGGCTGAAGATCACGACACCGAGCTGATGCAAGTGCGGTCTTCGGTCAGCCCGGCCCCTTTGATCCAAGTCGCGCTGCTCGAAACCGAGACCTGGCGCTTGGTCTTAAGCGGCGTGCACGTGGCGCGCAGCTTGCGAGCCCCGCCGCTGCGAGCCCCTGACGCACGCGGCGTCTTAATTGCGCGCGGCCCACCGGCCACAGCCTGAACGACTTCTGTTGGCGTTTCGCCATTTCCGTTCTGCTCTGTGTCCGTTTGTTGAGGACCGTTCCATGTCTCGCTTCCTTCCCGCCAATTTGCTTGGCGCCATTTTGCTCGCAGTTTCAGCGAGCTTGATCCTGATTCCGGCTTGCGCGCCGCCGCCGGCCGAGCCCGCCGATGCTGGCGACGATCATGCGCATGGAACGCTGAACTGGACGGAGTTCAGTCAGGGCTACTCCGTGTTCGTCGACTACGCGCCGCCCGCCGCCGGAAGCCAAGCGCGTTTCTTGGCCCACTTCACCGTGCTCGAAACGGGCGCGCCGTTCGCGGAAGGTGAGGCGCTCATCCTGCTGCGCGCTGGGGGACAGGATGTTCAGACCTTAACGGCTTCCGTTTCCGATCAACCTGGTCTGTTCATTCTCGAGGCCTTTCTGCCTGCTGGCGAATACACGGCGCAAATCAGTTTGCAACATGCGAACGAGCGAGTCGACTTCCCCAGTGTGGACCTGCTTGTTCATCCGGATAGAGCAGCGGCCGAGGCCGTCGCGCACGCGCTCGGCGACGAGGAGAACCCCGATGCCATCGGCTTCTCGCTCGAGCAGCAGTGGACAGTCGGAATGTTGCACGCTGAAGCGCGGGTCCAGACGCTTGC
>JBDQJC010000133.1:0-3684 GCA_040264055.1 Planctomycetota bacterium
GAAATCAGCGCCGTGGCAAGGTGCGGCGGTGGCGGATCGACTTCGTAAAGCACCCCGTCAACCCGCATGCGAATCCGAAACTCGCCCTGATACGGTTCAAAGTGAATATCGGCCGCGCCATCGCGCACCGCGCGCGAGAGCAAGGACTCGAGTAAGCGCACGATCGGTGCTGCTTCTCCAGCGGCGGTCTCGGTCTTGACCGCTGCTTCGGCGCGTTTCTGGTAAGCCTGCTCGACCGCTTCGGCGAGACCGGCAGGGGCCGCCAAAACGATTTCAAGCGGGAAGCCAGTCAGAGCTTCCAAATCGCCAAGCAAAGGCAGAACTTCCGGGTCAGCGACCGCGATGCGGAGCCGATTGTTCTGAATCGAAAGCGGCAAGGCACCGAATGCGCGAGCGGTGCCCGCGTCGACCATGGCAACCGCATCTTCTTCGGCTTTCAGCGCGCCGGAAGGCAGCCACTCCAGCCCTTTCTGAATGGCGATGGCGCGGGAAAGATCTTCGTCATTGATCTGATCGCGGTCGATCAAAATCTGACCTATGCGACCGCCGCTGCGCCGCTGCTCAGCCAAAGCTGCCTGCAACTGGCCCATGCGCAACACGCCGAGATCCACAAGGATCCGGCCAAGCTGACGGGGGTCCGGAGTCGGCATCGATTAAGAACCGAGGCGCTGAATGAGATCCGAGGGGTACTGCGCCGATGTCAGCGCGACCTCGCGTTCAATCGTGCCCGCTTGCACCAACTCGTACAGGTGCTCATCGAGCAGTTGCATGCCAAGCCGTTTCTGGGTTTGCATGACCGAGCCAATCTTGAAGGTTTCGCCCTTGCGGATGTGATTCTCGATCGCTGAGTTGCGCACCATGATCTCAAAGGCGGCCACGCGACCATGGCCATCGGCGCGTGGCAAAAGCACCTGCGAAACAACCGCCTGCAGCGAGACCGAAAGCTGGGCGCGTACTTGCTCTTGCTGATTCTCAGGGTATTGGTCGATGATTCGGTCGACCGTTCGGGCTGCACCGGTGGTGTGCAAAGTGCCCAATACCAGGTGACCGGTTTCTGCCGCGGTGATCGCGGCCGAAGTCGTCTCGAGGTCGCGCATCTCGCCAAGCATGATGACATCCGGGTCTTGGCGCAGCACGCGGCGCAAGCCTTCGCCGAAGTTCGCGACATCGTCACCGATCTCGCGTTGGTTGATCACCGCCTTATGCGACTCGTGGAAGAATTCGATCGGATCCTCCATGGTCATGATGTGGCAGGCGTGCGAAATGTTGATCTCGTGGATCAAGGCCGCCAACGTGGTCGTCTTACCCGAACCCGTCGGGCCCGTGACCAGGATCATGCCGCGCGGCAAGTGCGCCAAACTGCGCAACACTGCGGGGGCACCAATCTCTTCGAAGCTCAACCGGTTCTGCGGAATACGCCGCAACACCATGGCGTAAGAGCCCTTCTGGCGAAACACGCTCGCGCGATAACGGTCGCCATCAAAACCGAAACCAAAGTCGCAGCTGCCCAGGTCGGTGAGCTCTTGCTGGCGATTGTCCGGCGTGAGTTCAAAGCAGATCGCTTTGGCTTGATCGGCTGAGACTTCTTCGGCCGTGATCGGAACCAACTCGCCGGAATCGCGCATGGCCGGCGGTCGGCCCGCGCCCATGTGGAGGTCGGAAGCATCATTGGCTGCAACGGTGCGCAACCAATCTTGAAGGATGGCGGGGACGAAACTCATGCGGCAGGTGAGGCAGGTGGTTCGGCAGGAGGCGCTTCGCCTTCTTCTTCAGGCACGGCGTCGTCGGCTTTCATCGAAGTCACGCGAAGCAGTTCCTGAATGGTCGTTTGGCCAGCGCGAACCTTCTCTTCGACATCGGTCCGGAGAGGGGTCCAGCTCTCGCCACGGCGCGCTTCGGCCACGAAGGCTCCCCCATCTGCGGATTGAAACAGCGATTCACGAAGCTTTTCGCTCATGCCAAGCCACTCAAAAGCGCCTAATCGGCCGCGATAGCCCGAACGGGAGCATTCGCCGCAACCGCGCGCATGGAATAACTTGGCGCCGGGAGGCAATTTGAGCATCTGGCGCTCAAGCGGCGTCGCTTCCTCTTCGATCTTGCAGCTGGCGCACAGTCGACGGACCAGCCGCTGCGCGAGCACCCCTTGTAAGGAGGTCGCAACGAGGAAGGGCGGGACCCCCATGTCGAGCAAACGGGTAGCAGCCGAGGGCGCATCGTTGGTGTGCACCGTGCTGAACACCAAGTGGCCGGTCAGCGAAGCTTGGATCGCGACCTCGGCCGTTTCTCGGTCTCGAATCTCGCCGACCAGCACGATGTTCGGAGCTTGCCGCAGGAAGGACTTGAGGACCTTCGAGAAGTCCAGGCCGATGCGCGGTGCTACCTGCACCTGATTGATTCCTTTGATGCGGTATTCGACCGGATCTTCGACCGTCAAAATCTTGCGGTCGGATCGATTCAAGGTCTGCAAAGCAGCGTACAAGGTGGTCGTCTTTCCGGAACCGGTCGGGCCGGTGACCAGAAAGATGCCATTGGGCCGGTCAATGACGTCCCGGAACCAACTCAAAGCGGATGGCGTCATGCCCAGGTCTTCCAACGAGAGCAGATTGGCTTCGCGGTCAAGCAAACGCATGACGACCGATTCGCCGTGGTTGGTTGGCACGACCGAAACACGCACATCCAACTCGCGGCCCGCAGCGCGGTGCTCGATGCGACCGTCTTGCGGCTTGCGTTTCTCGGCGATGTCGAGTCCCGAATTCACTTTGACGTGACTGATCAGTGGAGCATGCAGATCGATCGGATGCTCGCCGGCAACCACCAAGTCGCCGTCGATGCGGTAGCGAATCTGAACCTTGGTCGCGAAGGGCTCGATGTGAATATCCGAGGAGCGCCTTTCGACCGCTTCGTCGAACATGCGGTGCACCAAGCGCACCACCGGCGATTCTTCATGATTCTCGACTTCGGTCTCGGCTTGCTTGTCGCCACTGCCTGCCGGTGGCCCATAGGCGCGCTCGAGTGCGGCGCGCAGCGAAGTCGGAGACGAGATCGCCAAGGCGACCGGAGCGTCGAGCAGAAAGCCCAGCGTGTCAGAGATCACGGCCTTTTCCGGGTCCGTAACCGCGACGATCACGCGGCCGTCTTTTTCTGCAACCGGCAAGGCCTCGAGCTCCCAGGCTGAGTTTCCGGCCAATCGCTCCGTCAAGCGAGCAGGCGGTGTCTTGCCCTCGAGATCGACGAAGGGCAAACGTGCTTGTTTGGCGAGCGCGCGGTGAATGGTGAGTTCATCGCAAGCGCCTTGCTCGATGAGAATCGCGCCGAGCGGGCGACTGCGCGTTTTTTGCCCGGCAAGTGCCGTGCGCAGCGCCTCTTCTGTGACCGCTCCCTGCGCCAGCAGGATCTCTCCGAGCTTCGATCGCACGGTTAGCGGCGCACCATCGCGCTGACTTTGATCTCGCGGGAAGCGAGGCCGTCATCGTCGGGGAAGCTGATCATCAAGCGTCCTCCGTGGCGACCAATCGGAGCCTTGGCAGAAAGTTCAAATCGAATGACCCATTCGCGGCCGGGTTCTTTCTCAACCAACTTCCAGGTGAAGTATTCCGGGCCAGCAAACTCGATGCGCGGGGTGGGCAGCGTAATCGTCGGGTCGCTCGCCAGAATCTTGACCTGACGCTTGGTCAGCGTGCCTTC
>JBDQJC010000134.1:0-3593 GCA_040264055.1 Planctomycetota bacterium
CTTGCTCCGCAACAGGAGATCCGTCAGTGGATGGAAGTTGTCCCTGGTGTCGGCGCCTTTGAGCGTCATTCCTTGCATCCAGGTCAGGGTCAAGGCGCACTTTCCAATCGCTCGGCTCTGGTCAGCGCGCCGCGCTGGCAGCTGCTCGATCAGGGCGCGCTGTGGATTGGTGGGCCGGTTGATATCGGTGACAACGGGGCGAGCGTTCTGACTAGCCACTACCTCAACAACGAAGGGCTTGCCTTGCATGCGACGGGATCGGCAAATCCGATTTGTGAGCTCAGCACGCTGGACTCCGGGACGCCGCAGGTGGCGGTGGCGGATCGCGCGCCCTTTGCGGCCTCCATGGTGGTGCGTGACTTAGGCGGACAGAACTACGAAGCGGTGGTCGAAGGCTATACCACCTTTGAAAGCGGAGCGCCGACCTTCCAATACACCTTCCCGGCTTCGGGCAGTAACTCTGCTGGCGGGGTCGCGATGAGCGATGCGGGCGATGTCGTCTTGACTTGGAAGTCGAATGCAAATACCGCCTTGCTCGAGATCGAGGCTTTTGACAACTACGGAAGCCCGATTTCCTCCGGGTCCTTGCAGAGCAATGGCAGCTATTCCTCACGGCAAACTCGACTTTCCGATGACGGCTCGCGCGCCTACTTCTTTGTCGGCACTTATGTGCACATTTACGAGGTCGCGACGGCCAGCGTGATTCATACGCACAATGTCGGCGCGAGTTTCGACTCGCATGCTTTCTCGGGTGATGGACGCAGCTTTGCCAATGGCACTTTTGGCTCGCTTTCGGTCTATCAAGAACAAGGCACAAACTGGGTGCTGCGCCACCGCGAGACCTTTGCTGGCTCGACCTACATCAGCCACTTGGATCTCGACCAAGACGGCAATCGATGTGCATTCCAGCTGCAACGCTACTCGCCGGCTTATGACCACATTGAAACCGGCATGATTGATGTCGATGCCGGTCAGGTGCTATGGAGCGATTCTTTTGACGCACCCGGCACCAGCGTGCAACTGGTCTGTTCGGGAGTACAGACCGATGATGTAGGTAGGACTGTGGTTTCAAGCAACTGGGGCGACTCGTTGAATCAGACTCCTGAAGTCGCGGCATGGGATACTCGCGGAAACCGCCAGGTCGAAATTGATCTGGACGGTTCGGCTTTCAGTTTGGATCTTGCTCCCGACGGCGAAGTCTGGGCAGCCGGCTCGAAGAGCGTGCACGCAAACTCTTTTGGCAATGGCGGCGCGGTGACTGCCGGCGACCCGGCAGAGCAGGTCTTGCACGTGCTCGGGCTTCCGAAGGCGGGTGGTCAAGTGCAGCTTCAGATTGCCGATGGATGGAGCCGTGCTCGGATCGGAATCTCGACCGAATTGGGGGCCTCGAATACTTCCTTTGGCGTGACCGATATCGATCTGAACTTCTTGTTCAGTGAACTGCGTGTATCCGTTCCGAGTGGCGGCTTGGATTTGAGCCTGCAAGTGCCACCACGCCCTAGCCTGTGGGGCGCGCCGCTGCACGTACAAGCCATCGTGCGCGATGCCACTGGCACTTTAATCACTCACAAAGTGTCGACCCGTATCGTGATCTAATCACGAGCCTGGCTGGGCCAGCTCTCCACTTGATTGACTGCGCCATGAATCAGTGGGTCGATCAAGCCGGAGAGCACCGCGTCGGTTTTCTTGCTGCGGTCAGTGTTGAACAACACCGCCCAGGTATAGCCGTCGTGGCGACGCACAAACAGGCTGGAGCTGCCTCCGGACAGTAGGCCAGAATGCCAAGCGTTCTGGCCCGACTCTCCGACTTGGCGCACGCTCCAACCGCAGCCATACCAAACTGGCCCGGTCGCGCCAACCGGCCGCTGCCACATGCGCGCAACCGACTCCGGCTTCAAGATGGGGGAATGCTCGGCATCGGAAAACGCCGCCGCGAATCGTGCCAGGTCGCTTGCTTCGGCAATCCACCCGCCATGCGCATCGAGCACTTCTTGATCGTGGCTGTAGGCAATGGGTAGATCGCGATCGGGGGCCTTCACCGCAGGGCGGGTGCGTTGCTTGCGGTCTTGGTACCAGACCTCGTTGGGTCTGCGGTCTTCGGGCAGCGATCCGCCGATCTCCAAGGAATGCAGATGGAGCGGGCCGAGCAACAATGCCTTCACTGCCTCGGTGTAAAGCAGCCCGGTGACCTTTTCGATCACGCGGCCAAGCACGCAGTAGCCGAAGTTGGAGTAGGCGTAGCGCGAGCCCGGATCAAAGTCGAGTGGCTGCTCCAGCATGTAGCGAATGATCTCGTGAGTGCTCGGCGGCCTCTCCAAATCGAATCGCTTGCGCACCCGATGGGGGATGAACATCGGATCGAAAGATGCTTGGCGATCCCAGCCGGCGCGATGTTGCAACAACTGCAAGATAGTGATCTGAGCCAGACGTGGGTCGCAATTCTCCGCATGCAGTGCCTCTTGGTGACTGAGCAAGGCGAAGGCCGGAGCGTCGAGCGCCAGCTTGCCTTGCTCGACCAGCTTCATGACCACGACCGCGGTGATCGGCTTCGAAATGCTGGCGATCCGAAACTGCGCGTCGGGCCGAACCGGGACCTGCCTGTCCGGGTCGGCCCAGCCGAAACCGCGGGCGTAGACCAGCTTGCCATCCTTGGCGATCGCCAGCGATGCGCCAGGCACTTCGTGATCGCGGAGGAAGCTGCGCATCATGGCGTCGACCGGGGCGGCGCGCAGCTCGGGTTTGCCACGTTCGGGGAGTCTTGAGCTGCCGGGGTCCTCGGCTAGGGGGACCGGTGCACTCGGCAATGGAGCCTGTTTCGGCTGCTCCTGCACGAGAGCATGCACCGTCATCGAGAGCAGGAGGCTCAGCAGCATCACTCGATGGTATCTTTTTGGGCTTCCCTTGCCATGAGCACCCTCGAACCGCGCCAACCGACCCAGCCCTCGAAGACGATCGAGTGCTTTCCAAACCCTCGTCCCGACGCGCTCTACCAGATCGAGAGCGTGACGCGTGAGTTCACCTGCAACTGCCCGGCGACCGGGCAGCCCGACTTTGCGACGATTCGCGTGCGCTACGCACCGGGACCGCATTGTTATGAACTCAAGTCCTTCAAGCAGTACCTGTGGAGCTATCGCAATGAAGGTCACTATCACGAGGACGTGACCAACCGTATTCTGGCCGATCTAGTCGCGGTCACCGAGCCAGTTTGGATGGAAGTGCGCGGCGAGTTCAACATGCGCGGCGGCATTGCCACGACGATCACGGCGCGCTTTGGAACGCGCCCAAATGGGCTGGAAGATGTCGAACGTGCGCCCTTGAACTAGGATCCGTCCTTGTTTCGGTACGAGCATTTTGGAGATGCATGCGTGGTTGGCTTCGCGTGGGCGTTCCGCTGTTAAGCTTTGGCAATGCTCGTTTCCCTCTTGAGTCTGATGGCGCTGTTTTCCGCGCCCCAAAACACCGAAGACCGCGTGCTCGTCGTCGGTGATAGCTGGTCTGCTTACACCGTGGCATACGATTCACTCAACGCATCTTTTGCGAGTTTCGGCCACGGCGATAAGCGCGCCATTGGTTCGACGACCGCGATTGGTGGC
>JBDQJC010000135.1:0-3536 GCA_040264055.1 Planctomycetota bacterium
CTTGCTCCGCAACAGGAGATCCGTCAGTGGATGGAAGTTGTCCCTGGTGTCGGCGCCTTTGAGCGTCATTCCTTGCATCCAGGTCAGGGTCAAGGCGCACTTTCCAATCGCTCGGCTCTGGTCAGCGCGCCGCGCTGGCAGGTGCTCGATCAGGGCGCGCTGTGGATTGGTGGGCCGGTTGATATCGGTGACAACGGGGCGAGCGTTCTGACTAGCCACTACCTCAACAGTGAAGGGCTTGCCTTGCATGCGACGGGATCGGCAAATCCGATTTTTGAGCTCAGCACGCTGGACTCCGGGACGCCGCAGGTGGCGGTGGCGGATCGTGCGCCCTTTGCTGTCTCGATGGTGGTGCATGACTTAGGCGGACAGAACTACGAAGCGGTCGTCGAAGGCTATACCACCTTTGAAAGTGGGGTGCCGACCTTCCAATACACCTTCCCAGCCTCGGGCAGTAACTCTGCCGGCGGGGTTGCGATGAGCGACGCGGGCGAGGTTGTTCTCGCTTGGAAGTCGAATGCAAATACCGCCTTGCTCGAGATTCAGGCATTTGACAATTACGGAAGCCCGATTTCATCCGGATCGTTGCAGAGCAATGGCAGCTATTCCTCACGGCAAACTCGACTTTCCGATGACGGCTCGCGCGCCTACTTCTTTGTCGGCACTTATGTGCACATTTACGACGTTGCGACTGCCAGCGTGATTCACACGCATAACGTGGGCGCAAGTTTTGACTCACACGCTTTCTCAGGTGACGGACGCAGCTTTGCCAACGGTACTTTTGGCTCGCTTTCGGTCTACCAAGAACAAGGTACAAACTGGGTCCTGCGCCACCGCGAGACTTTTGCTGGCTCGACCTACATCAGCCACTTGGATCTCGATCAAGACGGCAATAAATGCGCATTCCAGCTGCAACGCTATTCGCCGGCGTATGACCACATCGAGACCGGAATGATCGATGTGGATGCCGGCCAGGTGCTCTGGAGCGATTCCGTTGACGCGCCCGGGACCAGTGTGCAATTGGTTTGTTCGGGCGTGCGCACGGATGACGCCGGCGAAACGGTGGTCTCCTGCAACTGGGGCGACTCGTTGAATCAAACCCCCGAAGTCGCGGCTTGGGATGCGTTCGGCCAGCGGCAGCTCGAGATCGACCTCGATGGCTCGGCGTTCAGCTTGGACCTGGGTCCCGACGGCGAGGTCTGGGCCGCGGGCTCGAAGAGCGTGCACGCGAACTCCTTTGGCAATGGCGGAGCGGTGACCGCGGGCGACCCGGCGGAGCAGATTCTGCATGTTCTTGGGCTGCCAAAAGCGGGCGGCCAGGTGCAGCTTCAGATCGCCGATGGATGGAGCCGTGCGCGGATCGGAGTTTCGACTGAGTTGGGTGCCTCGAACACACCCTTCGGTATGACCGACATCGATTTGAACTTTCTGTTCAGCGAGCTACGCGTCCCGGTACCGAATGGGGGTTTGGATCTGAGTTTGCAGGTGCCGCCGCGTCCCAGTCTTTGGGGTGCGCCTCTGCACGTGCAGGCCGTCGTGCGCAGCGCGACTGGCACGATGATCACCAATAAGGTTTCGACGCGAATCGTGATCTAGTCTCGAGCCTCGCGGGGCCAGCTCTGGACCAGGTTGACCGCACGATGAATGAGCGGGTCGATCAGTCCAGAGAGCACCGCATCGCTTTGTTTGCTGCGATCGGTGTTGAAGAGCACGGCCCAGGTGTAGCCATCGTGGCGACGCACGAGCAGGCTGGAGGTGCCGCCGGTCAGCAGGCCAGAATGCCAAGCGTTCTGGCCCGATTCACCGACCTGGCGCACGCTCCAACCGCAGCCATACCAAACTGGCCCGGTCGCGCCGACCGGACGCTGCCACATGCGTGCCACCGAACTTGGATTCAGAATCGGGGACGACTTCGCGTCGGAGAATGCCGCTGCGAACAAGGCCAAGTCGCTCGCATTCGCGATCCAGCCGCCATGCGCGTCGAGCACTTCCTGATCGTGGCTGTAAGCAATCGGGAGTTCGCGATCCGGCGCTTGCACGGCACGGCGAGTGCGTTGCGTGCGATCTTGGTACCACACTTCGCGGGGCCGGCGGTCTTCGGGCAGGGAGCCGCCCAGCTCCAAGGAGGAGAGTTGGAGAGGCTCAAGCAATAGCCCCTTGACCGCCTCGGCGTAACTCATCCCCGTCACTTTTTCGATGACGCGACCCAGCACGCAGTAGCCGAAGTTGGAGTAGGCGTAGCGCGTGCCCGGATCAAAATCGAGGGGCTGCTCCAGCATGAAGCGAATGATTTCTTGCGTGCTGGGCGGCCCAGCCAGATCAAATCGCTTGCGCACCCGCTGGGGGATGAACATCGGGTCGAAAGAGGCCTGGCGATCCCAGCCGGCGCGATGCTGCAACAGCTGCTGGATCGTGATCTGTGACAATCGCGGGTCGCAGGATTCGTCTTGCAATGTGGCTTGATGGCCGAGCAACGCGAAGGCGGGGGCGTCGAGCGCAAGCTTGCCTGCTTCGACCAGCTGCATGATCACGACCGCCGTGATTGGTTTGGAGATGCTGGCGATCCGAAACTGTGCGTCGGGTCGAACCGGGACTTTCTGCGCCGGGTCGGCCCAACCGAAGCCTCGGGCATAAACCAGCTTGCCATCCTTGGCGATCGCAAGCGACGCGCCGGGTACTCCGTGTTCGCGCACGAAGCCGCGCATCATGGCGTCGACTGGGTCCTGGGGGACAGGAGCGCTCGGCAGTGGAGCTTGCGCCGGCTGCTCCTGCACGAGTGCATGCGCCGTCAGGGAGAGCAGGAGGCTCAGCAGCATGGCTCGATGGTATCTTTTCGAGCTTCTGTTGCCATGAGCACCCTCGAACCGCGCCAGCCGACTCAGCCCTCGAAGACCATTGAGTGCTTTCCCAATCCACGTCCTGCGGCGCTTTACCAAATCGAGAGCGTCACGCGTGAATTCACCTGCAATTGCCCAGCGACCGGGCAGCCCGACTTCGCGACCATTCGGGTGCGTTACGCACCTGGGCCGCACTGTTACGAGCTCAAGTCCTTCAAGCAGTACCTCTGGAGCTTTCGCAACGAGGGCCATTACCACGAAGATGTGACGAACCGCATTCTTGCCGATTTGGTTGCGGTGACCGAACCGGTGTGGATGGAAGTGCGCGGCGAGTTCAACATCCGCGGCGGCATCGCGACGACGATCACCGCGCGCTATGGCAAACGCCCCAAAGGGCTGGAAGAGATCGAACGTGCTCCGTTTAACTAGGCTCACTTCCTGTTTCGGAGCCGCCATTGCGAAGAAGCAAGCGGGGTCTGCGGCAACTCCTGATTCCGCTGCTAGGCTAAGAGAATGCTAGTTCCCCTCCTGAGTCTGATGGCGCTGTTTTCCGCGCCTCAAAACACCGAAGACCGCGTGCTCGTCGTCGGTGATAGCTGGTCTGCTTACACCGTGGCATACGATTCACTCAACGCATCTTTTGCGAGTTTCGGCCACGGCGATAAGCGCGCCATTGGTTCGACGACCGCGATTGGTGGC
>JBDQJC010000136.1:0-3511 GCA_040264055.1 Planctomycetota bacterium
ACCCGAGGGCGAGAAGCCCAGCGACAGTGACATCTACTACAAAGGCGAGTGGGTGCTGCACACCTTGCGCTATGTGATCGGCGAGGACGCGCTGATGCGGAGTTTCCGCAAGATGTGCTACCCAAGCCCGTATTCGCGCGACGATGACAGTGGCGGAGCGGTGCACTTCTTCACCACCGACGATTACCTGAATCTGGTCGAAGCCGAAACCAATATGCAGCTCGATTGGTTCTTCGATCTGTATTTGCGTCAGCCAGAACTTCCTGAGCTGATCGTTGAACGGGTCGAAAACGTCTACCACTTCAAGTGGAAGACGCCGAACGACATGCCCTGCTATGTGCCGGTCGAAGTCATGATTGGTGGCTTGCCGAAGAAGCTTGAAATGCCCAAGGATGGTCATGAGTTGACGGTTCCCGTCGGCACCGAATTAATTGTCGATCCCTTTGATCGAGTCTTGCGCAAGCACAACCATTGCCTCGAAGGCTAGACTGAGCGCATGGGTGCACCCGTCAAGTTTTTCGATATTGGCTGCCAAGATCACGCCGCGACCACCAAGTTCTTCGCCGACGTCTTCGACTGGGAGATGAAGCCGATGGGGCCGACCTCGCGCACACCGGCCGGTGAAGGCGGCATCGATGGTGCGATCACCAGCCTGGGGCACGAGCCGCACCAATACGTGATGATCTACATGGAAGTCGAGGACATCCCGGCGACCTTGGCCAAGATCGAAGCCGCAGGGGGCTCTGTGGTGATTCCCGAAACGCCAACTCCGGAAGGCGGCAGCTTCTCCTGGTTCAAAGATCCGGGCGGCAACATGCTCGGGCTTCACACTGCTGCAAAGTAGATCGCGCACGCGACTAGACTGGGAGGATGCGCTCCCTCGCGTGCTTCCTCTGCTTGTTCGCCCTTTCGTGGGGCTGCGCTTCGCCTCAAGTCGATGATGCGCCGAGCCCTTCGGCTTCGGATGCGCCCGGCACCTTGATTGCAGCTTATTTCGCGGCCGTGCAAGACGGCAACCGCGCCGCGGCGCTGGCCTGCGGGAGCAAGGAATGGGCGGCCCGTGAGTCCGATTGGCGGAATGGTTTCACCTACGCCTTCTTCGAAGAAGGTGTGGGGGTCGCAAGCTGGGATCTACTTGGCCTCAATCTTGAGGACGATGGCGTGATGGCAGCCCGCGTGCGCGCCGTGCTGACTCGCGCAGGGGAAGAGCCGGACAACGAGGGCATGCGCTTCTCGTTGAAGGAAGTGGATGGTCGCTGGCAGATTGTTGACTTGAAGTGATGGTGCGACACGCCCTCTGTTCTCTCCTCTTCCTGCTGCTAGCACCTGCGGCGGCGGCTCAAGTCGATGCGGCGACGATCACCGGCGAGCGGCAGGCACTCGAACGCGGTCGAGAAGCGATGGTCGAAGGCCGCCACGCCGAGGCGGCCCAACACTTTCTGTTTGCCTTGGCGCGCACCGAGAAGCCGGCCCAGGTCATTGAGTTATTGGTGCAGAATGCCTCGGGCGACGCCGACGCGCTGGCCTTGTGGGCGCTTGATCTGGCGAACGCGCGCATCGACGCAAGCGGCCGCTTGAAGATGCCGAGGGGCTTGGCGGAGACGCTCGGCGAGGAAGGCAGCCTGGGCGATTGGGCTGGCTGGCCGGAGCGCCTCGCGCGCAGCCGCGCCATGGCAGTGCGCGCTTTGGTCAAAGAACTCGACAAGAAGGCCAAGGCGCGTCGACCGGGCACCAAGGTCGAAATCGAATGGCTAGAAGATTTCGCGCGCGCGGTCGCGGCACCCTCGCCCGAGTTGTTGGGTTTGCTGCGGGATCACGATGCCGAGATACGCAGCAGTCGCGCCGATTGGCGCGTGACGATGGATGCTTTGCGCAAGCAAGGCAACTCCCTGATCAGCAGCGGGCAGTGGACGGAAGCCACGCGCGTTGGCCGAATCCTGCGTGGGTTGGTTGCGCAGGCCGGTTTTGGCAAGGATTTGAAAGGGCCGCCCGCGCCTTCTATGGACCGCGAAGCGTCTGCTGCCGGCGACATCCTTGGCCGCGCGCGCGCAGCGCTCGCGCGCATCAAGGATCTGGTCTACACGCTCGCCGAACTCGAGAAAATGAGCCCGGTCGAGCAGCGTGAATTGACGGTGGACCGTGGCTCCTTTGGTAAGCCGGCGGTCACGCATTCGCCGCGCGAGTGGTATCGCGTCGAGACTTCCTGTGGTTGGGAAACGCTGTATGGCTCCGCGACCACCGTCGAGTATCACCACCAGCGCTTGGCCAACTATTTTGGCCGCGACCCATTTGTCGATGAACAGGGGAATCTGCGTCAGCAGGGAATCCTGCGGGTAGTGCCGGAAGCGTACGGCTTGGAAGCTGAGGGCGCGCCCTTCTATTGGGCCGGCGGTTTCCAGGGCGGCAATGTCACGACTTTGCAGTTCACGATGTCAACGATTCCGGGCTTGGGTCGCGGCATCACCCACGAGCTCACGCACCGTTTCGACGGCGCCATCTACCCTGGGCTTCCCGGTTGGTTGGTAGAAGGCAAAGCGTCGTGGACTGGGGGTGCCTACGGATCCATGAAGGAAACCAACTTCGTGCTGAACCATTGCAACTTTGGCACGCAGGCGGGCACGATCGGCTTGGGCTACGACCGGGTCGGCGAGCTGCGCAAGATTCTGGCCGGCACACAGGAGGAGTACCGCGACAACTACACCCTTGGCTACTCGATGTATGTTTACCTCAATACCTGGATAGGAAGCGAGGATGTCGATGGCGAAGAGTTCGGCGAGGAGGGAAGCTGGCCACCACCCGCCGGCGGCGAAGCGGAGCGTCAGCGCGCGCCGCTGTATCACGATGCCCTGCACCGCTTTATGGAAGAGCGCAAGCGCTTGCGCAACGATCCGGTTGAGGTATTTGAGTACTACTTCTGCGACGGCGAGGACGGGCGTCCGGCTGATCTCGAAGAATTCAGCGAACGCTTCACACGCTGGTTGCGCGGCTTTGGGGGCCAAGAGCCCGAGCCCTGGCGTGATCGTTACACCCAATCGGTTCCGGGCAGTGATCCTGCGGAGGTCGTACGCGATGAACCGACTTGGACTTGGCTGCGGAATCGCGCGGAGCCTTGGTTTGGTCAAGAGCATGCGCGCATGGCCGGCGATCTGTTCGCCGATCTCGGCAAGCACGAAGAAGCCATCGATGCATACACCTGGGCACTTTCGGTCGACGAGCTCGCGCCGGCTACGCTCGAGGCATTTGCAGGCGAGCTTGCCGCGGCCAAGAACCTCGATGCCGCGTGGATGGTGCGGCACTGGCCTCGACATCGACCCACTCTGCTGCCTCCGGAGTTACGAGCTTGGGAGGCCGACAAAGTCGATCCGAATTCTGCGGCTCAAGATCCAGACCTGCTGGGGGAAGAAGCGCCCTTCCTGCGCAAACTTGCCGAGGTGCAGTTGCTGATGTCCGCCTTGCGCGAGGCATCGCTTTCGGCAGCCTCGGAAGGCCACCTGCTTTCGGCTGCTGCGCT
>JBDQJC010000137.1:0-3391 GCA_040264055.1 Planctomycetota bacterium
ATCGCAGATACCAAAGCCGAAGTCTATCTGTTCACCTTCGAGACTCCTGATGCGGTGACCGGCGGCGAGGCCGGCGGCCTGCGCAGTCGCGCCGGTGGCGAGACCCGCCGCCCAACCATCGAAGAATGGGTGCCGCGGATGTTCGACTTCCGCGACTTCAAAGAAGAGGGTTTGAAGGACCCGATCGTCGAACCCGAGGAGGTCAAGCTAAAGAAGGGGCTGGTCGCGCGCCACGCAACTTACGGCGCCAACAGCCCCAACGGCTATCGGCTGGTCATTGATTGCTGGACGATTCCGCTTGACGACTTCGATTTGGCCTTCTTGTATGTCTTGCCCGATCAAGATAGAGACAACAAGAAGTGGCTGAAGGCCTTTGAGTCTTCGATCAAGACACTGCGCCTGATTGATAAGGTCGCTGGACCCAAGCGCGTCTCGCAGGGTTCGAGTTACGAAGATCAACTCGCCTTCCATAAGGCCGAAGCCGAGAAGACGCCGGGCTGGACCGCGGTCGAAACGCCGAGCAAGAACTACATCATCAAGACCTCCTCGGATGACAAGAGCTTCATCGATGATGTCATCGAGCGCCTGGAAGCGTCGCGGCGCGTCTTCGAGCAAGATTTCCCGCCCTCGAAAGAGATGAATCACGTTTCTGTGGTTCGCGTTTGCAAGAACCAAGACGAGTTTTCGCAGTACGGCAACACGCGCGATGGCGTCGCGGGCTACTTCAACCCTGGCACCACCGAACTCGTCCTGTACGACAACAAGGAACAGGATCGACGCGCGACCCTCGCGGTCATGAGCCACGAGGCTTTCCACCAGTACTGCTACTTCTTGTTCGATCGCTCCGAGGCGCACCGTTGGTTTGACGAAGGGCACGGTGACTTTTACGGCTGCTACGAGTTCAAGGGCCGCAAAGCTAACCCCACCGCCCACATGCCTGGCGGACTCGACCGGTACCAAGGCGCGAAGACGCTTGTTCGCGAGAACAAGTACAAGCCGATCTTCGTTCACATCAACTACAACCACCCGCAGTGGCAGGGTCAGGGCCCCGGCAACACCTCCCCTTATGAGCAATCGTGGTCCATCATCCACATGCTGCGCATGGGCGCACTCGGCAAAGTCTCGAAGAAGGTCTGGCGCGATGAGTACGGCGACATCATCCCGAACTACATCAAGGCTTTGCACGATGGCTATCAAGAAGCCTATGCAGAACAACGGGCCGAGCTCGAAGCGGAGCTAGAGAAACTTCCGAAGAGTGATAAGACAGCCGAACTGCGACTCGCGATTGAAACGCAGCTCCAGCGTCCTCGAGTTGGGGAAGAGCGCAAGCTCGCGATCTGGAAGGCTGCGATGGATGCTTCTTGGGGGCAGGTCGATATTGAGCAGTTTGAGGAGCATTGGTTGGAGTTCGTCTCAGATCACCTCTAAGGAATCTGGCCCCCTTGAGTGTTGGTTCTTGGCCGACATGCGAGAGGGCCAGCGCCAGCGAAGTGCTTCCTTTCGGGACCATCGCCTCGCACCAACCCCCGCTGCCTGAGCGGGGGTTGTTTTCGTTCTGATCGTCACACCGCGTGCCGGTGCGCGAGGCCGCCCCGCTCTGCCGTTTGCTCCTGCCCAAACGGAAAATGACTCGGTCTTGCAAGTGGCTTCACACGCAGGATGAGGTGTTCGCGCACCGCTTCCATCCAAGCCGACAAATCCCACACTCGAGGGGGTCAGTTCCTGTCGCCCGCCCCTTCCCGATCCGACCAGCCCAACACCCGCCGCGTCACAAATAGGTAGACCGGCTTCCCGGTCCGCATCCAGATCCGTGAGGGCCAGGACTTCTTCGCCAGAATCCCTCGCTCACGGTCCGTAAGCGATTCCGGGCAATAGCTTCGCTTGTGCTTGAGTAGGTGACGCAGATCTTCTCTGCCCTTGACTCGGAACAACTTGCTGCGTCGCGGGTGAACACTCGCCAGCTGAAAATCGATCAGCGCCGGCTGGCCGGACGGGGTGACCAGCCAGTTGGGTTCTTTTGCCAGATCGTTGTGGGTGATGCCGCGGCGATGCAACTGCACGAGAAGCCTGTGCGCCTGAGCGAAGTACTCGATCGAGGGCGGTTGCGCGAGGTGCATGGGCTCGCCTTCCAGCCAGCTTCTCAGGCTTGCGTTTCGATCTGCGCCCAGCGCGCGGGGCACCGCGTCCAACCCATCCAGGGCAAGCAAGGCCCGTTGCTCCCGACGGGCTAGGCTGCGCGCGAGCCAGCGCACCCACCAACGCGCCGCGGCGATGTCGCGTCGCACGGCGAGGATCTTTGGTCCTCGCTCGCTAAGATGCACTTGCTCCACGCGGCCGAACAGATCGGCCTTCAGCACCCGGATCTGCGCCCAAGCCATTCGCCGAGATGCTAACAAGCCTGCTCCTGCTTCTGCTTTCTTTCCCTCTGGCTCCGCAAGAGGAGTTGCCCGCTCGCTCGGATCGCGAGCAACGCCAGCTTGACGCACGCGAGCAAGAGCTAGAGAGGGCTTCCCAAGCGCGCGATGCGGCCTACGCCGCACTCAGTCAGGCATACGGCGAGGCGGAAATGGCTTGGATTGCAGAAGAAACCCAGGCGGACGCACTTCCAGCGGTGATCCGGGCCTGGATGGAGGAACAATCCATCCAACTCAGCGAGTGGCCCGCCCGCCGCCGCGCTCTCGGAGAACAGATGTCCTTCCACGATTGGTGGAACCAAGACCTCTACCGATTGTCCCCCGCCGCCGCGCAATACAGCACCACCATGGCCGCACTTGAAGAAGCCTTCATGGCTGTCGAGCGCCTGCGCCACCCGGAACGCTTCGCGAAGGGCTTCGATGAGACCCCTCCGGGCATGGTCTTGATCCCGGCCGGTGACTATCCGATCGGGCCCCACTTTGGCCGCATTGAGGGATTCCCTGATTCTGAGGAACGGCGCAAGACCAAAGTTCGCGCCTTCTACCTGGATCGCAGCGAAGTCGATTGCCGCAGTTACCACCGCTTCTTGTTGGCCCAACCTGACGGTCTGCGCGCGCAGCACATGCCCCTCGATTGGGAGCTGGATCGCGATGAACTTCCCATCCTGGCCGAAGGCGAAGAAGAAGCGCCCGTCGTCGGCATCAGTTGGAGTAGCGCCGCCGCCTACGCGCGCTGGGCCGGCAAGCGCCTGCCCACCGAAACGGAATGGGAAGCGGCCGCAGCCGGACAGGAAGGGCGCATGTACGCGCGCGCGCTCGGCTATGACGCGCAGCGCATCAACAGTCGAGCGACCCAGTCTCACGGCGTGCGCCCGGTCAGCGAGTTCACCGAAGATCGCACTCCACTCGGCGTTCTCGGCCTCGCAGGCAATGCGGCCGAATGGACCGCCGACCTTTGGCTCGCACCCCTTCAGGAC
>JBDQJC010000138.1:0-3292 GCA_040264055.1 Planctomycetota bacterium
TAGCTGCGAAACTCGGCATTTCCGACCGGGATTCCCCAAGCGAGCCTTGACCTCTCCGGGCCGGTCCATAGAATACTTGGCCCGTTTTACGGGAGAGCCCCGGCAAATCCGGACCGCACTTGGCGACCTTTGAGGCACGGCCTGGCGGATAGAGGACCCGGGGCTACCGTTGCATACTCATGGCACAAAAGATCAAGATCCGGCTCGAGGCGTACGACCACGAGGCAATCGACCAGGCAACTGAGTCGATCATCGAGGCAGCTCGCCTGACGGGCGTCGCTGTTTCGGGGCCGATCCCGCTGCCGACGCGCTGCGAGAAGTACACCGTCCTGCGTTCCCCGCACGTCAACAAGAAGGCGCGCGAGCAGTTCGAAATCCGCACCCACAAGCGGCTGATGTACTTGCTCGACCCCACGCCGCAAACCGTCGACGCGCTCAACCGCCTCGTCCTTTCGGCTGGAGTCGACGTTCGCATCAAGGCCTAGGCCTCGACTCACTGAACTCCCGCATGTCCTGCGTCCTGCGCACCGGACCTCTGCGATTCCCTCGGCTGGATACCGAGAAATAAGATGTCTAAGAAGTTCCTCCTCGCCCGCAAACGCGGCATGACCCAGCTCTTCCGAGAGGACGGCACCGTCGTACCGGTGACCGTGCTTCAAGCTGGCCCATGCACCGTCACGGGATTGCGCGATCAGAAGCGCGACGGCTACCGTGCCGTTCAACTTGGCTTGACCCCGGGTCGCGACAAGCATGTCGCGAAGCCGCAACGCGTTGCCGCTGAAAAGGCAGGCGTCAAGCCCTTCCGCGTGCTGCGCGAATTCCGCGTTGATGCCACGGATGGCTTCGAGGTCGGCCAAGAGCTGACCGCGGCTACCTTCGAAGTGGGGGACGTCATCGATGTCATCGGCCGCTCCAAGGGTCGTGGTTTTGCTGGCACCATCAAGGCGCACGGTTTCCGTCGCGGCCCCGCATCACACGGCTCGCACAACGTGCGTCAGCCGGGTTCGATTGGCCAGTGTGCGACTCCGTCGCGCGTCTTCAAGGGTCAGCGCATGCCAAAGCACTTCGGCAACGCCCGCTCGACCGTCAAGAACTTGGTCGTCGAAGGCGTCGATGCCGAACGTGGCCTCCTGCTGGTGCGCGGTGGCGTGCCCGGCGCTCCACAGAGCTTGGTGCGCGTTCAAACCGCCAGGACCGGAGGGGGTAAATAGTCATGGTCAGTATCGGAACTTACGACGTCGGTAGCGGCGCCACCGGTGAAAAGGACTTCTCGGCCGATCTCGGTGAGCAGTTGCTTTTCCGCACGATGAAAGATGTCATCGTGCAGTACCAGGCGAACCGCCGCCAGGGCGATGCACACACCAAGGTGCGCACCGAAGTTGCTGGCCACCGCAAGAAGCCGTGGAAGCAAAAGAAGACCGGTCGCGCCCGCGCAGGTGACCGCCGCAGCCCGCTTTGGCGCGGCGGTGCCACGGTCTTTGGCCCGCGCAACACCCGTCGCTGGGGTTACCACTTGCCAAAGAAGCAGCGCTTGGTCGCATTGCGCAGCGCTCTGCTTGGCAAGCTTCAGGACAACGAAGTCACCGAGCTGACCAGCTTCGACTTCGACACGCCTTCGGCTAAGTCGGCTCGCAAGATGCTTGCGGACTGCGCGCCCAAGGGCACCGTGCTCGTTGTGCTGAATCAACCAAACGAAGCTGCGTGGCTTTCGCTCCGCAACTTCCCGCAGGTCTCGGTTCGTTCCGCTTCGGACACGAATGCCTACGACTTGCTCGCGCACAAGTGGGTTCTCTGCGAAGAGGGTGCGCTTGATGTGCTCACCGCACGTTGCGCCAAGGCGCGCACCACGAAGGAGGCCTCGGCATGAGCAGCCTGAGCGACCACTACCAAATCCTGATCAAGCCGGTCTTGACTGAAAAGTCGACCGACCACACCGACGAGTGGAATGAATACCGCTTCGAAGTGGCAGGTGGCGCGAACAAGATCGAAGTGAAGAATGCGGTGCAAGCCCTGTTCGACGTCAAGGTCACCCGCGTGAACACCATGCTCCGTCCAGGCAAGCTGCGTCGTCGCGGCTCAAGCTGGTATCGGACTCCCTCCCGGAAGATCGCCATCGTGCAACTGCAGGACGGCGACAAGATCGAGCTTCTGTAGGAGAACCCGGAGAAACACGATGGGCATCAAGTACTACAAGCCGACTTCACCGGGCCGCCGCGGCGGTTCCGTGTTGGATCGCGCAGAACTCACGCGTCAGACTCCTGAAAAGAGTCTGCTTGCGCCGCTGAAGAAATCCGGCGGACGCAACAACCACGGAACGGTCACTTCGCGTCACCGTGGTGGGGGCGCCAAGCGTCGCTACCGCATCATCGACTTCAAGCGCGGCAAAGATGGCGTGCCGGCGAAGGTTGCTCACATCGAGTACGACCCGAACCGCACGGCTTACATTGCGCTGCTGCACTACGTCGACGGCGAGAAGCGTTACATCATCTGGCCGAAAGGTCTGAAGCAAGGCGCGATGATCTCCTCGGGAGAAGGTGCCGAGCCGAAGGTCGGTTGTGCCATGGAGCTGGGTCACATCCCACTCGGCATGGAAGTCCACAACGTCGAGCTGCGCCCAGGACAGGGTGGCAAGATGGTCCGCTCGGCGGGCGCATCGGCTCGTTTGGCTGCGCGCGAAGGTGATTACGCCTTGCTGTCGCTGCCCAGTGGCGAACTGCGTCGCGTGCACGTTCGTTGCCGCGCCACCATTGGTGAGGTCGGCAACGCTGACCACCAAAACGTGAAGCTCGGCAAGGCCGGGCGGAATCGTCACAAGGGCCGCCGACCGCACGTTCGTGGTGTGGCCATGTACCCAGCCGCTCACCCGCACGGTGGTGGCGAGGGTCGTACCAAAGGCAAGCACCCGGTTTCACCGTGGGGCAAGCCAGCGAAGGGTCAGAAGACCCGTAACCGTCGCAAGACGTCTAGCACGTTCATTGTCCGTCGCCGTAAGGGCGCCAAATAACCAGAGGACTGAAGCATGAGCCGTAGTCTCAAGAAAGGACCCTGGATCGACCCCAGCCTGCAACGCAAGGTCGACAAGGTGCTGTCCGCTGAAACGCGTCGCCCGATTCGCACCTGGGCTCGCGCCAGCACCATCCTGCCTGATTATGTCGGGCTTACCTTCATGGTTCACAACGGGAAAGACTTCCTGAAGGTGTACGTCACCGAAGACATGGTGGGGCACCGACTGGGGGAGTTCTCTCCGACCCGAACCTTCCGCGGCCACGAGAAGAAGTAGTAGGAGATCCAA
>JBDQJC010000139.1:0-3279 GCA_040264055.1 Planctomycetota bacterium
AAACAATCTTATGGCAGTCTAATTGTCCGCCTACATCGCAGAAACGAGTGAGGCAAGTTCGACTGCAGACTCCGGTTGAGCGTTGTGCAGATGGCCTACAAAATCGCCGTAAGAGACATTCGTTGCTTGGATTGAATGAAGTGCTCGAAGGTGTTCTCCATCTCCGGCTTCTAGCTCGATTTGTAGGTCGCCGAAATGGTGCATTGCAAAAGCCTTCTCCGACGAATCGCGGTAGAAAGCGGCGGCAGTTTCAGTGGGCTTCCGGAGGTTTATGTAGTACGTATTTGGCGAATACTCCCAACCCGCGCCATTAAGTAGATCGATCGTGGTCGATGTCGTTCCTCCCGTGAAGAGATTTCCAATCACAAGCGGATTGATGCTCGTCCCCATTGCTTGCTGATACGTCGAGTATCCCGGAGATTCGACAGTGATCACGGTGTCCTTTCCCTTCTTGATTGATCCTGTGAATGGGGTCGTGCCGACCGCTATGCCGTTCACTTTCACAGTTGCACCTTGGACGCTGCTGTCAATACTGACAGTCTGAGTGGTGCCACTAAAGATGGTGGCGCAACTGGCACAGAGTGTCAGCAGAAGTGTGAAAAAGAAGAGGGCATGAGATCGAATCATGGTTTCGTTTATAGCTGGTTGATATAGAGATGACAAGGTAAGCCCCTTTGGGGGCAAGTCTGTGCAGTCGTGGGTGGCAAGAGAACGGGCCTCCCTGCTAGCCGGACCCCGATTTTGTCCACGAGGAATGAGACACTCCTCCCAACTCCAGGGCACTTCGAAGAGAGCTCCGACCGGGGAACCAAGGCGCGGTGGCCACCAGGCCCGTCTGGTTGCCTCTTTGCTTGAGAGGTCCGCAGTTCAGCCGTGTAGGTCGGGAGAAGAGCCATGTGCGTGAACTAGCTAATGGAGCTGAATATCGCACTCTCAAGCTATCGCTAGATTGACGCGAGAGGCCGCATTCGACTCTCTCTAGTGCGTATGACTACGCACGCGAGCCGAGCCTGCGCGCTGATGCAATGCCGAAAAGCTGGTTGCAGGTCAAGCGCCGAACCCTCACGATCTACATGATATGTCGCTTAGAGAGTCCCTCGAGAAGGTTTGCTCGCAGTATTCCGATTCGAGCAACGAAGTTTTCAAAGGCCACCAGCTTGCGCAGTTCCTTCGAAACGATCTACCCGCCGAGTTGCAGGGCAAGCTCCACCTGTGGCCTGACATTGTTGTCGATGGATCCCCAGTCAAGTCTCACCTTGCTAGGTGTACGGAGAATGGGGTCAGGCCATGGTCAAGCACAAGGGGAAGCGGCTCATTACTTCCCAGCTCTACATCCGAGGCCACGCAGGAAATCGACGCGATGGATCTTTGATGAGCATCCGCAACCTGCAGATGCGCCAAAACGTGCTGATTGATTTTGCTCCTATGCCCGGAAGCAAACTGAAGCAGTTGATCGCTCGCGCCGACTTGATTGTGGGCGTGACTCCGGATGAACCGGAGCACGACTAGGTTGCCCGTCGCGAAAGGTTGGCGCTCTCCTCGCGCTCAGCTCTGAATTAACCCAAAGTGCACGCCGACCGGGTCTTGCACGAAGGCGATGTTGTAGCCGCAATTGCCATCGGTGTGCTTGATCACGGTGCCGCCGTCTTCCTTGACGCGCGCGATGCTCGTGTCGATGTCGCCGACGGGGAGGTACATCATCCAGACCGGTGGCACGCCTTGATTGATGCCGCGCGCGTGGCAGATCCCGCCAACGGGTTTGCCGTCGCCACCCACGAGCACGTAGTCGTGGTAGGTGCCATCGTCGTCGGTCATTTCGTGGTCCTGCGTCGTCCAGCCCACGACCGGACAATAGAAGTCTCGCGTGACTTCAGCATTTGGCACGGTCAAATCCAGCCAGGCGATGCTGCCGACCTGCGCGCCTTCTTCGATCTCGGGAACGGACTCAGCGGGAACGACGGAAATCAATCCAAACGCCGCGCCGTTCGGATCAAGCATCACGGCCCACTGGCTCGCGCCGCTGTCATCCTTGCCGTGCATGACTTCGGTGCCGCCCAGCTCGAGCGCGCGCGCCGCGCTCGCAGCGATGTCGTCCACCTGAATGTGCGGCATCCACTGCAAGGGGAGCGATTCGTACTCCGGCACGCGCTGGCCGAGGCCAATCACCGGCATACCGAGATTGTTCATCAGGTCGTCCTTCCAGAAGGGCGCATCGCCGGTGGTCAGCGCGCGCGAGTAGAACGCGACTTCGCGCTCGTGTTCAGGAACAGCAATGTCCGCGCTCATCACGGCGCCGACGCGAGGGGTGAAGGGGTGGCTCATGAACGATCCGCGACTTCTTTGGCCAGGCCGACGTGCCAGATCGCGTCCAGCAGCGCCTGCGTGCGCAGCGTGCGCTCCGCCCAACCCGGGCGCAGCGCGGGGTCGGCTGCAGCGGCCGCCATGTCTTCGAACATCAGCACCGAACCCGGCTTGTCCGACGCGATGCGATGGGTTTCGGCTTCGCCGTCGCCCAGATTGACTTCGAGTCGCGCCGAGTTGTCGCGATCCTGGAAGAGGTAGCCGGGCATTTCGATCTCGCCCTTCGCGCCCTCGATGTGCACGTGCATGGCGCCGCGCTGTACGTCGAAGCCGCAGAACCAGGTCGAACGCACGCCGCCTTCGAAGGTCAGCACGCCTTCGCCGCCGGCTGCCGCGCCCGTTTCCTTGTCGCGTCGCAGCGTGGATTGCACGCTCACCAGCTTGAGCCCTGGCGGCAGACACTCCACCGCAGCGCGCATGTTGTACCAACCCACATCGCCAATCGCGCCCATGGGCTCGAGCACGGTGTTGTAGCGAATGTTCGAGCGATCCTGCAGGTTGAATGCGCACTTCGAATCGACCAGCGTGGTCTTGCCGATCCAGCCGTCGCGCTGGGCCTGCAGCGCCGCGGTGCGCGGGTGGTGCGCGAAGTGCGTGCCGTCCATAAAGGCCACGTTGTTCTTCTGGCAGGCCGCCCAGATGCGTTCGACCGAAGCCAAGCTGGCCAGCGGCTTCTCGCCGAGCACGTGCTTGCCGCCGTTCGCCACCGCGATGCAGATCTCCTCGCGCACGCTGGTCGGCGTGGCGACGTAGATCGCATCGACTTTGTCCGAAGCGGCCATCTCGGCCCACGAGTCGAAGGCATGCGCCGCGCCGTGACGGTCGGCATAGGCCTGCGCCGACTCCATGCGACGACTCGACACCGCGGTCAGCTCGGCGTTCGCCGCGCCCTTGATCGCGCCTGCCATCGAATTGGCG
>JBDQJC010000140.1:0-3194 GCA_040264055.1 Planctomycetota bacterium
AACCAAGCCGGCGTCTTCATTGCGATGAAGGAACGCACTTACTTCAGCAAGCCCACCTGGGTCAAAACTGAAGCCAAGGAAGAGCGTCGCCGCGTCATTAAGCGCGCCGAGCGCATCCGCCGCAACGCCCGCTTCTAGGGCAGGTATTTCGTTCGCTCAGCCTCGGCGGCCTTGCTCCGCCGGGGCTGTTCGTATTTCCCCCCGGCCAAATCCGTCCGATGCCCCGAGAACGCAAGCGAATGCGCCGCCGCGGCCAGCGGGACCTAAGCGCCCCTTTGCAGGAATGGCGCTTTGAGGTCGGAACAGATGAACATGGCGCGCGCTTGGACAAGTTCTTGGCCCAGCGCATCCGCTGGCGCTCACGGCAAGGCATTCAGGACTTGATTGCCGAAGAGGGCGCGGTCGCAGTTCTGCCGGGCAAGGATCCACAGCAAGCCACGATTGGCGCGCTGCGCGATTCCTTGAAGTTGCGCGCAGGTCAAGAAATCGTGGTGCGACAAGCGAATCCGCAGCCCGAGCAGCCGAAAGTGCTCGGCGTAGATACGGGCGAACTCGAGGTCGTTTACGAAGACGAGTACTTGCTCGCGGTCAACAAGCCGCCAAACATCAGCGTGCATCCATCGCATGGGCATTTGACGGGGTCGCTGATTCACATGATCCATGAACGGCATCGTGCGCTGTACGGCGAGACCGAAGACATGCCCACCTTGTGTCACCGGCTCGACCGCGAAACCAGCGGGGTGCTGTTAACGGCCAAGGATCAAGTGTCGCGCACGCGCATGGGCCAACAGTTCGAGCGCCGTTCGATCGACAAGACCTATCTTGCTCTGGTCGCGGGCGAGATTGCCGAAGATGCCGGGGTCATGGCACAGCCTCTGGGCAAGGCGCTCGGCTCTGAGGTACGGCTCAAGATGGGGGTGCGCGAGGATGGCGATGGTCTGCCTTCGCGTACGGAATGGAAGGTCGCGCGACGGCTCTCGGGTTACACCCTGGTCGAGCTGCACCCGTTGACCGGCCGCCAACACCAGCTACGCGTGCATCTAGCGGCAATTGGCCACCCGATCCTCGGCGACAAGCTGTACATGGGCGATGAGCAGATCTTCATTCGTTCGGTGAGTGAGGGCATCACCGAAGCGGACCGGGAGTTCTTGATGATGGATCGTCAGGCATTGCACAACTGGAAGTTAGTCGTCGATCACCCGTTTACCGGTGCGCGGCTTGAGTTGGTCGCTCCGCTGTTTCAGGACATCGCAGAGCAGGCCGACTTGCTGGCCTGATCGGGTCGCAAGGTCACTCCGATCCGGCTTCGTTTCCCCTGCCCGCAGCGAGCGAGTAGGCTTGCCCGCGTGACCGATTTCTTGTTTGCGCGTGGTGCCCAAGCTGCCGAGGCGGCGCTGCTGGCTGCGGTGCGCAAGCAAGTGGATGCCGCGCGCGCCGAGCCGCATCTGCTGTCCACGCCGGTGTACGTGGTGGTGCCCTCACGCGAGCTGCGCGATCACCTTGCGATACGGCTGGCGCATGCTTCGGCCACCCTCGGGGTTGAGGTACTGAGTCTGCACGCGCTTGCCTTGCGTCTGCATCGTGATGCCGGTTCGCAGCCGGAAAGCCGCTCGGCTTTGGTCGAAATTCTGGCTCGGCGCGCGGCCGAACAACAGCCCGAGTTGCGTGAACGCTTGAGCGGTTTGCAGGACGGCATGGGCCTTGCCGCGTCGAGTATTCGTGACTTGCTTTCGGCACGCGCATTACAAGGCCCGCAATCGATTGTGCAAGCGGCGCGAGCCACGGCTGAGTCGATGCAATCCCATGGCGTGCAGCGCCCCGGCGACCTTCAAGAAGCGGCCGCCGCGCTGATCGCATCGCATCTGCGTGCGCGCGCGATTTTTGTGCATGGCTTTGCCGACGCGACTGGCCAGGCGCTGCACTTTTTGCGTGCACTCGGTCAAGCGGGGGCTCAATTCATCATCGATCTCCCGTGCGACCCTGCTGATGTGCGCAGCGCGGACCGCGGCCAGTCCTTCGTTGCGGGATTCGTGAGTCGCCTCGGTGGCGGTTTGCCTGTGCAAGGCGACGCGGAAGATGTCTCCGCGATGGAATCGGCGATGCATCCAAGTTCGCCGAACTGGCAGCATTTCCACGCCGCCGGCACGGAGGATGAAGTGCGTGAGGTCGCGCATCGGGTGCGTGCTTTGCTCGAATCGGGCACTCCAGCCGACGAGATAGGCGTCGTCGCGCGCAGCATGCCGCAATATGCGATGGCAGTCCGGCGTTGGTTCCGTGATCTCGGCGTTCCCTTCCGCGGCGGCCAAGCCCCGGCAGCTTTATTCCCGCTGCACCGACGCATGCAAGCGGCGTTGGCCGTGTTGCGGGATCAAACGGATTGCCCGGTCGATCGTTGGCTCGACGCAGTCGCCGAAGGCTCGCGCAAGCGCAGCGGAGGCCTCGACCCAGATCGCGTCGCCGACCTTCGACTTGCTTTCCGGGCCTTGGGCTTGGGTAGGCTCGGCCAA
This sequence comes from Planctomycetota bacterium, assembly GCA_040264055.1. Lineage (GTDB taxonomy): Bacteria > Planctomycetota > UBA1135 > UBA1135 > UBA1135. The sequence continues at coordinate 2,508 of JBDQJC010000140.1, forward strand.
GTTGCAGGTTTTGACGCGGCGGCGGCCTTGCGCGACCGTTCGTCCTTCCCGCTGCCGATTCGGCGCGGCCTCATCGAAGCGAGTCCAAGCGAAGAGGTGGACGCCTTGGATGTCGCAGAAGACCTCGGTGGCGCCACTCAGTCAGCGCTTCCGTTTGAACAGCAATATCGCGCGCATCGTCGCAGCATTCCGGCCGGCGCGTTCATCTCGGCTTTCGCCGCCGCCGCAGCTCTGGCGCGCACGCTGCGCGACTGGCCGCAAAGTGCCAGCCTGCCCGAGCACGCATTATTCGTCGAACGGCTGCTGAAGAGTGAGTTTGGTTGGCGGTTTCAGGGCTTCGATGCGGAAGAGAACTGGCTCGACTTGGTGCGTAGCTTGGGCGAGGTCGAGATCGGCCCGTGTACGCGCAGCGAGTTTTTGCTGATGCTCGAACGCGAGGCGCGCAACTTTGGAGCGCGCAGTTTGGGCGGCGTTGCGGGGGTCGCCGTGCTCGATCTGACCCAGGCGCGCGCACGGACCTTTCAACACTTGTTCGTGCTGGGATTGAACCGGGGTGCCTTCCCGCGCGTCATTCAATCAGATCCGGTTTTTCCGGATCGCGAGCGCGCGCGCCTGCGCGGCGAGTTTTCCGCGCACGATTTGCAGTTGGCTGAGCGCGGCCACGCAGAAGAACGCTATCTCTTCGCC
>JBDQJC010000141.1:0-3114 GCA_040264055.1 Planctomycetota bacterium
ATTCAGGATTTGACCGAAGGCAAGCGTCAGCAGGATGAGCTACTCGCGTTCTGCCGCGATCATGGCCTGCGCAGTTTGGCGGATCGCTTTGAAGCCGAGGGCGACGCGCCCGCGACCACCGCGTCACAATCCGAGGCGAGCGAGCGCGATTATCGCCTCGTCGATCGCCCCGAATTGCTGGAAGAACTCCGCGAAGGACTGGCTTCCAGTGGCGGCTTCGCCTTCGATACCGAGACAACGGACATCGACCCGATGCGGGCGCGCTTGGTCGGCATGTCGTTCTGTTGGGAAGCCGGCACGGCTTGGTATGTCCCGATGAATCTGAACGAGCCCCTGCTCGGACCGGATGGCAGCGATGCCCTGACTTATCTGCAGCCGGTCTTGACTGATCCGAGCATTCCCAAGCTGGGGCAGAACCTCAAGTATGACAGTCATATCATGCGACGCGCCGGTGTGCCGCTTGCAGGGATTGACTTCGACACCATGCTCGCGCACTTCTTGCTGCATCCGGAAGATCGTCACAACCTCGACGATCTCTCCTTGAAGTATCTGGGCATGCGCAAGATTCCGACCAAGGAGTTACTTGGAACCGGCAAGAACGCGCTGACCATGGACCTGGTTCCGGTGACGGCCGTTTCGGAGTATGCCTGCGAAGACGCGGACGCGACCTGGCAGCTCGCTGAAAAGCTGAAAGCGGAGCTCGACGATTCTTCCGATTCCGATTGGGAGCTCTTGAAGACACTCGAGATGCCGCTGCTGCCGGTCCTCGAGCGTGTGGAAGCGCATGGCATTCGGCTCGACAAGCTCAAGTTGCGCGAACTTGACCGCGATCTCGAGAAACGGCAAACCGCCCTCGAGAAGCTCGTACATGAAGAAGCGGGCGAAGCCTTCAATTTGAACTCGCCCAAACAACTTGGACCGATCCTGTTTGAAAAACTGCTGATCCAGGATGCCGCCGGCGTGAAACGTGTCGGCAAGACCAAGACCGGCTACAAGACCGACGCGGCAACACTCGAGAAGTTTGCTGGCGTCGCGATTGTCGATGCACTGCTTGAATACCGACAGATCACCAAGCTGCGCGGCACCTACCTCGAGGCATTGCCGCGCTATGTGCACCCTACCACCGGCCGCGTGCACACCAGCTTTAACCAAGCAGTGGCCTCGACCGGACGGCTGTCGAGCAGCGACCCCAACCTGCAGAACATTCCCATTCGTACCGAGGCGGGCCGCAATATCCGGCGTGCCTTTGTTCCGGAGGAAGGCTGGATCATGCTTGCTGCCGACTATTCGCAGATCGAGCTGCGACTGGTCGCGCATCTGTCTCAGGATCCAGCCTTGATTCAGGCTTTCCTGGACGGCGCCGATGTCCACGCTCGCACCGCAGCCTTGGTGTTTGCCGACGGCGACACAACGGCCGTGACTCCCGAGATGCGCTCGCGAGCCAAGGCGATCAACTTTGGCATCCTGTACGGAATGGGTCCGCAACGATTGGCTCGCGACTTGGGCATCAGCTTCAGCGAAGGCCGCGCGTTTATCGACTCTTACTTCGATGCGCTTCCCGGCGTGCGCGCTTGGATTGATCGCACCCTAGAAGAAGCGACCGAGAATGGAGCGGTCTACACTTTGCTCGGAAGGCGCCGGCGCGTACCTGAACTCGCCTCGAAAGACGGGCGCGTGCGTTCCAATGCCGAGAACATTGCCGTCAACTCGCCCGTTCAAGGCTCGGCGGCGGATCTCATCAAGCTGGCGATGATTGCCGTCGACCGCAGGTTGCGCGAAGAGAAGTTTGAAGCGCGCATGCTGCTTCAAGTTCACGATGAATTGGTCTTTGAATGCCCGCCTACCGAGCTTGAGTCCCTGCAAACTTTGGTGCGCAAGGAAATGGAAGGCGTCGCCGAACTCAGTGTGCCTCTTCATGTCGACATGGGCACTGGACCAGACTGGGCAAGCGCCCACTAGAGAATCGAATCGTGGCGATCGACGGAATCCTCCTGACAGTCGGCCTCCTTTTGGTGGCCGGTGTGGTGGGCGGTTCCTTCGCGAAGTTCTTCAACCTTCCGAAGTTGACAGGCTACCTCGCGGCCGGCATCGCCATCGGCAGCCAGGGATTTGACGTCTTACCTCATCATCAGGTCGACGCGCTGTCGATGCCGGTCAACGAGCTGGCGATGGCCCTGGTGCTCTTTGTCCTCGGAGGCCAGTTTCGGTTTGCTTCGATTCGACAGCACTTCCGGCCGCTCATCAGCATGTCCTTGGCAGAGGCGTCGATCACCTTTGCCCTGGTCGCCGCGCTGACCTGGCCCGTTCTCGATTCGATCGGCGGCGCGGTCCTGCTTGGCGTGATGGCGATTGCAGTCGCGCCGGCAACGACCGTCGAAGTGCTCCGCGAGTATCGCGCCGAAGGTCCAGTCAGCGACGGCCTGCGCATGCTCTGTGCGCTGTCGAATGTCTGGGCGATTCTCTTCTTCGAGATCGCGCTTCTGGTGCTGTTTGCACTGAGTGGCTTTGATGCAAGCCCTTGGGACGCAGCCTGGGATGTGTTGGGCGCGCTTCTGTATGGCCTTGTGGCCGGCCATGTGCTGATCTTGATGCAAGAACGCATCGGCCGGGGCAACTACTCGGTTGCCCTGCTGACGACACTTCTGCTCACGATCGGCGTCTGCCAAGCGACCGGGGTACCGCATATGTTGGCGATGCTGGTGACCGGAGCGGTCGTGGTCAATCGTTCGCGCTTCTTCGAGCCGGTGGTTGACTCGATGGAGCACTTTGCGCAACCCGCCTATGTCGCATTCTTTGTCTTGAGCGGCATGCACCTCGACTTTCAGGTCCTGGTCGACAATTGGGTTGCCGCAAGCCTCTATGTACTCGCTCGGGTGATCGGCAAAGTGATTGGTGCTCGCATCGCAATGCGTGCCAGCAACAACGCGATCCCCGGACTCGAAGCGAATGGTGGCCCGCCGATTGGCCTTGGCCTGCTGTGTCAGGCCGGTGCGGCGATTGCACTCGCAACGCTTGCTCAGGAATACGATGAAGATCTCGGCAAGCAGCTTCTGACAATTGTCCTGGGCGCGGTCGTCGTCTTTGAATTACTCGGCCCGCTGTTCGTGCGCTACG
>JBDQJC010000142.1:0-3000 GCA_040264055.1 Planctomycetota bacterium
GACCCGCAATCACGACATCGTGTTGTTGGCCAGTAGCGCAGAATGGCTGGAGAAAGCCAACGAGTTGGAGCTGAAGAAGGGCCAAGACTCGCTTGCGCTAGCTTCGGTCTTCCATGACAACGTCACGGCCTTCCTGGGCGAGAGCGATCAGCCCGTCGAGGTATTCATGCGTTGGGAGCGGCTGCGCGACACGATGCCCGGTTTCCCGCCAAAGACGGTCGACCCGGGCTTCATCACGCGCGCGCTTTCGGCCTTCTTCACCACCGACTTGCTGCGGATTGCCTCGGGCTATTGGCTGCCCGGCAAGCGATTCCAGGTGCGCCTTTCTGGCGATGTGGACTCAAGCCGTGCGACCAGTGAGTTTCAAAAGGAATGGCTGGAGTCGTCCTCGGTTTCGGTCAACCGAATCCGTGAGTTTGCAGGCATCGTGCCTGCAGACAGTTTTTTCTTCTCGGCCTTTGCTGGCCGCACGGACGAAGTGCTGATTGAGATCCAGGGGGCACTTGACTCCGAGACTCGCCGCCTGTTGGACGAGATTGCTACGGGAACTGGCCGTTACAACGGCATGGTCGACCTGCTGCGGGCACTCTCGGTGCACTTCCAGCCCGGAATCTTTATTGCGATGGGGCGCAACGATTACCCCGCGAAGACTGGCGACAATGCGATTGAGCACGACGACACACCCGTGCCGGCGATTGCCATTCTGGCGCGTGCGACGGGGGGCACTTCGTACGAAGACCTGCAATCGATGATCGCGCGCGATATGCAGCGCCTCGTCGGCGGAGAGGTGCGGCAATGGAACCTGCCCCTGTCGGGTGGCGCCCAAGGCAAGTCGTTTAGCTCGCCGGCAATCCCGGGCACCGGCGAGATCATTCTGGCGGACATCCCGGCCCTGAAGGCGGTGATGATCTGTAATCACTGGGACTATGCCACGGAGATTTCCAAGCTGTCGATGCTCTCGACTGCCGGCGACCGCCGGGGCGAGAAGCTGTCGAGTTCGGCTGCGTTCCGATCGGCAGCCGAGTCGATTGATGCTGGCGTGAGTTTGTTTGCCTGGTTGGAGCCATCGGAAGCGCGGCCCTGGTTGGACTTGGTTGCCGAGGATGTCGCGATCGCTCGGTTCCGGGACTCCATGGATGCGAAGTATGCGACAGAACGCCCGGGGATTGAATCGAGGCTAAAGCAACAACTCTTCCAGACCGATGGCCGACTGAGTTCAGACCAACAACGCCAGCTCGATAATGCGGTCGACGCTGCGCTGGAAGGCCTCGACGCCGACGAACGAGCCCGGATGGTGCCGGCCTTCCGAAACGAGTTCAATCAGGGTTTCCTGCCCTTGCAGTGGCTGGATTGGGCCTCGTTGATGCTCAAGGTCAATCGGCGCAAGGCATCGATTGTGCTCGATGGAGCCCTCGAACTCGACTAGCGTGGCCCCACGGGGCATTGCCTGGCTTCGGATTGACGGCGCGCCACGCGTCGTTAGAATCTTCGGTCCATCCTGCCGGGATGGCGGAATTGGTAGACGCGCATGGTTGAGGGCCATGTTGAGGTAAGACTCAGTGCAGGTTCGACCCCTGTTCCCGGCACCAGATCACCCGGGCCGCCCTTAGGGGCGGCCCGTTTTGCGTTCCCATCACAACAAGAAGATGCCTAGCCCGAAGCTCAGCCTGCAGACCACGACCCTATGGGAATACCCTTCCCAGCATTATGGCGATGGCGAGCAAGGCAGTGCCAGCTACCGGGGCGCGACGCCCTCGTGGGTGATCTGGAACCTATTGCAGCGTTACACCGAAGAGAACGATGTGGTGCTCGACCCGATGTGCGGCAGCGGCACGACCTTGGATGTCTGCGTGGACACCAACCGTCATGGCATCGGTTATGACCTGCAGCCGCACCATGCTGGTGTAGAAGAATGTGATGCGCGCGACTTGCCGCAGGAAGATTCTTCGGTGGACTTCGTGTTTTGCGACCCTCCGTATGGCCAGAACTTGAAGTACTCGGGCAAGGAAGAGTGCATTGGCGAACTGGATGCCCGCGACCAGCCCTACTTCGACGCGATGAAGGATGTGTTCGAAGAAGCTTGGCGAGTCTTGAAGCCGGGCAAGTACGCCGCCTTCTATGTTTGTGATGTGTGGACGCGCAAGCTGATGGTGCCGATTGGCGCAAACTTCGTGTTCATGCTGAGCCAGATTTTTGAGATGGTCGACCACATTACGGTGGTGCGTGGCAACAAGAATTTGGACAAGGGCAACTACCACAAGGCCGCCGAAGAGAGCAATTTCTACCTGCGTGGGTACAACCACTTGATCATCGTGCGCAAGCCTGATTGGGTGGAAGGCGATGACCAGCCGAAGGGCAAGAAGCAAACCCGCGGGCATGGTGAGCAAGAGCGCGCGCGCAAGGATGATGGCCCACGTCGGGGCCCAAGCAAGCCGCGCAGCGGTCGGGCTTCCGATATTGTCGAGCCCGAACGCGGTGGCAAGCGCGGGCCGGGCGGCGGGAAGCCAGGCAAGAAGCCCGGCGGCGGCAGGGGAGGAAAAGGCGGCAGCAAGTACGGCCCCGGTCGCCCGGGCGGTAAGTCGATTGGCGGTCGCCCTGGCGGTGGCAAGCAAGGTGGCGGCGGCAAACGCGGCGGCGGCGGAAACCGCGGACGCTAGGCGATTGGCACGCCCCGCCTGAGCGGGGCTGCCGTTCCGAGTTGTCAAAGAGCAACTACCCTTCAATCCGAAGACGGGGCATCGGTCAATCGGTGACAACTTTTCTCGGAAACTCGCAGACCACGAGCCTCCGCTAGAATCCGCCCATGCAACTTCCGGCCGCAGGCTTCGTTGACGTCCACGTGCACATTCAGCCGTGGGAACAGCTGAAGCCCGATGTTCGCGCCAAGATGACCCAAGGCCGGCCGGACCTCGAGCAGATCTCAACTTTCCAAGGCGACCCACACGCCTTCGCTGCCTACCTCGACGAAATGGGCGTCGCGCGTTGCGGGCTGGTCAACTA
>JBDQJC010000143.1:0-2847 GCA_040264055.1 Planctomycetota bacterium
CGGGGGGGGTGTTGTGGCTGGTGGGTGGTTCGGGGGGGGGGTGGGGTCCGGCTTGTGGGGGGTTGGGGGGTGGGGGGGGGGGGGGGGGGGGGGGGGTGGTGGTTGTCGTGGGGGGGGGGCTGGCCCGCCCCCCCCCCTGGCCCAACCCCCCCCCACGCCCCGCACCCTCAACAAGCATTACCCAACCAACCAAGTCGGCGGCACCATCGCCGCCACTTCGTCAGAAGTCTTCGCCCGCGCCGCACGCTCAGCCACCTGCTCACACAGTTCAAGATCAAGCCCGCCGAGTTTGCCGTGCACTTCGCGCAGAATGCCGGGACGCAAGGCAAAACGACGCACGCCTAAACCGATGAGCAGTGGCATCCAAACGCCTTCGGCGAGACGCTCGCCATAAACCGTGAGCTTGCGATCGCGTCCTTCCGCGAGCTGAACCAACTTGCCGATCGCGCGCAAGACTGCCGGGTGCGGCAGCATCGCCAGCGCACGCACGTCGGGGTCGCGGCTATCGACATCGCAGCCCACGATGTGCTCGCACATCGCGTCGAGCCCAATCAAGGCAAAGTCGGCGTCCGCCATCAACTCGCGACCGAGCAAAGCGCTCGACGGAGTTTCGAAGACGGCCCCGAGACTTGGATTCGAGGAAACGTCGACGCCTTCCAAGCGCAGTTCTTCGCGCGCGTTGTTCACTGCCTCGCGCACGCGGAGCAAATCACCCGGATCCACGATCGCCGGAATCGCAAGGTGCAGCGGCTTGCCTTCGACCGCGCGCATCAAAGCACGCAATTGCACTCCCAGCATGTCCGGGTGAGCGAGTAATACCCGCACCCCGCGCGGGCCAAGCTTGGCGTCTCCGACTCCGGGCGCAAAAAAGCGCGTCAAGCCCGTGCTGGGATCGAGATCGGGCAAGCGCACTTGCGCGGATTCGGCGCCGCGCAGCACTTTGCCATGGAACTGCACCAGCGAATCCTCGCGTGGCCGCCCCTGGCGCTGGATCAACGGCAACTCTGTCCGGTAGAGGCCGATCGCGTTGACACCCGAGTTGACCGCGCGGCGCGCTTCCGCAGGGCTGGCGACCGCTGAGGTCAAACGCACTTCGGTGCCATCTGCAAGCAAAGCCGGGCCGATCGCTTCGGCCGTGCGTTGTTCGGCAACCTTGCCCAGACTGCTTTCGACCGCCTCGGGACTCGGGTCGACCAAGACCTGCCCCGATTCGCTATCGACCAGCAGCATCTTGGCTTCGCTGATTGCTTCGCGAATGCCGTCGACGCCGATCAAGGCGGGGATGCCCGCGGCACGCGTCAGGATGGTGCCATGCGAGCCCATGGTTCCGGCTTCGGCAATGATCGCGGCGACGCCTTGTTCGAGGGCTTCGGTGAGATCGCTCACGGAAAGCTCGTGCACGACCAGGACGCTGCCTTGACGCGAGGGCGCGGCGGTCGCTGCGACGGCGCGACCGCGGTCGCAATGCTGGAGCAATCGCCAGGCGACATCGCGCAGATCGGCCAGCTTATTGCGCATGCCTTCGGTTTCGACGACCTGGCAAAGCCGTTCGTAAACCTGCAACACATCGCGCACAGAAGCCTCAAGCGGCATGCCCTCGCGAATGCGGTTGCGAATGTCGGCCTCGACCGATGGGTCTTCCAGGATTTTCAGGTGCGCGTCGAAGATGCGGCGCTGATCTTCGTGGAAGCGACCGGCGAGGTTGTCGCGCTGGTGCACCAAACCAACGCGGGCGGCACGCGCTGCCGAATCCAGGCGAGCCAACTCGGTGTCGATTTCTTCGCCACGCAGGCTGCGCTCGGGGGCCGCGGCGAAGTCCTCGTCACGAACATAGACGGGACCATAGGCCATGCCCGGGCTGACGGTCTGGCCCAAAAGCGTGGCGCGGGCCGGGAGGTTCGTCGTCGTTTCCGCAGTCATCGGCGAGGGGGGCGCGCCGGACGGGGGAAGGCGCGAGCGCTCCCCTACTCTAGCCGCGCGCCAGTTGCACGGCGCCCACGGGGGCCGACGCGAGGCCGACCGTCGCGCGCAGCAAAGCGTCGACCGTGGCCTGTCGCGTGCGGCGATGGATCGACAGCCAGTAGTGGTGGACATCCTTCACGAATACCGGTTCCGAACCCGGCACACAGGTCGAACTGGTCTCGACGGTGCCGTCGTCGTCGCCGGGCAGCAGCTTGGTGCGGCCGATGTCATTACCGCGCCCGGAATAGACGCAACTCAGTTTGTCGAGCGGCAGCTGCGGTAGATCGGCGAGGAAGGGTGAATCCGGCATCAGTTCAAATACCGTCGGTCCGTAAACCAAGCGCGCGTAACGCGGCCGGGCCGCACAGCCCCAGGCGGCACGCGCGGCGCCGAGGTGCGGCGTGCCGAGGGTGACGAAATGCGAATCCTCGCGATCGGGGAAATGACCGTCGGCGTAGAGACGGCGGAGGATCAGCCCCCCCATCGACATGCCAACGCCGTGCACCGGCCCGTCAAAGCCCTTGCCCTTGTTGTGTCCGGCCCGCAACGCTTCCAATTCGGCCCCCAACTTCGCGCAAATCGTGGTCAGATTCGGGCCGCGGCCATAGCCCAAATTCCAGATTGGGCCGAATCCAGCGCGTTTGAGGTCACGCGCCAATGGCCACATCCACTTGGGGCTCAGGAACATTCCATGCACCAAGACCACAGCTTGTCCGTTTGTTGCCCCTAAATCGCCCATCTCGACGCTATCCTATCCGCCCGGTCGGGGTGTAGCGCAGCCTGGTAGCGCACCTGCTTTGGGAGCAGGGGGTCGAAGGTTCGAATCCTTTCGCCCCGACCATTTCTAAACTTGTCCGCCCAAAGGAGATGAGAAGGCAGCTTGCC
>JBDQJC010000144.1:0-2806 GCA_040264055.1 Planctomycetota bacterium
CCAAGCGAGAGGGAGGCCGCAGCGAGGGAGACGGCTGCCAGTGCGCGAAGTTTGCTCATGATGAATCTGGGCACGAAGCCCGCAGAGGGGGGAACCCCTTAGGGTCCAGAAAGCGTAGGAGGGCCAGCGACGGGAGTCAACTCAGGGCGGCGAGGCTATCCTGACCCCCCTCATGGCCAAGGCCACCTTTCGAGCCCCCAGAGGGACCCGCGACTTGTCGCCTGAGGATCTCGTCCTCATTCAACACCTCGAGCGAACCGCACGCCGGTTGGCTCTCAGCAGTGGCTTTGCGGAAATACGCCCGCCACTGTTCGAGGAAACCCGACTTTTCACGCGTTCCTTGGGCGAGACCTCGGATGTGGTCGCGAAAGAGATGTTCACGGTGCCCCGGCGTGGCGAAGCAGAAGGAGAGAGCTTCACCTTCCGTCCCGAGGGTACAGCAAGCGTCGCACGTGCTTATGTGAACGGGGGTTACGCCGCAAGCGCACCCTTACAGAAGTGGTACTACCTGGGGCCGATGTTCCGCTACGAGCGCCCTCAGAAGGGTCGAGAGCGGCAATTCACCCAGTTTGGCATCGAAGCCTTTGGAGCGGCGAGCCCTTTGCTGGATGCCGAGGTCGTCGATCTCGCCATGCGCTTCTTCGAGGCTCTCGGGTTTGGCGCCGAGCTTGAGGTTCGCGTCAACACTATGGGTGACCCAGCAGATCGGGATCGATGGCGTCTCGCCCTGCAGGATTTCTTCCGGCCGCAAATGTCGGACCGTTGCTCGGATTGCCAGGCGCGTTTCGAGCGAAATGTGTTTCGCTTGCTCGATTGCAAAGTTCCGAGCTGTGTGGAAAGGAATCAAGCGGCGCCCATGCTCGCGACCGTGCTTGGTGACGAGGCAGCCTCGCATCACCAGGAATTCCTCGCGGCGATGGGGGCGCTTGGGCGCACTCCGGTCGCTGATCCCAACATCGTGCGAGGCTTGGACTACTACACCCGCACAGTGTTCGAGATTCACTACCCGCCACTCGGTGCGCGCTCGGCCCTGTGCGGCGGAGGGCGTTACGACGGTTTGGTCGAAGAATTCGGTGGGGCGGCAACGCCAGGAGTCGGCTTTGCGGTTGGCTTTACCGCAACCGAACTCGCATTGAAGGAACTCGGGCTTCCTCCAGAACAGGATTTGTGCGACTTGCGCGCGCAACTCAAGCCGAAAGTCTTTGTCGTCGCCGTGAGTGATGCCGAGCGCTTGCCGGCATTGGCGCTTGCCACTCAACTTCGGGCCGCAGGGATTGCGCCGGTCGTCTTGGACTACCGAGGCAAGTCGATGAAGTCCCAACTCAAGGAAGCGAGCAAATCGGGTGCGTCCTACACCGTCGTGTTGGGCGCGGAAGAACTCGCCGCCGGCACGGCCGTGCTCCGGGATATGGCGGCGGGAGAGGAGCAATCCATTCCCCAATCCGAACTTGCGACGCGGATTCTGAGCTAGGCTCTCGTCTCGGCTTCGGTCACGCAGCGATGTCCGTTCTTCTCTCAAGCGATGCTCTCCCGCAGGGGCTGCGAGTCCTGTTGGGCGGAAGTTTCGATCCAGTACATGGGGCACACGCTCAACTTGCGGATGCGGTGCAGCGCACTTGCCGCGATGCCGAGTTGATTTGGATTCCGGCGGCACAATCGCCGTTCAAGCCCGAGGCACCGCAGGTATCCGCAGAGGATCGACGCGCCATGTTGCACGCTTTGCTGAAAGAGCGCCCCGGAGAGCAGCTCGATGCTCGGGAACTCGCACGTCCGGCCCCTTCGTACAGTTTGGACACGGTGCGTTCCCTGCAAGAGGAACGGCCACAAAGACCTCTTGCCCTCGCCATGGGAGCGGATACCTATGCGGGAATCACACGCTGGCACGGTGCTGCCGAGTTGCTGGAGCGAGTCATCGTGCTGGTCGCGCCGCGGCCCGGACTTGGCCAACCCCAAGCGGAGTTGCAGGGTTTTGATCAAGCCCGCGTGCACTTCCTGGCGATGCCGCCCGTCGAACTGAGCTCCACAAGCATCCGCGCGGATCTCGCCCAGGGGCGGGATCCAGGCCGCGCTGCGCTGCCGCTGTCGGTCTTTCAGCTCATTCGACAGCGCGGCCTTTACGGCTGGAAAGATTAGAACATGCGCAAGTCGGCGCCCTCGATCAGAGCATTGCGCAGACCAGCCATTTCTTGAAAGTTCGGTTCCGCGCTCAGGATCTCATCGATCAAACTGTCGCGCACATCCGCCATGGAGGTTTCGGAACGTTCAAGCAGCTCGACGATATGGAAGCCAGCTCCTGATTCAATGACACGGGAAACTTGGCCGATCTCGAGCCCATTCAGCGCTTCGCGGAAGCCTGGCCCATAGAGGCGGCCGTTGTAGTTTTGAATTTCGCCACCTCGATCCTTGGTGACGCGGTCATGGGACAGGGCGGCAGCGACTGCAGCGAAGTCTTCGCCGCCGGCGACTCGTTCTCGCGCCTGTTCTGCTTTTGCGCGTGCTTTCGTACGCACTTCTTGCATGTCAATCGAAGACGGGTCGGCGCCTCCGCGTACCATCTCGGCGCGCAGAATGTTCGGCATCGCGACGATGTGACGCACCCGCATGCGCACCCCTCCGAAGCCGTACTTGCGTTCGAAGAGTTGATCAATCTTTTCGTCGGTGGCGACGCGCGTCTTGCGCACTAGGGCGCTCAAGCGCAGTTCATTGCGAGCTTCGATCTCGAGCCCGACTCGATACAGAGTGTAGTCCTGGCCATTGCGTTCGAGATTCGCCAGGAATGCCGCTTCATCCATCCCGCGCCGCGCGC
>JBDQJC010000145.1:0-2739 GCA_040264055.1 Planctomycetota bacterium
CGCACAAAGGCATTTTGCAATATAGCTACCAAGCTCAGGTGGGTGTGCAAGTCATGATGAGTGGCGGCGGGGGAACGGGCGATCCGATGCAGGCTTCCTTCATCCGCAAAGGCAGCGTGCTCCAAGGCGGTCCACTTGGCACCCTGATTCATTGCAACAAGTCCTTGGAGTTACCGGGCCTGAGCGATGGACCCGGCGGAGCCATGATGGATGAAAGCAGCACGGTGCTGGTACGCAAAGCCGACTTGATGATCGATTACAAGGCCAGTCAGATGGCTGCCATGGCCGGTGGGCCACAGGGCCTGACCAAGATCACCAAGAAGGATCTGCAAGCTCTGCGCGAGACGATGCCGATGCCTGCGCCGATGGACTTCGTCATGATGCATTCCCCCGCGTTTGCGGATCCGCGTGACTTCGTGCGTGCGCTTACCGAGCAAACCGCATGGAACCAGTTGACGACAAAGGAAGAACAGGTCGTCCTGTCCGGAATGGCGAGTGCGGGCTTCCTGCCGCCGATGGGGCCCGATGAAGATGCACTTGCAGAGCTCGAAGTGCGCATGACCCTTGATGCCAAGACCGCGCGTTTGCAGAAGATCGAACTCGGACCGGCTGCGAAGCCACGCATGACGCTGCGCTTTTCGGATTATGGCCGCCCCGAGGCGATTGATGCCAAAAGCTTTGACCTGAACCCCGACGGCAAAGAGGTCAAGGATCTCGCCCCGATTCTGCGCGCGCAGTTTGAGCAGATGGCCACTTTCGGGGGTGGCGGCTCGCACGCGGATGACGAAGACGAGTTTTAGGTCGAACCAGCGCACACGGGGCAAAGGCGCATTGGCCGGACGTTCCTCGATTTGGCGAGCATCTGCACGCTTCCAATCAAGACCATCGTGCTAGTACGAGGGTTCCCAAGGATGCGAAGGAGCGCGACGAAGTCGCGTAGGGCTCCGGCACCCGCCGAGGGGCGTTGCGCATGGTTGCCTGCGTACAAGTTCAACCATCTTGCGCGGTCCTCCAATCGGCCGAGTGAGGCCAAGGAAGGCTCCAGGGCACGAATCGAAGTCGGGGGAGACTTGCTCTCCCGCAGCAGTTTGCTGGATCGGGTCGCTTCATCTCGGTGAGCGATCGGGAAAAAAGCCTGCACCGCGCCTCACTGGACGGATCGATCCGCGTTGCGCTCCTGGACTAGCGCAAGGCAAACCGCCGACAGTATGGCGCGGGCAGGACTCGCCGGTTGCTACAAGGGAACGTTCGGCGAGTGCAGTCCGGGGGATTGCACCCATACCACAGAGAGTGCAAGCAACGTGCCAGCCCCCGCATGTTCCGTGATCGGAACAGAAGCCGCGATTCTGTGCGCGCGCCCGTCTAAAGTGGGCGGGACATGCGCGCTCTGCTCTGCATCAGTTTCTTGTTCCTTCCCGCTTGCGGTGGCGAAGAGAATACGACCGGTCTATTGCCGCAAAGCGATGGACCCTTCGTGCGTGACACGGGTGGCGTGCTGGTTCCTGAGCAAGCCTGTTATGACGTGTTGCACTATGACTTGTCGATGCAGGTCTTTCCCGATCAACGCGAGATCGCGGCAACTTTGCGCCTCGACCTCGTCATGACTGCAGAGAGTGATCGAGTCCTTCTGAACCTGGACCCGATGCTTACCGTCGCCAAGGTCTTTGATATCGAAGGCACGCCCATGAAGTGGCAACACGACCAGGACAAGCTCATGGTGGCCTTCCTTGGTCCGGCAAAGCCGAACGAGAACCACTCAATTTTCGTTCGCTATTCTGGCAAGCCACGCACCGCGCCGCGCGCACCTTGGGAAGGCGGATTCCAATGGGAGCAAACGCCGTCGGGCAAGCACTGGGTCGCGACCAGTTGTCAAATGGAAGGTGCCGACTTGTGGTGGCCGTGCAAGGATCACCCCTCGGATAAGCCGGAATCCTTTGCATTGCATTTCCGCGTGCCTTCAGACTTAGTTGCGGTAAGTAATGGCAAGTTGGATCGCATCGAAGATCACATGGACGGCACGATCACCTTCCACTGGAAAGTATCGACTCCGATCCCGAACTACAGCATTGCGCTGAATCTTGGCCCTTACGAGAAACTCGAAGCGAAGTACACCAGCGTGGCGGGCAAGCCTTTGCCGGTACAGTTTTGGGTGCTGCCAGAATCACTCGAACCGGCAAGGAAAATCCTGCCCGAGTTCGTCGATCACCTGCGTTGGTTTGAAGAAACCCTGGGGCCGTACCCTTTCCGAGCGGACAAGTACGGCGTCGTGCAAACCCCGCACTTGGGCATGGAGCACCAGACCGTCATTGGCTATGGCAATGAGTTCCGAGAGCACCAGTTCAACTACGACTGGTTGCATCATCACGAACTTTCGCACGAATGGTTTGCCAACCTCGTGACCGCGCCGGATTGGAATGATTTTTGGATTCACGAGGGCTTCGGGAGTTACACGCAGAAGCTCTATATCGAGCAACGCGACGGCTTCGAGGCCTATCGCAACTACCTTGCGACCGTGCGTGGCAAGATCAACAACGCCAAGGCCGTTGCGCCGCGCGAGCCGCGCACCAGCGCGCAGATGTACTTCCTTGATGCCAACGCACCCGAGGGCGAGAAGCCCAGCGACAGTGACATCTACTACAAAGGCGAGTGGGTGCTGCACACCTTGCGCTATGTGATCGGCGAGGACGCGCTGATGCGGAGTTTCCGCAAGATGTGCTACCCAAGCCCGTATTCGCGCGA
>JBDQJC010000146.1:0-2738 GCA_040264055.1 Planctomycetota bacterium
GACTTGATTGGACCTGCGCGTCATATCGACCTGAAAGCCGATGGCGCCCAGTACGGCAACTACGGCGAACCGATGGACAAGCACCCGATCGATACCGGGCGCATGCTGACGGTGCTCAAGAAGGCAGCCGAAATGGCGGAATGGGGTCAGCGCAAGTTGGCGCCGAATCGCGGTCTCGGCATTGCGGTCCACCGCAGCTTCTTGGCTTACGTCGCCAATGTGGTCGAGGTCGAAGTCACCCCGAATGGTCGCCTCTCGATCGAACGCATCGACATCGCCTGCGATGCAGGAACGATTCTGCATGAAGAACGGGTGCGCTCGCAGATGTCGGGTGGTGTGCTGTTCGGAATCGGTGCCGCGTTGCACGGCAACATCACGATCGATGGTGGCGCCGTGGTGCAGTCGAACTTCCACGATTACCCGCTGCTGCGCATGAGCGAAACGCCGAAGATCGTCAACGTCGAGTTGATTGCAAGTGATGCGCCTCCGTCAGGGGTTGGGGAAGCCGGCACTCCGCCTGCCGCCCCCGCGCTCGCGAATGCAATCTTCGCGGCAAGCGGTCATCGCATTCGTCGCTTGCCGATCAGCGGCCAGAACTTGTCGCACTCGTAGTCACTCGTGCAAACAATGCACGCCGAGGTTCTTGACCTCGGCGTGCTTTTTGCGTATCTTCCCCGCCCCATGCGCAAGCACCAGAACCCCGCAACGCAGCAACAGCGCGACGATTTGTCGCTCTGTGAGCCGTCGGGTCCTGGTTTGAGTTTGCACATCGCGGGGTAGCGCAGAAGCGCCTCGCACTCTTTCCTGGGCCCGGTAGCATCGCCTACCGCGCGGCCCAAAAGGGGCACCCGTTCGGCAGGCACGCACCAAACGCCCGCTTTTCTAAGCGAATCTATGCCTGTTCAACAAACCATCGAATCCGGGAACGTCCCGGTCAAGGTCTACACGACCGACATTGAAGAGAAGGCTCTCGAGCAGCTGTTCAAGCTCTCGCTGATGCCCTTCATCCACTCGCACGTCGCCGCGATGCCCGACGCTCACTTGGGCCGTGGCTCGACGATTGGCTCGGTCATTCCGACCTCGGGCGCGATCATTCCCGCAGCAGTCGGCGTCGACCTCGGTTGCGGCATGGCCGCGGTGCGCCTGGATATGACTTCGCAGGACCTCCCGGACAACCTACGCGGGCTGCGCCGCGCGATTGAAAAAGCGGTGCCGCACGGGCGCACCAGCCACGGTGGCCGCAATGACCGCGGGGCCTGGCGCGACACGCCCAAGGAAGTTCTGAAGCACTGGAACAAGATCGATATCGAAACGCGCTTGGCTGGCGTGTTGCAGCGGCACAAGAAGTTGATCGGGCGGAATACCAATACCCACCGTCACCTCGGCACGCTCGGTACCGGCAACCACTTCATCGAGATCTGCCTCGACGAAGCGGACCGCGTTTGGGTCATGTTGCACTCGGGCTCGCGCGGGGTGGGCAATCGCATCGGTAGCTATTTCATTGAGTGCGCCAAGCACGAAATGGACCGGCGTGGGTTGCGCGTGCCCGAACCTGACCTGAGCTACCTGCCGGAGGATTCGCCGCTCTACGACGACTACGTCGAAGCACTGGATTGGGCACAGGACTTCGCCGCCTGGAACCGGCGGGTCATGCTCGAAGCCACGCTGACGGCGATTCGCCGTGAGCTCAAGCGCGGCGTGCTGGTCTCAGAAAAAGCGATTCAGTGTCATCACAACTATGTCGCCAAGGAAACCCACTACGGCAAGGAAGTCCTGGTCACCCGCAAGGGCGCGATTCGGGCTGGATTGGGCGAACTGGGCATCATTCCGGGTTCGATGGGCGCGCGTAGCTTCATTGTGCGTGGCAAAGGCAATCCGGAAAGCTTCAGCTCGTGTTCGCACGGGGCGGGCCGCGCCATGAGCCGGACCGCTGCGCGCAAACGCTTCAGTTCCGCCGATTTGGAATTGCAGACCGAGGGCATCGAATGTCGCAAGGACGAAGGGGTAATCGACGAGATCCCCCAGGCCTACAAAGACATCGACACCGTCATGGCCAATCAATCCGACTTGGTCGAAGTAGTCCACACCCTGCGCCAGGTCGTGAACGTCAAAGGCTAGGGCTGCAGACGGCCCGTTTTTTGGGCAGAATGGTGGCAGGCCTCTGGGTCTGCCGCCATGTCCACCCCCTCCGCTTCCTTTCATCTTCCGGCTGATCCCTTCCCCCGCTTCCTCGCGGTCTACGATGCCTCACGGGACAGTGGGCGTTGGTACGAGAAGCAGTCCAATTCGCTGCGCCACGCCTCGCTCGCATTGACCACGATTGAGGGCAAGCCGGGCGAGCTGGTCCGCCGCATGCGGCGGATGGCCGGTGAACTAAAGGGCGCCACGAATATGTTCAGCCCGATGCAGAGCGCGATGCGCTACGTCTTCGCTGCGCACTTGGTGGCCCTTGGCGTTGACGCGGGAAGGTTGATTGTCGAGTCGGAACGCCTGCGCGGATTCTTGCGAGATGAGAAGCTGCCGGCGTCCAGCCGATCCTATGTGGTGATCGCGGCGCTCGTCTTGATGGAGCAATCGATCGATGTGAATGGCAGCCCTCGCATCAGCCGTGATCAAGCCGCAAGCATGGCGCGAGTCTACCGCGCGTTTAAAGCCGACCATAAGTGGATCACCGGTGCCGATGACTTGGCGGCCGCGGCCTTGCTAAGTAGCGAGCCCGGCACACCGCGCAGCGTCGC
>JBDQJC010000147.1:0-2698 GCA_040264055.1 Planctomycetota bacterium
CTGCTGCCGCGTAGGGTCTCGATGTTTTGCTCGAGTTCCTCCTTCAGCTCGTCTTCGAGCTCAAGAGTCTCTTCCAGCGTCGCGGCCAGTTCTTCAAGTTCGGCCAGCCGCGCTTCGGCAAATAACTCGGGTGCGCCCTGCGCGGTAGCGCGTACCGGCATCAGCAGCCCGAGTGCGAAGAACAGCAGGCCCGGGGCAAGCGCGGGCACGACGCTGCGGCGCCAAGCAGGCCGCGGGCGGGTGTGAGCTTGTTCGAGGCCAGCGGCAGTATCGGCGCCGGTTTCAAAGGCGTGCAGCAAGGTGCCACTACCGCCGGTGCGCAGATCAAGCAGGGTCAGGACCTGCGTTTCGCTGACTTTGCGGCTGCGGTACTGCCAAGCAGCCCAGCCGAGCCCGCCCAAAAGGCCAATCGCGGCCACCGGAAGGTCAAGGCGATAGCCGAACGCCCGCCCAATCAACAGGGCGCAACCGCCTGCAAGCAGTCCAAAACCCACGCCCCGGGCCGATAGCCCGAGCAAAAGTGCGCGATTCCAGCGAGTCTGGCCGCGCTTGACGGTGTCTTGAAGCTTCGTCACCCAAATACCTCTTCGGAACAACGATAACCGCCTTTCACCCGTTCATGAAGAAACCGAGGCCGGAACAATCCGGCCTCGGTTGAGGCACGCGGTCGAGCCGCGCGATTTGGCGGGGGCCAGGGGGCTAGAAGCCGCCCATTCCGCCCATGCCACCCATTCCGCCCATGCCACCCATCGGGTCGCCGCCGCCGCCGTGAGGCATGGCGGGAGCTGGCTCGGGCACTTCCGAAACGATCGCTTCGGTGGTCAGCAACAAGGTCGAAACCGAAGCGGCGTTCTGCAGAGCAGTGCGCACCACCTTGGTCGGGTCGATGATGCCAGCGGCGATCATGTCGACGATCTCGTTGGTGGCTGCGTTGTAGCCCTTCGCGAAGCTGCGCTCGGCGCGCACCTTCTCGACGACCACTGCACCATCAAAGCCACCGTTCTTGGCGAGCTGACGCAGCGGAGATTCCAGCGCACGACGCACGATTTGTGCACCGAACTTTGCGTCGCCGGTGAGGTCGAGCTTGTCAACGATCGTTTGTGCGCGCACCAATGAGGTGCCTCCACCCGGCAGGATGCCTTCTTCGGAAGCAGCGCGAACTGCCGAAAGTGCGTCGTCGACGCGATCTTTCTTTTCCTTCATCTCGGCTTCGGTCGCAGCGCCAACATTCAGCACCGCAACGCCACCAGCAAGCTTGGCCAGACGCTCGAGCAACTTCTCCGAATCGTAATCCGAGGAGGTGCGCTCGACTTCGGCACGGATCTGATCCATGCGCGCTTGGATGTCCTTCTTCTTGCCAGCACCTTCGATGATCGTGGTGGTGTCCTTGGTGATGATGACTCGCTTGGCCGAGCCGAGCACTTCCTGCGAAGCGTTCTCGAGCTTATGACCCAAGTCTTCCATCATGGCGGTGCCACCGGTCAGGATCGCGATGTCTTCCATCATCGCCTTGCGGCGATCACCGAAGCCCGGAGCCTTGACAGCAGCGCACTTGAAGATGCCACGCAGACGGTTGACGACTAGCGTTGCCAGAGCTTCGCCTTCGACATCCTCGGCAATGATCAAAAGTGGCTTGCCACTTTGAGCGACCTGCTCAAGCAGCGGCAACATGTCACGGATGCTCGAGATCTTCTTCTCGAAGATCAGGATGAATGGGTTTTCCAGTTCGCACTCGAGCGATTCTGGGTTGGTCGCGAAGTGCGGTGACAAGTAGCCCTTGTCGAACTGCATGCCTTCGACCCACTCAATCTCGGTGTCGAGCGAGCGGCCTTCTTCGACGGTGATGACGCCATCTTTGCCGACGCGTTCCCACGCTTCAGCCAACTTGGCACCGATCTCGGTGTCGTTGTTTGCAGCGACGCTACCAATCTGACGAATCTCGTCGGTGGTCTTGATCGGCTTCGACTGCTTCTTCAGGTAAGCAACCACGGCGTCAACCGCAGCTTCGATGCCGCGCTTGAGCTCAACCGGGTTGGCACCGGCGGTGACGTTGCGCAGACCTTCTTCGAAGATCGACTCAGCGAGCACGGTTGCGGTGGTGGTGCCGTCGCCAGCGACATCGGCAGTCTTCGAGCTGACCTGGCGCACGAGTTGCGCGCCGATGTTCTCGTAAGGGTTTTGGAGTTCGATTTCGCGGGCAACCGACACACCGTCCTTGGTCACCGTAGGGGTGCCGAAGGACTTTTCGATGATGACGTTGCGGCCACGCGGACCGAGGGTGACCTTGACGGCAGCGGCGAGTTTCTTGACACCCTGACGGATGTGCTCGCGAGCCTCTTGGTCGAAGGAAATCTTCTTAACAGCCATGTTTAGATTGGTGTTGGAGACTGGCGTTTAGCCGATGACGCCGAGGATGTCGGCCTCGGACATGATGAGGTAGGTGGTGCCTTCCCACTCGACTTCGGTGCCGGCGTAGGAGGTAAACAGCACGCGGTCGCCTTTCTTGACGGTGAAGGCGGTGCGCTTGCCCGAGTCGAGCAGGCGGCCTTCGCCGATTCCGACGATGGTGCCTTCGGCCGGCTTCTCCTTCGCGGAGTCCGGAAGGACGATGCCACCGGCGGAAACATCAGCTGCTTCTACGCGCTGGACGAGCACCTTGTCCCCGAGGGGTTGGATGGCAACTTTCTTGGCGGTCTTA
>JBDQJC010000148.1:0-2679 GCA_040264055.1 Planctomycetota bacterium
CAACGAGGGCACGAGGGGTAGCCGGGGGAGCGGCGAAAAAGGCAGCCGGGGAAATCGGCGGGGTTGCGACAGCTTCGGTCATGATGAGCCAGCACTCAGCCGGAAAAACCGGTCCGTCATTGTAGTCGTGGCCTATCCACTGCGTCAAACTGAACTGCAAATGGACAGTTTCCGGATCGAGGGCGGGAAGACGCTGCAGGGCACGGTGCGTGCATCGGGCTCAAAGAACGCCGCCTTGCCGCTGTTGGCGGCCACTTTACTGCCGGAAGGCACCACCCGTTTACACGGTGTGCCCGAGCTGCGCGATTTGCTGTCGATGCGAGAATTGCTCGAGGATTTGGGCACCCAGACCTCTTGCGACGACGATGGCGTCTGGGAATTGAGCTGTCCGGCCGAAGGACCGACCGAAGCCCCGTATGAAGTGGTGCGCAAAATGCGCGCCTCGGTGGCGGTGCTCGGGCCGCTGCTCGCCCGCCGTGGGCGGGCCCAGGTCTCGCTCCCAGGCGGCTGCGTCATTGGCGTGCGACCGATCGATCTTCACCTCAAAGGGCTCGCCGCGCTCGGAGCCGAGATCCGGATCGAGCACGGCACGGTGGTCGCCGAAGCTCCTCCTGGCGGCTTGCGCGGCGGCCAGGTCTACCTTGCCTCGCGCTGGGGGAGCACCGTGCTCGGTACCGCCAATGTCATGCTGGCGGCGGTACTCGCGAAGGGCACGACCGTGCTCGATGCGGCCGCACAAGAGCCGGAAATCATCGCGCTCGCCGACTTTCTGAATGCCTGCGGGGCCCAGGTTTATGGGGCAGGGGGCCCGCGTGTGGTCATCGATGGGGTGGATTCGCTGCAAGGAGTCGATGCCTGGGTCCCGGCGGATCGCATCGAAGTCGGCACGCTGTTGCTTGCCGGGGCGGCGACGGCCGGCGATGTCACGGTTGAGGGCTGTGCACCGGACGACCTGACCGTGCTCTTGGACTTGTTTCAGCAAGCTGGAGTCGATTGCGAGACCACCCGTGACTCGATTCGCGTGCTGCCTTGGACGAAGCGCCCGCGCGCCCTCGACGTCAGTTGTCGACCCTATCCCGGTTTCCCCACTGACCTGCAGGCCCAATGGATGGCCTTCTGCACGCAGGCCGAAGGGCTGGCGATGGTCACCGATACGGTCTATCCCGATCGTTTCATGCATGTGGCTGAGTTGAATCGACTCGGCGCGCATATTCGGCGCGAAAACGGCACCGCGCTTGTGCTGGGCCCGGCCCCGCTTTCCGGGGCGCCGGTACTTGCCAGCGATTTGCGTGCTTCGGCCGCACTGGTCATCGCCGGTTTGGTCGCCGAAGGCGAAACCATCGTGCGTCGGGTCTATCACCTGGACCGAGGCTACGAGCGCTTGGAAGACAAACTTGGCCAATTGGGTGCAGCCGTCCATCGCGAGGTGGACGATTCCGGCGCCTAAGCCGTACAATCCGCGGTCGGACCTATTGGCCCATGCTTGAGAACCTCACCGAGTCCTTTACCAAAGTCCTGGATCGCTTCCGGGGCCAGCGCTCGCTGAGTGCTGCCGAAATCGAGGAAGGCTTGCGCGATGTGCGCCGCGCCTTGCTCGAGGCCGACGTGCATTTCCAGGTCGCCAAGCGCTTCACCAAAAGTGTTGCGGAGAAGCTAGAAGGCTCCGACAAGCTCACCGGCGTCAACGGCGCGCAGCAAGCGATTGCCGCCTTCCATGCCGAGCTCGTCGAGCTCATGGGCTCCGAGCAGCCGGCCCTGCCAAAGAACCCGGGCCACCCGATGGTGCTGCTTCTGGCGGGTTTGCAAGGCGCCGGTAAGACGACCACCGCAGCCAAGCTTGGGCTTTGGATGCGCAAGCGACAGAACCGCCGCGTTCTGCTTGCGGCTTGTGACTTGCAGCGCCCTGGTGCGGTCGATCAGCTGGTGACCTTGGGCAAACAGCTCGAGATTGATGTGCACGCCGAGCAAGCTGGCGACCCCGGAGTCGACCCCGTTTCGGTTGCCAAGCGCGCGTTGCAGAAGGCCAAAGAAGGCAACTACGACGCGTTGATTGTCGACTCGGCGGGCCGTTTGCATATCGACGAAGACTTGATGGGAGAGATCAAAGCGGTCTCGAAATCGGTCAAGCCGGACGGCACCTATCTGGTCTTGGATTCGATGACGGGTCAAGATGCCGTCGAATCTGCGAAGACATTCTCAGAATCTTTGGAGCTTTATGGCGTGATTCTGACCAAAATCGACGGTGACTCGCGCGGAGGCGCGGCGCTTTCGGTCCGCGAGGTCACGGGCAAGCCAATCGCCTTCCTGGGCACCGGCGAGACCCCGGCCGACCTCGAGGAATTCCAGGCAGACCGCCTGGCAAGCCGCATTTTGGACATGGGCGACGTGGTCGGCCTGGTCGAGAAGGCTCAAGAAGCCGTCGACGAGAAGCAGGCCACTGAGGACTACATGCGGATGATGCAGGGCCGCCTCACCATGGAGGACCTGCTGAATCAGTTCAAAATGCTCCGCAAGATGGGTTCCATGAAGAAGGTACTGGGCATGCTGCCAGGAGCAGGTAAGATGTCCGGCCTTTTGGAGCAAGTGGACGAGGGTGAAATTCGCCGCATCGAGGCAATCGTCCTTTCCATGACCCCCAAAGAGAGACTCCACCCGGAGGTCCTTGACGGCAGCCGGCGG
>JBDQJC010000149.1:0-2594 GCA_040264055.1 Planctomycetota bacterium
AAGGTGTGATGATCGAAACGCGTCACCACATCAACATCGCGCGTATCGAGCAGAATGATGCTGGCGACATCGAGCAACCGCTCTTCGGCGATCATGCCGTCAATGCGGAAGGCCGCCAGGCCAAGCGGGAAGCGGAAGCGATTGGAACGCTTGAACTCTTCTTCGAGGCGATGCTCCCAGTAGTCGAAGATGTACAAACCCGTTTCGGGGTCGGTGATCGACTGCACGAACTCTTCGCCGCCACCTTCATCGCCGCCAAGAATCGCGGTGAGCTTTGCGCCAAGGTTGGCCTCGAGTGCGTTCTGATCAATCTCGGGGAGCTCGCGCCCCTGCGTCGGTAAACTCACACCAAACGGCGAAGCCAGACGCTCGGCCAGAGCCGCCGCATCGACCGGAATCGAGAGCGCACCCTGGGCACCAACAAATCGCGCCAAGCCTTCGCCATCATCGGCGTCGCCCAGCGTCAGGAGGAAGACCAAGGCACGGTGCTGGCGGAGAAAGCCCAGCGACCATTCATGGACCGCATGCGAGGGCACGCAGCGTGGATCGATGACCACCAAGCCGTCAGGCCCGGCCGCTTCGAGAGCCTCGCAGCTCTCGAAAAAGGTCACCGAGGAAACGGCTTGCGGCACGGAGCCCACAGCTGCTTCGCAAGCAGCTCGAACTTCGGCGTCGGCGGTGAGAACGGTCAGGCTGCGCTGCGGCATCGATTAGACGAATTCGGCGTTGTGGTGCACGGCTTGGACGTCTTCGTCGTCCTCGATCGCGTCGACGATGGCTTGGATCTTGTCCGCATCGGCGCCGGCGACTTCCACCGTGTTATCTGGAATGTAACGGATGGAGGCGTCCAATACCTCCCATCCTTGCTGATCGAAGGCATCTTTCAGCGCCATAAAGGCCCCTGGCTGTGCCTCGACGACGAAAATCTCGGCTTCCTCGGTGCCGACATCGTCGGCCCCGTGCTCAAGCGCGAGTTCCATCAGGGCCTCCTCGTCGCAAACATCGCGTGAAATGAGGAAAAGCGCCGTGCGCTTGAACATGAAGGAAACCGAGCCGGAGTTGGCCATCGCCCCCCCGCGTTTCGACAGCACATGGCGCATATTTGGCGCAGTGCGGTTGCGGTTATCGGTCAGGGTTTCGATCAGAATCGCGACGCCACCCGGGGCGTAGCCCTCGTAGATGACTTCTTCCATGGCCGCGCCGTCGAGTTCACCGGCGCCCTTCTTGACCGCGCGCTCGATCGAATCCTTGGGCATATTGTCCGCCTTGGCTCGCTCGATCGCGTAGCGCAAGGCCAGATTCATGTCCGGATCGCTGCCGCCATTGCGCGCAGCGGTCATGATCAGCTTGGCCCACTTGCTGAATACCTTCCCGCGCTTCGCGTCGACCTTCGACTTGGTGCGCTGGATGTTGGCCCAATGAGAATGTCCTGCCATCTCTTTGCTCGATTGTAGCTCGTTGAGGGGTGCAATCAAAAGCTCAGACCGCCGACCTGAAGGCCGACGGTCTGAGGAAGGCGCGCCCATGCGTGCCTGGGAAACCAGCGCCGATTAGCGCTTGCCCCACTGGTGGCCACGACGAGCGCCGTGACGACCGGGCTTCTTCCGCTCGACCATGCGGGCATCACGGCTGAGGTGGCCGTCATCGCGCAGGACTTGGTGAGCATCTGGGTAGAGAGCCTCGAGTGCACGACCCAGCCCCATGCGGACAGCGCCCGCTTGGCCGGTAATGCCACCACCTTCGGCGTTGACGAAAACGTCAACCTTCTTCAGGACCTTCAGGCTTTCCAGCGGGCCAGCGATGGCCTTTTGGTCGACTTCGCGCGGAAAGAAATCCGACGAGTCTTTGCCGTTGATCTGGAAGACACCCGTGCCAGGACGAATGCGCACGCGTGCGCGAGCATCCTTGCGGCGGCCGGTGCCCCAGTGGAAGCCGTTCTTGGCCGGCTCGACCAGTCGACCCGTCGGGTCGATTTCGACAACGACTTCTTCGCCGTCAGCGTCTGTGTCAGCGACCGCGGTCGCGCCATCGACAGAGCCACCCATGGCGGCTGCAACAGCTTGCGCCATTGCGTTGTCACCTTCGTCAGGTGTCGTCGTCTCCTGTTGTTCGTCCATCTTTGTGAATCCTTTTGAAACGGCGACTAGAGCTTAGGAAGCGATTCAGGCTTCTGAGCGCCGTGCGGATGCTCTTCGCCTGCATAGACAAAGAGTTGCTTCAGCATTTGGCGACCAAGACGATTCTTGGGCAGCATGCGCTGCACAGCCTTGATCAGGATGCGCTCGGGGTGACGGTCGCGGACGACTTCGTAGTCTTCCTCGACGCGGCCACCGGGGTAGCCAGTGACATGCACGTATTTCTTCTGCTCGAGCTTGCGGCCTGTGACCGCAACCTTTTCACAGTTAATGACAACCACCGAATCACCGCATTGGGTGTGCTCGGAAACGGTTGGCTTGTGCTTGCCCTGCAGCACGACGGCAATATCGCGGGCCAAACGGCCCAGGACTTTGCCTTCGGCATCGGCCACGAACCAGCCACGCTCGATTTCAGCGGGCTTCAGGTGGGAAGTCTTCGGACGCATCGGTTCTTATGGC
>JBDQJC010000150.1:0-2590 GCA_040264055.1 Planctomycetota bacterium
CAGAGCCGAGCGATTGGAAAGTGCGCCTTGACCCTGACCTGGATGCAAGGAATGACGCTCAAAGGCGCCGACACCAGGGACAACTTCCATCCACTGACGGATCTCCTGTTGCGGAGCAAGAAATGGGGCAGCGAGACTAAGAAGAGTGGAAATCAGCATCGAATTCTGAGTCGGCTGGCCGCACGGCCACGCTCGATCCACTCTGACCGATCAAGTTACTCTCGTCAATCGGCTCTCGCGCTTATGCTCGGTGCATGTTTATCGCTCCCCTGCGCGCTCTGACCCTTGGACTCGCCCTGCTTGGGCTTGGCACAACTGGCTTCGGCCAGACCGCCGAGCCTCTGCCCGGTCAGGTTGAGTTAGAGGGAGATACCTATCCGTACTTGCTGTTGCCGCCAGCGGAGTTGGTCGAGGGCAAGAGCTACCCCTTGGTGCTCTTCCTTCATGGCGCCGGCGAACGCGGCAAGGACAACAAGGCGCAGATGAGTCACTTTCCTGAGCGCATGGCCGAAATGCAGGCCGCGACAGGGCAAGCATGCTTCATCCTGGCCCCCCAATGCCCCCAGGATGTTTGGTGGACCCCACGCACGCGTGGTGGACAGCGCGGAACCTATCGCTTGCAACCGCCAGTCGCTCCGATGCAAGCCGTCATGGCGGCGCTCCAGGAAGTCGTGCGCAGCCAGCCGATTGATCTCGACAGAATTTCGCTGACCGGCCTTTCGATGGGCGGCTTTGGATCTTGGGATTTGGCGATGCGCCAACCTACCTGGTTCAGCGCGGTGGTGCCGGTCTGCGGTGGCGGCGACCCACGCATGGTCGCGCGACTCGCGGGACTGCCGGTACAGGTTTGGCATGGCGGCGACGACAACGTGGTCCCGACAGCCATGTCGCAACAGATGGTGGCGGCGATGAAGGAACTCAAGCTACCGGTGCAGTACACCGAACTCCCCGGGGTCGGCCATTTTTCCTGGCCGCAGGCATACAGCGACGAGGCCTGTCTCGAGTTGCTGATGACCAGCAAGCGAAACCCGGCGGCGATGCAATCCGAGACCGCGCGTCTTCTGGCTGAGGCGATCGATCCGAACGAGCGCATTGCCTTCTTGGGCGACTCTATCACGCAGGCCGGCAATCGCCCTGGCGGTTACCTGGATCAGGTACGAACCGGCATTGCCGCCATGCGCCCCGAAGCCGTTGTCATACCCGCGGGCATTAGCGGTCATAAGGTTCCCGATCTGCTTGCGCGCTACCAGAAAGACGTGCTCGATCAGAAAGCAACAATGGTCTTTATCTACATCGGAATCAACGATGTTTGGCATTCGAGAAGCGGCAAAGGCACGCCGATCGACGAGTTTGAATCAGGCTTACGCAAGTTGATTCAAGACTTCCGCGCTTCCGGTGCCGAAGTTGTTTTAGCCACTCCAAGCGTGATTGGAGAGAAGCCGCAGGGCGAGAATGGTCTCGACAAGATGCTCGAAGATTTCTCGGCAGTTTCACGTCGAGTCGCTGCGGAAGAAGGTGCCACGCTTTGTGATCTGCGTCAGTCCTTTTTCGATTCGCTGCGCATCTTCAATCCCAAGGATCTGGGTAAAGGCGTCTTGACCAGTGACGGCGTTCACCTCAACCCGGCCGGCAATACTTTCCTTGCGATTGAGTCTGCGCGCGCGCTCCGTGAAGCCGCGCTCAAGCGCACGTCGCGCCGTAAGGCGGAAGTTGAAGAGAAATAGCCTTGAGCTGGATTCGGCAACTGCTCCAAGCGATTCCCGGCGATCAATCCGGCCGCTAGTCGTCCTTTCCACCTTGCGACATGGCGAACCCTACCGCCACAGCGATGACTACGATGATTGCCAGAATCCAGCCCCATGAAAACGATGTACCCATGCCTAAGATCTTAGCGCACGGGCATCTCGAAGTCTTAGCTGCCCCCTTGCTAACGACTCCGCGGAGTCGTCCGCTCTCCTTTGCGGGCTCCTCCATTCGTTTGACCTGGCCCGACTTCGGTACGCCGTACTGTTTGCGCCAGCGGTAGTAAAGCTGCTCGATGCCTTCGATGCCCTTACAGGCCTCGCGACAGTTTCGCCGCGCAAGATGCAGACCTCCGCTTCGCAGAGCTTGGTGATGATCTGATCGATCGGAAATCGTTTGCGGAGCACTTGCCGCCTCCTCTTGAGTTGAGGCCAGTCTCGAGGTGAGAACTCCCACTTTGCTTGAACCAGTTCTTGGGCGGCGGGTCAGTGCGGTGGCGTGATTGCTGGGATACGGAGTTTGAGTCCATCTCTGACTTGGCTCGTGTGCTGGGCATCTCGCAGCCAGCTGTTTCACGGGCGCTCAAAGAGTCGAAGACCATTCCCTGTGGGTGGCATGAGCTCGGCGCGATGGCCTTCATAGACGACGGGCGAAGGCGCGTCTATCGGAGACTCTCCCCGAATGGGTCCTGCTAGTTCGGAACCGGACTCGGAGCTATGGCCTTGACCAGCCGCGCCATTTTGGACACAACTTGGACAAGGCCGCTGCTTCTAGCTGCCCCACCTAAGCCAAAACAAAAACCCCGCACCAGCCAAAACGGCCAGCACGGGGTCTGCTTGGTAGCGGA
>JBDQJC010000151.1:0-2503 GCA_040264055.1 Planctomycetota bacterium
CGAGAATCTCTACAAGGATTACGGTGTGCGCGGGTTCCCCACCCTCATGTACATGGATGCAGACGGCAAGAAGCTGACTGAGCCAGGTGGCCGTGACGTTGCGAGTTTCGCATCGACCGCGAAGTCCCTGTCTGAGTTGTCCGAGCTGAAGGCACGTATCGAGAAGGGTGAAAAGGGTCTCGACGGCAAGTTGTTGGCAGCTGAGCTCTCGCTCGGTTCGGTCGACTTCCCTGCCGCCAAGGAACGTCTCGCCAAGATCAAGAAGCTGGATGACGCCACCAAGGCGAAGATTGCCAAGCTGATGGTCGATGCGGAAGTGACCCACTTGTTCGCAAGTGCTGGCCGCGATGCTGAAAAGGTCGCTGCCGCCCGTGAGCGTGTGATTGCCATGCTGAAGGAAGGGAAAGTCCCTGCCGGACGCTCCGCTGGTCAGTTCTGGAATGCGGTCATGCAATGGGCCGACATGAACAACGATGCAGCAACGTTCGAGAAAGCCGTCAACTGGGCCAAGGCTCAGTATGGCGACGAGCCTCGTGCGAAGTCCTACCTGGAAAATCTCGACAAGAAGTTGGCCGAGATGAAGGAAACTGCAAAGACCGGCGTGAAGCCGTAGTTCACGACCTCGTCGTACTTGCGGCCGGCCTGGAGACAGGCCGGCCGCTTTGCGTTTCCAGCCGACCGGAGAAGCTAGTGAAGAAGCAGGCCGGGAGAGTCCGCCAGACTGGCCTAAAATCTCTCGCCGCTTCCCAGGGCAATCCCGTTCATGTCCGAGCCACTCCACGAGACAGCACCAGAAACGGCGCCCAAAAAGCGCCGGCCGGGTCGGCTGCGTCGTCTTTGGAAATGGACTTGGCGTTCTAGCGTCGTCTTGCTGCTGGCGGCTTATTTCAGCCGCAACTCACTGCTCGGCCCTTGGCTACTCAACCAAGCCGAGCCGATGATCGCCGAGTTGCTCGGTGCCCCAGTTGAGCTGGAAGGCATCAGCGGAAGTTGGTGGAGCGGCATCGAGCTTGAGCGCGCGCGCAGCCTTGAGGACGGCGCGCTGACGCCGCTACGCAGTTTCGAGTTGACCGAGATTGAACTGCGCTATTCGCTATGGGAGTTGTTGCGCGGCGAGGCAGCATGGCTGCACGCGGTCCGGGCAGAGAGCGTCACGCTGATTCTCGACGCGACTCAGGCTTCCACCGAGTCGGAAGCCGACGAAGCGAGTGAGCCGCTGCAGCTGCCGGCCCGCCTGCCCGAAGTGCAGGTCAATCAACTTGCGGTTCTCTACGAAGACGGCGAAACCAGCGCCGAGCTGCGCCGCGGGTCGGTACGCACCGCGATCAAACCGATCGATGAAACCATCACGGGGCCGAGCACCGCTGCGGTTGTTCCAACGGATCGGTTGTTGATCAATCTTCCGGACTTCCGTTTCATTCGCGATGGCGAACGCGCTCCCATTGCAACGCTTGCATGTGAGGTCTTGTATGCCAACAGTGTGCTGCAGATTCCGAGCCTGCTCGTCGATGGCATGGAACGCCTTGAACGGGCCGAGCTAGACCTCAGCAAGCTCAACGAAGGAGAACTGAGTCTCGATTTTGCTGCTTCGCTGTTGGACGGCTCAGTCGCGGCAAAAGGCTCCTTCAAGGAACAACGCGTGCGCGCCGCGGTCAAAGCGAAAGGATTGGTCGCCGAGCACTTGCAGCCATGGTTGGACCTGGGTTTGCGCGGACAGCTGGACTGCCAAGGCAGTGTCGATTGGCCGCTCGAACAGCCGCTTGCCGGCGTGGCCGAATTCGAGTTTGGCGCGGCCCGCAACGGCTGGCGCCAGGTCGAGCTTGAAGCCATCACGGGAAAGATTCGGGTGATCGAAGGGTGGTTGATAAGCGATCACTTTGAAGCGCACGGCCCCGATCTGGAACTGCTCGCCCAGGACTGCCGACTACCTTTGTTCGCCGCGAGCCCAGAATCGGCCTCGACCAGTGGGAGCTTCCAGTTGAGCGTCGGCGAGCTCCCCGATTGGCTCAGGCGCCTCGAGTTGGAGCTGCCGAGCGAAGCCGCGGCCTTGCAAAGCCTGCAGTTAGATGCGCGACTGGACTCAAGCGCGCAACGCGTCTTGGTGGACTTGCGCGAAATGGTTTTGACCACGCGCTTGGGAAGTTGGACCGCGCGCGGCTCGGTCGAGCTTCCCGATCTGCAGTTGAAATCCGAAAGCCCGATCGAGCTTCGCTTGGCCAGCAGCGATGTCGATCTCGCTCAATTGCACGCCTTCCTGAGTGCGCACGGTCGCATTGACACGGCGCAACTTCCGCACGCCGGCAGCGCGGGGCTGCATCTCAGCGTGCGCGGCACCGCGGGTGAGCCCGAAATTGAGTTTGGCTTGTTGGTGCAGAACCTCGACCCAGGAACTCCGCATCCCGAGCTCCCGCCCGGCCCCTATCAAGCTCAATTCAATCTGCAATACGTGACCAGCCCCCAGTCTTTGTACCAAGTTCTGTGTTAGTCGCAAGCACTCAGTGAG
>JBDQJC010000152.1:0-2208 GCA_040264055.1 Planctomycetota bacterium
ACACTCTCTCGCCGCTGTAGGCAGCGGAGAGGTGGCAGAGTGGCCGAATGCGGTAGCTTGCTAAGCTATTGAGCCCGTTTGCGGGCTCCGAGGGTTCGAATCCCTCCCTCTCCGCCATTTACCTGCCAGCAGCAGCGTGCCCACGACTCCCCACCCGGATGAGCTTGCCGGCCGCGAGGTCCTGCTCCTTGGCCTAGGAGCCTTTGGTGGTGGTGCCGGTTGTGCCCGAGCCCTCAGTCGACGTGGCGCAAAGCTCACGATCAGCGATCTACGCAGCTCCGATCAATTGGCTGATTCTCTGGCGACGCTCGAAGGGATTGAGTTCCGCGCAGCGTTTGGTGGCCATCGCGAAGAGCTGTTTCAACGCGCCGAGTTCGTCGTCGTCAATCCGGCGGTCCCCGAAACCTCGCCGTGGCTGAAGGTCGCGCGCGCAGCCGGGTGCGTGCTCACCACCGAGGTCAACCTCGCCCTGCGTCTGGTGCCGCGAGTTCCTTGTGTGGCCATCACCGGCACCCATGGAAAATCCAGCACAGCGGCCCTGCTTCGCCACATGCTGCGCCTGGTCCCCGGCCGCACCGTACTCGGCGGCAATCTTGGCGGTTCCCTGCTGGAGCAAGTGGAAACGCTGACTCCCGACGATCAACTCGTCGTTGAACTCTCGAGTTTCCAATTGGAGCGTCTCGACACGCCTCGGCCCTGGCCGCGCGTTTCGCTGTTCACTTGCTTGCGTCCCGACCATTTGGATCGGCACGGCAACATGCAGGCGTACTCCGCGGCGAAAATGCGGCTCCTTTCGTTTCAATCCGCACAAGATCTTGCCTTGATGCCCTCCGACGAGCCCGCGCTCGACCCATTCGCGGCTTCCGCGCATGCGCGGGTCGAGCGCTTTGCTCCGGAGCAGCTGCACCCCAGCGATTGGGGCTTGCGTGTCGACCAGTTGCCGTGGCAAGAGCCGTATCGGGCGAGTGCCTTATTGATGGCAGTCCGCGCGGCGATTGCCTTGGGCCTTCCTCCCGGACGGGTCGGTGAAGCGATTTCCAACTTCGAAGGACTCCCCCACAGACTGCAGGATCTACCTGCCCCTCCTGGGTACCGCTGGATCGACAACGGCGTCGCAACCCACCCAGAGCCGACCGCCGCCGCCGTTGCTTCGCTAGCCGGTCCAATCACTTTGCTCGCAGGTGGCTATGACAAGGGCTTGCCGCTCGGAGAGCTGCCTCAAGTCGTCTCGCGTTGCGCCCAATTGCACCTGTTTGGAGCCGGAGGGCAGCGTCTTTTTGAAGCACTCACGCCGGAAACACAGCAGCGTGCTCAGCTTCACCCGAACTGCCAGGAAGCAATTGCGGCCGCATTGGCAGAACTGCCCTCTCCGACTGCTAGCCTGCTTTTCTCGCCCTCCTTCGCCTCCTTTGACGAGTTCCAGAACTTCCGTGATCGAGCTCGTATGTTCCAAGATTCTTGTGCAAGCTTTCGGGTCGGCAAACAAAAGAGTCCTGGTGACAAAGGCCTTCCGGCGTACTAAAGACTGAAGGGAAAATGATGCTCTGCGAATCCTGCCAAAAGTTCGACGCAACGGTGCACCAGGTCCAAATCGAGTATTTGGATGGTGGGCAACCCAATGTGCGGGAAGAGCATTTGTGCGGACAGTGCGCGCAAGCCAAGGGCTTGCATATCGCTGCCCCCACCAGTCAGAACTACCCTGAGATCGTCCAGAAGCTCTCGAAGAGCTTGCTTGGCCCTTTCCAGCAATCCGCCCCAGGCAGCGAAGGCCAAGAAACAACATCTGAGCCTTGCCCTGAGTGCGGGTGGACCGAACGTGACTTCCGTCAGACAAGTCGATTCGGCTGCCCAAACGACTACGAGCACTTCTCAGAGTTCGTCGAAGAAGTTCTCGAGCGCATTCACGGCTACACCGAGCATGCGTCTTCCGATCAAGAAGGTCGCATCGAACAGCTCCGAAGCGAGCTCGATACTGCGATCCTCGCCGAAGACTACGAATCTGCTGCGCGCCTCCGCGATGCGATCCGTGAGCTCGACGCCACGCTAGAAAATTCGGATGAGCCGGTTTAGGTTCGGCTCCTCCCGGCAACTGCCATTCTTGGCATTCGTTCAACCTGTCCTATCGGAAACACCGATAGATAGCCGGAGATCACGCATTCATGTTCGACCGCTTTACTGAACGCGCACGCAAAGTCATGGGTTTCGCTC
>JBDQJC010000153.1:0-2049 GCA_040264055.1 Planctomycetota bacterium
CCGAAGGCTTCGGTCGAGCCGAAGATGTCCAGTTCGTAAGGCAGATTGTCGCGATCGAAAGACTGCGCGAAATCCATTTCCTGGAAGTACGGCGCGCGCTGTCCAGGCTGATTGAACACATCGTTAATGAGGTAGACATGCTTTAACCCATCGAAGGTCAAGCGAGTCTCGCCCAGCGGCGAATCTTCAAAGCGAGCGCTCCATGCGAACACGGCTTCACTTGCCGGGACTCCGCGACCGCCAAAGCGCTTCGATAGCGCCAACGTGCGCACGTAGCCGGTATCGCCATCAATCGCCGAACGAATCTCGTTCACCGAATACCACTTCTGGCGATTCACCGGGTTCGGTTCGTCGAACTTGACCGCTAGGTCGCGCTGGCCACCCCCCATGACGATGCCGTCCATGGAAGCGTTCGGCGATGCCTCGACCGTCGCGTAGTAGATCACGCCTTCGCCGATCAGAGTGTCGGCAACGCCAGTCGCATGGTTGTAACGATACAGACCGGAGCCGTAGGAAGCGCCCCAGGTGATGATCTCGCCGCGATGGTTGTAGTTGGAGCTAATGCCTCGTACTTGAGTCGAAGGCCGGAACCGGCGCTTCTCCCAAGTGACGCCTTGGTCTTTCGACTTGTACAAGCCTTCCGAGCGAGCCATCCACAGGGTGCCATCCTGATCGAAATTGGGGCTCACCGTGATCTGCATCATGCGGCGATACGGCAAGCCGACCGCCGTGCGCGTGTTGCCGGAGAACTCTTGGATGAACTCTTGGAAGCTGTCTTGGTCATCCCAAGTCAATCCGCCATCCGTGCTATGCAACACGCCAATCGTATCCAAGGCGGCATCGAAGTCCGCGTGCTCAGGGAATCGATAAACCGCGGCGAACCAATGATTCGCGGCATCCGGACCGACGCCACCGTTGCGAATCGAGCGCACACTTGAGCTAATCGAGGTGCTGCCCTGGAAGCTCAGCTGGGTGTAGCTCGCGCCAAAGTCACTTGAGCGCCAGATCTCGCCTTCGCTCTCGAATGGCGCGAAGTCATCGCGACGACCGCGACCCATCAAGATCACGCCGGTGTTCTCGTAGTCGCGATCAAATTCCAGCGCGGTGATATGGAACTCATAGATATCGTTAGCCGGCGTCCCGAACTGCGGATGAGCTGCCCAGGTCACTCCGCCGTCCGTACTCGTCACGAGAATCCCACGCGAGCCGACAGCCAGCGTGCGGTTTGGCCCGACCGGGCCAGCACGATCAAACTTCGGCGCGATCGAACAAACGGCGTTTTCGTCGAAGCGACCCAGGTCCAAGACCTTGTTCCAGGTGTCGGCCAGCTCGTCCAAAAGGAATGCCTGCCCCCAGTTATTCACCGTCACGACCGGGCCGTCTTCACCCACCAGCGGTGCGCTCAGGTCGGTGTAATAGGTGTTCACCAAATCGAGCCCGCTGGAAATCTCTTCGACCAATCCCGTCGCAGGTACATATTTCCACACCCCTGCATCGGTCGCGATGACAAAGCGCTTCTCACCCGTCGAAGGCACCTCGTAGAAGACCACGCGGTGCGCGTTGACCTTGCCCAGGCCATCGCCCGCGATCCGTGCGAAACTGAACCCACCATCGAGCGAACTCATGACTCGCGCATCTCCCCGCGAGATAATGACCATTTCCATTTCGCCACTCGCACGCTCGCCAAATGCGACCGAAGAAGTGACCGAGTGCGGCGTGTGCACCGTGGCCGAACCACTGGTGCTGCCAGTCACTGCAAGTGCGACGAAGGTGAGAGACAAGAACATGGGATGGGCAGGTGAGGGAGTGGCGCAATACCGCCATGCAATAGACGGCACCGAAACTCCCCTAGATCCTGGAAATCGGCAAGATCAGGGTCCTTGCCAAAGGGCTAATTTGCAAACAAGGCCGAGGGCTTGTCTTATCTATGCGCTGGTCCGCGGCGACCAGCCAAAGCGGCGGCCTTCGCCTTCGAAGCGGCCGATCGGCTCGTCGGTGTCGTGATAGAGCAGACAGGTCCAGCCCTTCTCGGCGGCGCGAGCGATCCAC
>JBDQJC010000154.1:0-2028 GCA_040264055.1 Planctomycetota bacterium
TCCGGCGAAAACGCAATCCCGTTCGGCATCGCATGAATCGTCGAAACATTCACCGCGGTCCCCGTCTTCGGATCCACCCGATACACATAGTTCCCGTCAATCTCGCGGCCCTCGGTCTGTCCCTCCAATCCCCACGGCGGATCGGTAAACCAAATCACTCCATCCCGATCCACAGCCAAATCATTCGGCGAGTTCAAACGCTTGCCATCCCACTCACCAACAATCACATCAATCGAACCATCCGCCCCAGTTCGCACCAAATCACGCGCGCCATGCCGACAAGTCAATAACCGGCCCATCCCATCCAACACATTTCCATTCGGGTTCGCTTCCTCCCGATACACCCGCAACCCACCAGCCTCACTCCAAGCCATCAACTTCGCGTTTGGGATATCACTAAACACCAGCTCCGAACTCGCCGGCAACCAAACCGGACCCTCGGTAAAGCCCAAGCCATCTACCACCACCTCGACCGGGCCGGAAAACAACCGGGTACGACTGTCGCTGGCATTCGAGGATCCACAGCCTCCCGCAGCCAGAGCCAGTAGGGCAACGCCGCAAAGGCGATCACACTTCATCGGACCTCAAGCTCCTGGACGTCCTGAGCTCGCACGGAGTCCAAAGGGAAAGACTGCTCTTTGATCGTCGCAAAGTCGATCTCACGCAAATCGACAGCCCGCACGCGGCGGTTGTGCATGGTGTGGTAGTACATTCGCTTGTTCTTCAGATCGCATGCGCTGGTGAACTGTGTCGCGCCAACCACACCTTCTGGAACCATGTCGCGCGGCATCACCGAGCCAATCGGGATGTTGAAGCTATCCAGAATGCGGAAGGCCTCATCAACTGTTTCCTCACCGGTTGCCGTCGAGCGTGCGCTGGCGACAAATGCAGCGGCGCGCACAAAGCGCGACGGAGGAGTGAAGTCACCCGGCAAGCCGAGCATGCCCGAGCCAGCGCCGAGTGGGCTCAGGTCAGTGCCATCCAACGCCACCGCGCCCGCAGGCAGTGGCGACAGCTTCAGATAGTTCCGCAAGTTCGTGGTATGCCAGTCGTAACCGGGCGAGTTGGTAATCACACCAAGCACGGCCTCGCGCACTTCGACCTTGCCGCCTTCAACGACTTCGATCACCACCGTGCGGCCACTGGGATCCGCGATCTTCCAATGAAATGGAAGCGCAGCGCCGCCAAAGCGCGGGTCATCAACATTGACCACGCTCAGCTGCTCGAGCCCCACCAAGGCTTCGTCGACGGTTTCACAGTTGGACAACATCCATTGCATCAAGTCGCCGACGCTGACGCTTTTCGAAGCCTCGGCCTCGATGTAGGGTGCGTAACTTGCAAAGCCAGGGAAGTAGTACATACCGACGTACAGCCCGCGTTCGTTCAACCCATCCGGGCCATACGGCTGCCCATAGGCAGTCATCGAAACGAAGCCCCACTTTGCCTTCCAGGCTGCGCCATTCACGCCGCCCGGAGTCATCGCCTGAAACGCCCGCCCGCGTGGGAAAATCGTGAGGTGCGTGTCCATGTCGCTCGCGCCCCATTCGTTGGTGCGCGCCACGATCACGCTGCCGTCAGCAGCGATCAGATTGATGCCGGTACACGCTTCGGCGCGGGGGGACAAAAGCTGCGCGAGCGACAACAAGAGCGCGAGAGCGGTGAGGCTGAGAGGATTCATGCTTAGCTTGGTAGGACCAGAATCTCGGTCTGAGGTCTATTTTCTGATACTCTACCCGCTTCGATGGTGGCCAAGAGCCCCTCGAACGGCGCACAACAGGACCATTTCGCAGCTCAAAGCTGCCGGTCGCGTCGCACGAATCTCTTGCCCTTTTGCTGTTGTATGGGCCGGAAAGCGCGGCGGCGCTCAACCGCCGACCTTCCGCGCGCCCATTTACACGACTACTTAGGACAAGACGCTTGACTGCGACCGCTACCCGTACAGATTCGGGTTTCAACAACCTGGGTCTCCATGAGACCGTTCTGCAAGGCATCGAATTCGCCGGCTTCAAAGAGCCGCGACCGATTCAA